>JAAYHD010000033.1 GCA_012735495.1 Clostridiales bacterium | reverse complement strand
TTTCAAATCAGTATCGGGTCGGAAACACCATCCTGGTGTCAGGCACCATCATAAAATTCAGAACCGGTACGAATCCCGGAGAATTCAATGAATATCTCTATTACAAATCCCAGAACATCTCATACAAGGTTTCAGCAAAAGACATAACCGTCATAGACGGCAATTATTCATTTTTTCGTAATGCCTTGTCTGTTGCTAAAGAAAAGCTGGCAGATACATATGGCAAAATTCTTCCCGAAAAGGAAGCAGGTATTGTAATGGCAATGGTCCTCGGTGAGAAATATATGCTGGACGAGGAGGTCAAAACGTTATACCAGAAAAACGGAATTTCCCATATCCTTGCCATTTCCGGCCTGCATGTGTCTATGGCGGGGGCAGCCATATATTTTTTGTTTAAAAAGCTTGGGCTGGGAATCCATGCGTCAACCATTATATCCATGGCATTTGTCTATTGCTACGGAATACTTACCAACTTCAGCGTTTCCACCAACAGGGCGGTTGTAATGTATTTTATTCTGCTTTTGGCAGGGCTTGTCGGAAGGACATTTGATATCCTATCGGCATTGTCCCTAAGCGCATTTATTATTTTGCTTCAAAACCCTTATGAGCTGTTTCAGGCGGGGTTCCTGCTGTCTTTCGGAGCGGTGCTGGGAATTGCCGTATTACTGCCGTGCCTTAATAGCATGCACGGCACGAAAAACGGATTGGTTAAAGGGCTTTATACAAGTATATCCGCCCAGGTACTGACTTTACCGGCAGTCCTTTATTATTTCTTTCAGGTTCCGTTATACGGCGTATTAGTCAATCTCCTGGTGGTGCCGCTTACATCATTGCTTATGCTTGCCGCGGCGGCAGCGGGGATGGTGGGGGTTATATCTTCTTCCCTTGGGATTTTCCTGGCCGGAGGAGCAAATTATATACTTAAGATTTATGAAGCTGTATGTAAGGTCGGAAGTAAGTTGCCCGGTAATACGATTACCGTGGGAAGGTCCGGCTTTGTGAGAATTTTATTGTATTACGGGATGGTAACGTTATTTATCATATGTTCAAGAAGGATTAGAAAGTTAAGAGTTTTATTAATCCTTGCCGCCGCCGTGGCTGTCCTTACGGTCCAAATGCCGGATAAAAAACTTCATATTACAATGCTTGATGTTGGTCAGGGAGACGCGATATTCATCAGGAACGGCAGCGGCGGAACATACCTTGTAGACGGAGGAAGCCAGGATGTAAACCGCGCGGGCAGCTGCAGGATTACGCCTTACCTGCTGTCGATAGGGGTGGATACCCTGGATTATGCCATTGTTACCCATACCGATAAGGATCATGTAAGCGGGCTTATGGAGCTCATTGAAGAAGGCCGGGTAACCGTAAAGCACTTGATTTTGCCGGAAACAAACACAAGGAACAGGACTTATGCCAAGCTTGAGGAAATGGCAAGGGGCAAGAAAATAAAGCTTGTATATATGGCATCGGGGGACAGGATAACCGACGGCAATTTGATAATGCACGTCCTTCATCCTCCAATAGGGTATCAGCCGTCATCGGGCAACGACTACTCAATGGTGTTAAGTATCAGCTATGGGGACTTCGATATGCTTCTGACCGGTGATATAGAAGCCAAAGGGGAAGGGATGCTTGTGGAGTTCTTTAAGGAGCGGGAAATGATAAACAGCCGGATAAGTAATCCGGCGGCATTTGTTCAGACAGATTATGATGTTCTCAAGGTATCCCACCATGGTTCCAGGAATTCCACGAGCGAGGTGCTTTTAAGCATTATAAAACCGGAATATGCCCTCATATCCTGCGGAAGGGGCAACAGTTATGGGCATCCGCATGCCGAGCTTCTTGAAAGGCTGGTCAAATCGGGAAGTGAAGTTTATATAACATATGAAACCGGTGCGGTTTCTTTAATCACAGACGGGTTAAGACTGCGCATCAGAAGGCATTTAAAGGACATATAAGTGTATATCGCCAAACTGTTTAACAGCCGCATTGACCGATATAAAAGCAAGTATTAAAATAAAAGTAATAAATGGTAAATACTTTTGAAGAAGAGTGGTTACTATGCCGAATGCCAGGCGCGGTTTCGTACCGACGGACGAAAGGGATTTTAACCGGGAGAATATGGAGTTGTTGAAAAAAGCGCAGCAGGATATCCTTTACCTTGTTGAAAGAGGGTATCCGATAAAGGGGGCTTCAACTTTTGTCGGCAATCATTACCTTCTTTCCGAGCGGCAGCGGCTGGCCTTGGTCAGGGCAACCACTTCCCGGGACATAATTGAATTGCGGCAGAAAAAGAGGCTGGAAAGAAATGAGCTGTCGGGCAGGGTTGTCATCGACGGCCTGAATACCATTATCACCCTGGAAGTTGCCTTTTCCAAAGGTGTTTTGGTCAGGTGCATGGATGGTACAATCCGGGACCTGGCGGGACTTCGTGGGACGTACCGGATAATTGATGAAACAAGGGCCGCAATACATATTCTTGGGGAGCACTTATCGGGACTGGATATTCAGGAGGCGGTATTTTACCTGGATGCCCCGGTATCCAACACGGGAAGGCTGAAGACCCTGATTTATGAGCTTCTTGACGGGTGCCCCTTCAGGGTGGAGGTTGAGGTAATAAACAATGTGGACGTTGTCCTGGAGGGGGAAAGCAGGATTGTCACATCCGATGCGATAATACTTAACAAGTGCGGCAGTTGGTATAATCTTGTGCCGGATCTGCTTAACGACAAGCTTCCGGAAGCTCCGGTTATCGATTTGTCAAACTTTGCGTAACAAAACACAGGTGACTGCCCGGTGTTGGCATGGCCTGGCGGTGACGCGGTTTATAAAAGGAGAGAGTCATGATGACAAGGCGTATTCCCCTAAATGACGGCTGGATGTATGGCAAAAGCTTTGAGCCGGAGATGGTTTATCCGGATTATGATGACAGTATGATGGAGGAAGTAAGGCTTCCCCATGCAAATGCTGAGACACCATATAATTATTTCGATGACGGCATTTACCAGTTTGTAAGCTGCTACCGAAGGAGATTTACAGCGGAACCGCAGTGGAAGGGCAGGCAGGTCCTTCTTACATTTGAGGGAGTGGCGCATGTGGCTTCGGTTTATCTGAACGGAAGCAAGCTTGCCACCCATTACGGGGGTTATACGGCATTTACCGTAAACTTAAGCCCCGGGTTGGTTTATGAAGGGGAAAATGTCATTGCCATGGAGGTGGACAGCAGGGAAAACCGCAACCTGCCGCCCTTTGGCAATGTCATTGATTATCTGACTTATGGCGGTATTTATCGTGAGGCGTACATAGAGATAAAAGAACCGGTGGCTGTTGAGGATGTATTTGTCATGACGGAGGATGCCGGCGATGGCAAATATATAGTCAGGCTTCAGGTATCCGTGTCAGGCGAAGAATATAAAAGAAACGAAATCAATTATTTGTTTGAATACATACTTGAGGATGGGCGGCGCACAAAGGTATGCGGCGGAAGGTTTGATGCGGGGGATTCATCAAAGGATTCTTCAAGCTCGTCCGCAGGCAAGCACCTTTTTATATATGAGTTTACCATTGACAACCCTGCCCTGTGGGACACGGAACATCCGAACTTATATTATCTGAAGCTTGCCTTATATGAAGGAGACACATTGCTGGATGAGAAGGATGTCCGCTTCGGTTTCCGTACCTGCGAGTTTAAGAAGGACGGCTTTTACCTTAACAACAGGAAGGTAAAGCTGCTTGGATTAAACCGCCATCAAAGCTACCCTTATGTGGGTTATGCCATGCCAAAAAGCATGCAGCAGCTTGATGCGGAGATACTAAAGTTTGAGCTTGGGGTAAACGCGGTGAGGACATCCCATTATCCGCAGTCGAAGCATTTCATTAACCGCTGCGATGAGCTGGGGATTCTCGTGTTTACTGAAATTCCGGGCTGGCAGCACATCGGTGATGAAGAGTGGAAGAAAAGGGCCTGTGAGCAGGTCCGGGAAATGGTACTGCAGTACCGCAACCATCCCTCAATAATCCTGTGGGGAGTCAGAATTAACGAATCCCAGGACGATGATGAATTATATTCGGAAACGAACCGGATCGCCCATGAGCTTGACCCCACAAGACAAACCGGCGGAGTCCGATTTATAAAGAAAAGCCATCTGCTTGAGGATGTTTATACCTACAATGATTTCGTTCACAACGGCAAAAACAGGGGATTGGACAAAAAGAAGGACGTGACGTCCAAAAACGTGCCTTACCTGGTATCGGAATTTAACGGCCATATGTATCCGACAAAATCCTTCGACGATGAAGAACACCGCCTTGAGCATGCTTTAAGGCATGCCAGGGTGTTGGACAGCCTGTTCGAACAGGAGGATATAGCGGGAGGCTTTGGCTGGTGCATGTTCGACTACAATACCCACAAGGATTTTGGCAGCGGGGACCGAATCTGTTATCACGGTGTCATGGATATGTTCAGGAATCCGAAACCGGCAGCAGCGGTATATGCAAGCCAAAGCGAAATTTATCCGGTCTGTGAGTTAAGCTCGTCAATGGATATAGGAGACCATCCCGCAGGAAGGCTGGGAGAGGTGTATGCGTTCACCAATGCCGACTGCATACGGTTATATAAAGGGGATGCGTTTATCAAGGAGTTCCGTCCTGCAAGAGACAGGTTTAAGAATTTACCCCACCCGCCTGTTATAATTGACGACTTCATCGGTGAGCTTCTGGAAAAGAAGGAGAAAATTGATCACAAGTCGGCGGAGGGCTTTAAGAAGCTTATCAAAGCCATACAGGAGCATGGGCCTTCCGGCCTGCCCCTGCGATACAAGCTTAAGATGGCGTATCTCTTGCTTAAGAACCGAATAGACATGCAGAAGGCTGTCAGCCTCTATTACGAATATGCCGGAGGTTGGGGCGGCAAGAGCTTCAGCTACCGTTTTGAGGCAATAAAGAACGGAAGGGTCGTCAAGGAGGTCGTAAAAGGCCCCGTTGGCAAACCGCAACTTAAGTACAGGGTCAGCAGTACAAGCCTTAAGGAAGAGGAGACATATGACGTGGCCCTGGTCAGGATAACCGCCCATGACCGAAACGGAAACAGGCTGTATTATTATCAGGAGCCGGTTGTTCTTAAGGCATCGGGAGCCATCGAAATAATCGGCCCCAAGGTCTTAAGCCTGAGGGGCGGTGCGGCCGGCATTTTTGTAAAAACCAGGGGCATGAAGGGCGAAGGAGCATTAACCATTTGTCCCGTGGGTCTGGAAGAGAAGCATATATATTTCCGGGTGGAGAAGTCTGAGCAATGAATTGGCATTACCAATCAACTAAAGGAGGTTGCCCATGATATACCGCATCGATGATTTATTTGTCCTTGAGACACGTGAAACCGCTTATTGCTTCAGGGTAATGCCCCAGGGGCATCTGGAGCATTTGCATTATGGAAGGAAAATCAATCCGTGGCAGGGTTATGAACCGCTGATCCGGAAGGAAGGGTTTCTTGGCGGCACCCAGATTGCCTACTCGAAGGATTTCCCGAATGTAGGGCTGGAGGATTTGTGTCTGGAGATTTCCTCATACGGTAAAGGGGACGTCAGGGAAGCCTTTATTGAGATTATCCATGGAGACGGCTCCGGCACCAGTGATTTCAGGTTCAGGGAAGCAAGGGTCCTAAATGAAAAAAAGGAGCTTGAAACCCTGCCGTCCGCATATATTGAGAAACAGGGCGACCAACCGGTAAGCCTTGAGATTGAGCTGTATGACGGCAACCATGGAATTACGCTGATTCTAATATATTCCGTATTCTACGACAGCAATGTGATAACAAGGAGCGCAAGGCTTGTCAACACCTCGGACAGGAGCATACGGCTGGAACGCATTATGAGCAGCCAACTGGACCTGGATGAGGATGATTATATTTTAAGCACATTCCATGGGGCATGGGCAAGAGAAATGAACCGCTGTGACATGCCCGTAAAGCCCGGCATAATTGTCAATGATTCCAAGACCGGCTTTTCAGGCAACCGCAGCAACCCGTTCTTCATGCTCAGCCGTAAGAATACCTGTGAAGAATACGGGGACTGCTACGGCTTTAACCTTATTTACAGCGGAGAGCATTACGCGGCGGTTGAATTAAGCAGCCTGGGAAAGGTCAGGGTAATCAACGGCATTCAGCCTGAGAATTTCAGCTTTTTGCTTTTGCCCGGCGAATCGTTCGAAGCTCCTGAAGCGGTTCTCACTTACTCGGACCGCGGATATACCGGAATGAGCCATAACATGCATCATTTTATAAGAAACCACATTATCCGGGGTGAATGGAAGCACCGTGAAAGGCCGGTTCTTCTTAACAGTTGGGAAGCAAACTACTTTAAGTTCGACGAGAGAAAGCTTTTGAAGCAGGCCAAGGCTGCCGCAGAGGCTGGAATTGAGCTTTTTGTCCTGGATGACGGTTGGTTTGGCAACCGGAATGACGATACATCTTCACTGGGTGACTGGCATGAGAACAGGAACAAGCTCAATCATGGGCTGAAGGGCCTTGCGGAGAAGATAAACGCCCTTGGCATGGATTTTGGCATCTGGGTGGAGCCGGAGATGGTGAATGAAGACAGCGACTTATACCGCAGCCATCCTGACTGGGCGGTCAAGCTTCCAGATGCACCCCATTCCCTTGGAAGAAACCAGATGATTCTTGACCTGACCAGGGAAGAGATTCGTAACTATATAATTGAGGAAATGACCAGGGTGTTTTCAAGCGCGAACATCCGCTATGTCAAGTGGGATATGAACCGGATATTTTCCGACCGTTATACTTCCTCTCTTCCTGCCGACAGGCAAAAGGAATTCAGCCATCGCTATATCATGGGATTATACGAAGTGTTGGGTACCCTGACAAAACGTTTCCCCTACATTCTTTTTGAAAGCTGTGCCTCAGGCGGCAACCGCTTTGATCTCGGCATGCTGTGCTACATGCCCCAAGTATGGGCAAGCGACAATACCGATGCCATATGCAGGGCTGCCATACAGTCCGGGTACAGCTACGGTTACCCTCTTTCGGTAATAGGAGCCCATGTGTCCGGGTGCCCGAACCATCAGACCCTGCGCAACACATCCATCGAGACCCGCTTTGAGGTGGCTGCCTTCGGCTTGCTGGGATATGAATGCAACCTAACTGAGCTAAGCAGGGAAGAGTATCAAATTGTTAAGGAACAGATAGAATTTTACAAGAAGCACCGCAGGACTTTTCAGTTCGGTGATTTTTACCGTATTAAAATAAATGAAAACGGGATATTCCAGTGGCTGTGTGTCGCTCCCGACAAGTCGGAGGCCGTTGGGATGCACCTGCATAAGGAGGTTGTACCGAATTACCCCCATGCAAGGTTTAGGACCAGAGGGCTGGAAGACGGGGCGTGCTATCATTTTACGAACCGGCGGCAGACATTCAACATCAAGATATTCGGGGATTTGATTAACATGATATCACCCATTCACATTAAGAAGGATTCCCTGGTTCACAATGTCATTGCCATGGTGAAGAAAATGCCCGGGGAAACGGAAGACTGCAAGGCCATGGGCTGCGTGTTCAATAATGCGGGAGTAAAGCTTAAACCGTCATTTGCAGGAACGGGATATAATGAAGATACCCGCATACAGCCTGATTTCTCATCAAGAATGTACCTGTGGGAAAAGGTTCAGGATTCACCCGGCAGCACCTGATATTTTTTGTTGAGAAACCACTGCCTAATACTATATAATCTGGTTATAATCACTATTTGCTTGTATGCGGAGGGATTCCATGAATTTTGGAAATGTGAAGGCAAATCGGAATCTTGTATTTTTATCATCGATAGTGCTTCTGGCCATTGCAGCGGCATTGGCAGCCAAAGCATTATTGCCCAAAGCCCCGGTTTTGAGCAAGGAGCAAATTGAAAAGCTCAGGGAGAAGTATCCGCTGTATGAAAATGATCCTCCCAATATATCAATGACCATACCGGGTGTGGAATATATCTACAAAAGAGCGGATGCTGTTGTCTTCTGTGAAGTGACTGAGATACTGCCGGAATATTATGCAGATTTGGCGCAGAGAAACGGTATGGTTAAAGAACCGGCATCATCCGCAACCTTCCTGCAGTACAAGGTCAAAATCCGCGAGGTTGTTGCAGGGGACATTCCCGGTGATACATCCGGTGATAAAGCCGGCAGTGATATCATCATTGTGGCTAATGCCCAGCTAAGAGAGTATGTACCAAAGCTGCGTCCCGGCATGAGAATAGTCACACCGGTTATGGCCGGCTCGGACCAGCATGAGGGAAAGTACCATTTCTCAAAATACGGTTTTTATTATGTTACGGATGACGGATATGTGCTGTCCGCATTTGTCGAAGATGATAAGCATGCATATACAGGAAGAAGGCTTGATTACTTAAAGGGAAAAATAAAGGACCTGTCCGGCAAGTAGGCTCATCCAGGCATGTTATTGAATAATTGGTTCTTGCAGCAGGCATACGGGCAGAGTCCCCGGCTCCGGAGTTACTAATGAGGGCAGGCCTCTGTCCCCTTATTTTGCAATAACCTATGCGGCAAAGGTTTTTCAGACAAGAACGATAACCTCATGCTTTCTGCCGTCGTCAACCAGTTTAAGCCTTTTGCCGGTTATCCTTTTTCCGTCCGCAAACAGCGTCCCGGCCGCAGTCCTGTCCTTGCTCCTGTTTTCCACCCTTATCTCATATTCCGAACCTCCATATTTATACCATACCGTATAATCTCCAAAGCTGTAAGGTGTGGCCGGCTCAATTACAAGGGTGTCCGCTTCCTTCCTTATACCCAAAAACCAAAACAGCAAGCCCTGGTACATCCAGCCTGCGGAGCCCGTATACCAGCTCCAGCCGCCGCGCCCGGCATATTGCGGAGAAAAGGAAATATCCGCCGCCATTACATAGGGTTCCTTTTCATACCTGATTGCGTCCCTGGTGTTTGAGCAGATATGGATGGGATTAAGCAGGGTAAAAAGTTTATAGGCCATGTCATACTCACCCATCATGGCGGTGGCAATAGCCAGCCATATGGCGGCATGGGTATATTGACCGCCGTTTTCCCTGATACCCGGCAGATAGTTTTTTATATAGCCGGGATTTTTTTCTGTCTTGTTGAAGGGTGGGGTAAGAAGCAAAGACACAAAATCATCCTCCCTCACCAGGTAGCGCCAGGCCGACCGCATGGCCTGTATGCTTTTTTCCCTGCTACCGGCCCCTGAAATGACACTCCAGGACTGGCTGATGGAATCTATCATGCACTCGTCATTGTCCTTGGAGCCCAGCTTTGTGCCGTCATCATAGAAAGCCCGCAGATACCAGCCGCCGTCCCAGCAATTTTCATTAAGGCTCCGCTGCAGCCCGTCCCTTCTTGCTTCAAGCTGTGCAGCATATTCAGTGTCCTTCATATGCAGACATAAGGGAATGAAATCCGACAGTACCTTGTAGAAGAACCAGCCCAGCCATACGCTTTCACCCTTTCCCCCAATGCCAACCTCGTTCATTCCGTCATTCCAGTCTCCCCCGCCCATCAGCGGGATACCGTGCTGTCCAAAATGAGTCCTGTCTATTGTTTTCCTGCAATGTTCATACACGCTTCCGGACTTTTGCGAAACCTCGGGGATGAACATGATTTCGTGCCTGCTCTCATCAAGCAAAGGCCCCTTTATATAATTTACCTCCTCCTCCAGTATGGAATAATCCCCCGTTGCCCTTATATAGACTTCCACCGCATAGGGCAGCCACAGCAGGTCATCGCTTATTTTAGTGCGGACTCCCATGCCATGCGGAGGATGCCACCAGTGCTGAACATCCCCTTCCTCAAACTGCCTGCTGCAGGATATCAAAATCTGGGCGCGCAAGGCATCGGGGTCAGCCAGCTGCAAAGCCAGTGAATCCTGCAGCTGGTCACGAAAGCCTATGGCGCCTCCGCACTGGTAAAAGGCGGTCTTGGCATTCAGTCTGCAGGAAATGGTCTGATAGAGGAGCCATCTGTTAATAAGAATATCGATTGCCCTGTCACCGGTCTTTACCTGGACAATTCCCAGGATTTCATCCCAGTGCTTTCTTACCCTTTCAAGCTCATTTTCAGCATTTTCAGGATTCCTGTATTTGCTGCGAAGCCGCTTTATCTCATTTTCATCGTTGCTCTGGCCCAGGGCAAAAATGACTGTGGAGCTTTCACCAGGCTTCATTTCAAGCAATACCTGTATAGCCCCGCAGGAGTCGCTGCAAACACCGCAATTTTTGGAGAGGGTCATATCCGCTCCGCCGGGACTTTGTATGGATTCCTTCAGTCCTAAAAACTCCTGCCTGTCCCCTGTATAGCCCAGGGTGGGAAGACTGGAGAAGACATATGAAATGCAGTCGCCAAAGTTAAAGGTATATAAATTTTTCGCATATAAGTAATCCTGCTCCTTGTCATACCCGGTGCATATATAGGGACCGGTAAGCTCCCTGTTGGTCCCCAGCACCCACTCAAGATAATAGCTGAGCCTCAGATACCTGACTTTTTCTGATTTATTGGTCAGCTTCAGCAGCCAAAGCTTGATTGACTCATCAAGGGGAGTAAATACCAAAAGCTCCTGCGCAAGCTCCTCCTCCTCATACAGGAATATGCTATAGCCGATTCCGTGTCTGACCCTGTAAAGGCCCCGGTCGGTTCTGCCAAGCGACATAGGAGACATAATTATGCCCCTGGTTTCATCAAGAATGTAAATGGCCTCCGATGCCCTGTCACAGACAGGGTCATTGCTCCAGGAGGTTATCTTGTTTTCCCGGCTGTTGATTGCCCAGGTGAAGCCTCCTCCTGATTCCGATATCTGAAAGCCGAATTTCTTGTTTGCGACAACATTAATCCAGGGGACGGGTGGCCGCTTCTGTCCCGACAGTACTATTTCATACTCGCTTCCGTCATTAATAAAGCCTCCAAATCCGTTGAAAAACTCATATTCGGCAGTATTCTGCGTCTTCTGCTTGCCGGTATCAGTATACAAATCATTCACCTCCTTAGTCCTCGGAATCGGAAAATTCCTCGCTGAAGCTTCTGAAATAAATGCCGCTTCTTTCTGTGAATACAACTCTTGCCACAGTATACAGCAGGTTTATTTCATCCTCATTCATGTCATAGGTATGCAGGACATAAAGGCCGGGTTTGCTGTCGGCGTCATAAATCCTTAGCGAGCTGGTCATGTCATTTATCAGCTCATCCAGTTCCTGCAAATAGCCTTGCCTGGTCTCTATCATAATTGCCAAATCCACATCCAGTCGGTTGATTCTGTAGTATTCATAAGCCTTCAGCACATCCTTTATTAATGCAGCATCCTGGACGGAACGGACGGTTAAAAGCATAATCGGATTGTCTCCGGATATACCGAATTTCCACAAAGCGCTCTGGTTTTTATTATTCCTTATGATATTCTGCTGCGGACCCCTGTAGGCCGCATTAGGATAGAATATCGGGCTGATCAAATCCTGGAAGGCTGTCAGCTGGTTTCTGCCTATTTCAAGATACTTGAGCTCTATTTCACTCTGCAGCTTGAATTTTTCGAATACATCATCAATCCTGTATTCAGTATCCAACTCCTCGGAAATCCTTATCGCCTCCTCCATGCTTTCACATACCCCTGTTATAAAGCTTACGGATGCGCTTTGGCCGGCAGGTATGCTTATGGCCACACGAAGGCTCATAATCGGGTCGCTGCAAAAGCCTGCCCGGTTGGAGAAAGGAATGCTGCCAACGACCGCCGCCGGATTTTCCGGGCTGTTATTTCTGCCTATGAATTTCATCCTGTCATTTTCATATTCAACCTTTTTAACCGGCCTTCTGTCAGTTTTTACCGTATGCATCAGGCAGAGGCTTTCCGCTGTCTTGCCGGAACGTCTCCTGGAGAGGAATATCTTATGCTCAGGCAAAAACTCGCTTTCAATAAACAGCTTGTTGAAGGCCGGATGACTCAGCTCAGCCAGATGGCTGTCCGCCACCACCTCAAGATAGCTGGTAATCTCCAGCCTTTTTGCTTCCTTTGAATGATTGGACAGCTTAACCTTTCTGATTTCAATATTATGGCCGGGCGACAGGCTCACCTGGGTGTGGGTGGATATATCCCCGTCTCTTCTTTTGAACTCTGCCTTATACGGAGAGAATATGGCCTGGTATTCGTCAGGCTCCGTTCTGGTGGGATGATAGGTACTGCTCCAGAGCCTGCCTGAGCCCAGATCCTTTATATAGATATACTGACCGGTATTGGCATGGACATCGGCCCTGAAACGATGAACCATCATATTCATATTTTTGCTGAAGCCGTCTCCGTCCGAGTTTATCATCACGGAGTATTTGTTGTTGGACAGATAGCATACAACCGGAACGTCCGGAGCCGGGCCGCTGACATACCTGTTGCTGTAAAGGTTTTCTTTAAAATAGCTTTTGTCTATATTTATCGTATATCCCTTTTTGGCCAGTGAAATCAGGTAGGATTGCCTTTTTTCCTCAAGAAGGACTTCGGCTGATTTTACCATGGGCTCCGCATGGAATCTCTTTCTCATTATGCCGTCATTTAGAATATTATTGACCGCAACCAGGTTCATTCCCTGATGGTGGGTCATAAAGGAGGTTACAATTTTGTAAGGCGTCATATTAATGGAGTCAGGGCCGTTAAAGTCCACCGCCTCATAAAAGCCGTACCTGCCATATGCCCCCAGCTTTTTCAGCTGCTTCAGGTTTTTTATGCCGGCATTGCCTGCATAATCAAGGGCCAGCATGGTTGAGTAGGGGGATACTACAAGGAAATTCCTGCGTACCGGCTGCAGCCTCAGCTTGGGAACGCCAAACGCCCTGTACTGATAATTCGCGTTCAAATCAAAGCGGTAATACTGGGATTCTGATATGCCCCAGGGAATCTTCATGGCTTTTGCATATCGCATTTGCTGCAATACAGCAGCTTTGGCGCTGTCGGCAAAAACCGAGCCGGAATATTCCTTCATCACCAGGTTTGGCATCAGGTATTCAAACATGGTTCCGCTCCAGGAGACAAAGCAGGGTATCCCCTTTATCAGGGTAAGCGGCCTGCCCAGGCGGAACCAGTGCTTTAAGGGCACATCTCCCCTGGCGATAGCCAGAAAGCTGGTCAGGACAGATTCCGATGCCGCCAAATCATAACAGCCGCTGTCAAGGGTATTTGATGATACATGATATCCTATATGAAACAGCAGCCTTTTTCTGTTAAAGAGGAAGCCAAAATCCATGCCGCTTATAATACCGTCAATTTTTTTGCACAGTTCATTGATTTTCTTCGCGGCTGCTTTTGCCTTTTTGTTATCCTGCAAGGTCAGCTCCATAAGGCTTGGACATGAAGCAACCGAATAACCCTTAAGATTATAACCGGATATTTCATCAATCAGTGTTTCCAGGTTTTCAGCCAGTTGGGCAAACCAGGCGGGGTTTTCCACAGGACTTGGCTTCCTTCCGGCGATATCATCCCAGATGCAGCCGATATCCTTGAACAGTTCATTAAAGCTTGCATAGCTGTCTTTAATTTTAAATTCCGGATTGCATAACACTGCGGTTTTTTTAAGCTCCCGCAGCATATTCCCAGTTATAACCGGAGTGTCCAGCTGCTGAAGAAGGCCGTTTTTTAATGCAATCATATGACCGAGGAAATTACCGCTGTCAACCGTGGAGATATAATCCGGTTTGAGCACATCAAGCGTTTTAATCTGGTACCAGTTATACAAATGCCCCTTCCACTTGGGAAGCTGCATGACCGTATCCAGGAGCCTCTCAATCCTGTTTATGGTTGAGCTCAGGCTTTCAAAGCCCAGATCCCTGGCTGACAAAATGGCGAGGAACTGGAGTCCTATATTGGTTGGCGAGGTTTTGTCGGTAATTTTTACACCGCTCGTTATCTGGTAATTATCCGGACACAGCCAATTGTTTTCACGGTTGGACAGCTGCTTGAAAAACTGCCAGGTGTGCCTGCAGGCATCCAGTAAAAACTCCCTGTCATCGGCACTGAGAGAGAAACCCTTTTGCTCTTTGGGCCTGCTTATTAAGTAGGCAATATAAAAGGCCAAAATCCATAAAATTGCAAGTATGCCGTATATTAAATTGCCGGCTGTATCCAGTTCCGCCCAAAAAAGCAGGGGCAAAATAACCGCTGCAGGCAGCAAGGAGCTCCACATGGACAAAAAGTATCCCTTTTTGGTATTCAGTATTGAGGCATCCACCGCTTCAGCCGTATTCCAGTTTAGTAAGTTCTTCTTGCTTATGGCCAGCCGGTAAAGGGTCCTGATAATCGCATCGGCGGCCGAATACGCCCGGTAAGGAGTCAACACCAGCTCAAGAAAGCTTCGCTCAAGCGCATAATATATATCCTTAAACAACTGCCTGTACAGCAGGGCGAGCTTTGGGCGGCAGATTTTCTGCGCTGTTATTGCTGCCAGCAAAATCACCAGGTTAAGGATATCATTGAAAAATACCAGGGGCAGCCAGAGATAAAACACATCCGGAAACAGGGCAAGATTAAAGAGGATAAGCAATATCTTGCTGACAGGAACAAGGCTTCGCCTCAGGTTGTCAAATATTTTCCATTTTGACAAGGTGCATAGG
The DNA here is from genome assembly GCA_012735495.1 of Clostridiales bacterium. Lineage (GTDB taxonomy): Bacteria > Bacillota > Clostridia > Lachnospirales > Lachnospiraceae > Mobilitalea. Next base: position 42,849 of record JAAYHD010000033.1, on the reverse strand, counting down.
CTCCTGCCGCTTTTATCCTTCAAAAAGAGCCAGGGCAGAAGCTGCCAGTCGCCCCTTATCCATCTGTGCTCCCTCTTGATATACGAAAGCACATTGCTTGGGAAGCTGTCCATTATTTTAGCCGCGCTTGAGAAAGCGCACCTGGTATAGCAGCTTTCCAGCAGGTCATGGCTTAACACGGTGTTTTCCCGGATTATACCGTCCAGCAGATAATGGAAGGCCTCCACATTATATATTCCCTTGCCTGTGTAAATTGCCTGGCCGAAAATATCCTGGTATATATCGGATATCACTGTTGAGTAGCTGTCCAGTCCGGATTGACCGCCAAATATAAAGGTAAATCGGCTGCAATTTACAGGAGGGATATGATTTCTTACCGCGGGCTGAATAATAACGTACCCCTCCCTGACCTTTTTTGCTTCCTTGTCAATAACCGCCCTGTTCAAAGGATGATCTATCAGGCCCACCAGCTTTGCGGCATTGTCCCTGATCAGGTCGGAATCCGCATCAAGGGTAATCACGTATTTAAAGCTCTTCAGCAGCTGCTTGTCGCAAAGGATATGTGAAAAGCTGGTACCGGCCTCATCCTGTCCAACTATAATCCTGTTAAGTTCTTCCAGCTTGCCTCTTTTTCTTTCCCAGCACATGTAGCATTTTTCCGAGGGATTCCACCTGCGGTATCGGATAAAAAGGCTAAAGCGAGCGCGCTGTGCGGGATAAAGCTCATTCAGTTCATTAAGACGGTTAATAAGCGCTTCTTCAATTACAGCATCTGCTTCCGTCTTTTCGGCCGGAGCGTCCATGTAGTCGGCCAAAAGGGCAAAATAGAGATTTTCCTGCCGGTTGGCAAGATAAAGCTTATGCAGCCTTTCCATATACTCAAGAGCCTGCTCCCTTGAGGAGACAATAACAGGCATGACAACGAAGGTTCTTGCGCTTTCCGGGATCCCGTCAAGATAATCCAGGGCAGGTATTTTCTTTGTCTGAACACACCTGGTGAAGATGTTATTGGTTATTTCCTGGGCTATCCCCATAAGCAAAGGCAAGGCTGCAATTATCATTATGATGGCCGCCACCCGCTTTGAAACCAATCCCATAACCTCCATGTGCCTGCAGCGGCTGCCGGCTGTAATTAGTGCAAGAAGAGCAATGAAAGCGGCCAGCACAAGAATGTATGCGGCAAAATACAGCAAGCCCTTGAGATTGAGTTTTTTGCGGCTTACATCAGGCATGGCCTTGTGCAGTATTTTTGCCCTCAGCAGTTTGTAGCCCTTGCCCAAAAGATAGCTTCCTACATGATGGGGGAAGTTTAGTTCTGCATTGCCCTCCGCGGCAAGCCTTAAGCATTCATTGGCAATATCAACCTCACTCAGCTTATGCCTAAGGGCAAGCTTTACTATTTTGCCGCGGTATAATCCCCTGCTTTCCGAATCCATCCTGGGATATACACCGTCCGGATCCTTTGACAGGATATGTTCCAGGCTGGAGAATTCGGCAAAGAATCTTTCCTCGTCCATCTCATTGATTTCCCGGAGGCTGATAACCAGGGTGCGGATGACGGCTTCAAGGTGGGACTGGGTTTTGCCCTCCTCCTGGAATACATGCGTCGGGTTAAGCTTAATGCCGTCACCGCCGCAATGATATTCGATGTAGCGCAAAATATCGGCGTCACTGAAGGACATGTTTTTCAGCAAATAAATCACATGGGAGTGGAAGGAATAGCTGTCCCTGCAGTCGGGCTCTGTTTTACACAGCAAGGATGGGATGTCCGTTACTTCCTTCCCCTGGCGCAGCTTTTCCTTAACCAGCTTGTCAGCCTTGGCCTTGATTTTTATTACCTTCAAAATATCGTCGGCAACCTCTATGATGTTTTCCAACAGGCAAAAGCCGATAACCTCGGGAAGGACCCATATCTCCTTGTCGGTCAGGGGTATTACCTCCTGGTAGGCTTTCAGCATAAGGGAGATGTTTTCATAGCTGAGATGGCCTCCGGAAAGCGCGACCATTTTTCTGGCCAGTATATACACTCTCGGGTATCCGCGATATGGCTGGGCTTTCAGAATCGGGAGTATCTCATAGCTGGTTCCCGAACTTCTTACCTTCTTAATCTGCCGATACATCATCTGGTAATTGTCAAACAGCCATCTTGCCGCCGGTATCAGGGCAATAATATCCGACGGAACAGTCATAATGCTTTTTCTGATTTTATTCAGCTTTTTATATGCAACCTGATTATAGTCATCGAGGACAAAATTATATCTCATCAGCCTGACATCCTTGTGTTCCGCTGCCAGCGCAAGCATTTGCCTTCTTATTTCTCCGGGTTTGTACAAGATGGCTTTGTCTTCATCCTCCGGCTGAAAATGCATACGTCTCCTCAAATGCCTGAAGCGGAAGTACAAAAGCAGAAGAAAGCACCAGAAAATAGCTGTAAGGACAAGTATTGCTATCAATCCGTCAGGCCTGTTGAGGGAAAAAACATGTCCAAGCAATATGTTAAGCACTTTCGTGGCTCCTCCTTAACAAAAGCTGATTCTCAAGCATATGAAAACCTAGGCTTCAGCATTGTCTTATATATATTGTTTGTCTTTTTTTTAATATAAAAACGGCACAATATTATATTGTGTCATTTTTGTTATATCTTATTATTCTTTTAATTTAATCGGGTTATTAATCGCTGTCGTCGCTTAGCGGACCTCCATTGTTTATTATCCCGGGATTGTACCTGTGAAAGTGCCATTACATAAGTGTTGAATTTGTTGTCGGCTTTTGTTATATTTATGTCATTATGAAAATGCTATGGATGATGACATGGAGCGAGGAAAATTAAGAGAGCGGTACGGCAAGACACTTGGGATATGGATTCCGGAATATGGTTTTTTGTCCCTGATAGCCTGCTTTCTGACCAACTGTTTTGTATATTGGGGAAGCCGGTTAATTACGATGGACAGATATCATTATGACTTTACCACCGGGTTTGATAGGATGGTCCCGTTTGTTAAGGAATGGATTATCATTTACTTCGGGTGTTATGTATTCTGGGGTGTTAATTATATACTTGCGGCCCGGGAAGGAAAAGAGAAATGGTTTAAGTTCGCATTTGCAGATATATTGGCAAAGCTGATATGCGGAGTTATATTCGTAGCCGTGCCCACGACAAATATCCGTCCCGAGGTAACCGGAAACGACATCTTCAGTATACTGATGAGATTATTGTATAATATTGACCGGGCTGACAACCTTTTTCCTTCCTTGCATTGCCTTATGAGCTGGTTTTGCTTCATAGGCATCAGAAGAAGCAAAAAGGTTCCGTTATGGTATAAGGTGTTTTCCTGTGTATTTGCAGTCATGGTGTGCCTATCGACACAATTTACAAAACAGCATTATATGGTCGATGTATTGGGAGGAATCCTGATTTCGGAGCTTTGTTACCTTTTATCATGCAATACGCGGATATACTTATACATTGAGAAAGCGTTTCTTGGCCTGAACCGGAAAATATTTGGGATAGATGCTTGCGGTCAGGACTAATATTAAATATACAAAATTGAATATATACGGATAAACAAGCAAGGGGATAGGAAAATGATCGGTTTTTACGACTATACTGTCATACTTACATATGTAAGCTTATTATTTTCGGTATTCGGTATTACCCAGGCTATTGACGGGAGATTCAGAACCTCTATCGTCTGCCTGGCACTGTCGGGCCTATGCGACATGCTGGACGGAAAGGTGGCCAGGACCAAGAAAAACCGCACCTTCGATCATAAGTTATTCGGTGTGCAGATCGATTCGTTGTGTGATGTCATTTGCTTTGGGATATTTCCGACAATTCTGTGCTATATCCTTGGGGTTCGCGGAATCCTTGGAGGAATTGTGATTGGATATTATTGCGTGGCTTCCGTTATAAGGCTTGCGTTCTTTAATGTGCTTGAGACAAACAGGCAGCTGCATGAAGACGGGGCAAATAAATATTACCGGGGGCTGCCGATTACATCCATAACAATTATTTTGCCGGGCGTGTTCCTGTTGAGCTTTGTTATTCCGGAAAACGCATTCAGATGGATTTTGCTTGCCATGCTTTTTATTGTAGGCACGCTGTTTATTGCGAACTTCCGGTTAAAGAAGCCTACAAACAGGCAGCTTATCGTTATAACCCTGGTTGTTGCGTTTATAGTTTCAATTATTCTGCTGTATTCTGATTACCGCATCAGGCATAGAGTTTTAAGAGAGAAAACACTCATCGAAGAGCTGTTTGAGTAGGAGGCGCTCCTGATGGCATATGCAGACCGCAGCGGAAATACATATGAACATGATGACCTGCAGGACAGGGTTTTGAAATACTTATACGGAAGCATGCCCGGGAGGGTTCTCATAAAACAGCTGGCAAAGCCGTGGGTTTCAAAGCTAGCGCAAATCTTGCTGAGCAGTGGCCTTTCCAGAATATTTATACCTTTTTTCATAAAGTGGAAAAAGATTGACATGAAGGATTATGAAAATAAAAAGTACACTTCTTTTAACGATTTTTTTATCAGGAAAATCATAAGAAGCCGCAGAATCATCGATCAAAGCCCAAATCACTTCATTTCCCCTTGCGACGGAAAGCTGAGCGTATATCCCATTGGCAGGGACACAAGATTTATGGTAAAAAACACTTCTTATACCTTAAGAAGCCTGCTTAGGAACAGGAATCTTGCAGACCATTATGAGGACGGCACGCTCCTGGTATTCAGGCTCTCGGTTGATGATTATCACAGGTACTGCTATATCGACAGCGGTATGAAATCAAAGAATTTCAGGATAAAAGGGGTATTTCACACGGTAAATCCCATAGCCCATGAAACGGTCCCGGTATTCAAGGAGAATACCAGGGAATACACCATATTATCCAGCAGGAATTTCGGCAGGTTATTGGTGATGGAAGTGGGAGCCCTGCTGGTTGGAAAGATTGTTAATTACCATGAAAAGGCTTATGTTATGCGGGGTGAGGAAAAAGGCAGGTTTGAGTTCGGAGGATCCACCATAATTGTATGTATTGAAAAGGGAAGAGTTATAATAGATAATGACATTATGGAAAACTCCATGAAAGGCATCGAAACCAAGGTTAAAATGGGAGAAAAGATCGGGGCTGCCATATGATAACAAAGCACTATTTGCTATAAATATGACAGAAAGTACAACCGATAAAGCATGTAATGCGGATATAATATAGTAAAAGTGCTATAGGAGGCGGAATTATGTATTTGGATAGTTTACTGGAAGGGCTGGAGTATACCTGCCTGCGGGGGGATGTACATACTTTGGTCACAAGTTTGGTGTATGATTCAAGAAAGACGGTGAAAGGCTCAGTGTTCGTGTGCATCACGGGCACAGTGACAGATGGGCATGACTATATCCCCCAGGCGGTTGAAAAGGGTGCCGCAGCCATTGTTATAGAAAAGGATATTGATTTGCCGGCCGGAGTTACTGTCGTCAGGGTTGAAAATGCAAGAAAGGCTCTGGCCTGCATGTCGGCAGCGTATTTCGGGCATCCTGCGAGAAAGCTTAAGACCATAGGTATTACGGGAACAAAGGGCAAGACCACCACGACTTACATGGTCAGATCCATCCTGGAGAATGCGGGGATAAAGACGGGACTTATCGGAACCATTGAGACAATTATAGGTGACAAGGTCATACCGGCCAGCAATACCACACCGGAGTCCTATATTATCCAGGAGACTTTCGCGAAGATGGTTGACGCCGGCCTTGAATGTGTTGTCATGGAGGCATCGTCGCAAGGCTTTCTGCAAAACAGGCTGGACGGCTTTGTATTTGATATAGGAGTGTTTACCAATATCGGTTATGACCATATCGGAGACAAGGAGCATAAGGACTTTGACGATTATTTAAGATGCAAGAGGCAGTTGTTCCGGCAATGCAGGATCGGCCTGGTTAACATAGATGACGAGCACGCCGGGGATATTCTTGAAGGCCATACCTGCCAGGTTGAGACCTTCGGATTCTCCGAAAAAGCCGATATAAGAGCGGAGGATGTACAGTTGGTACACAGGCCGGGCTACCTGGGTGTGGCTTACCGGGTAAGCGGACTGATGAACTTTGATGTGGCCATAGATATACCGGGCAAATTCAATGTCCTTAATTCCTTGTGCGCCATTGCGATATGCAGGCATTTCAACGTAAGCGATAAGGATATTCTTAAGGCATTAAGCAATATCAAGGTCAGGGGCAGGGCTGAGATAGTCCCGGTGAATGGCAGCTATTCGGTCATCATTGATTATGCGCATAACGCCATGAGCCTTGAGAGCCTTTTAACCACCATAAGGGAATACAAACCCAAGCGCCTGGTATGTGTCTTCGGATGCGGCGGAAACCGCTCCAGGGACAGGAGATTCCTCATGGGAGAGATTTCTTCCAGGTTGGCCGACCTTACGGTGGTTACATCGGATAACCCGAGGTTTGAGGAGCCTGAGGACATTATTAATGATATTATTACAGGAGTAAAAAAGGGGCCCGGCAAATACATCAAGATAACCGACAGGAGAGAGGCTATAAAATACTGTATTGACAACGCGCAGGAAGGCGATGTCATAATTATAGCCGGCAAGGGCCATGAGGATTACCAGGAAATAAAGGGTGTTAAGTACCACATGGATGACCGGGAGTTGGTCATGGACGCCCTTCGTGCCGGGGAGGACTGAAATGGCTTACAAAAGCTATGCCGATATAATAATCGATATATCTCACGAGAACCTGGACAAGACATATCAGTACGCGGTTCCCGATAATCTTGCGTCGTCGGCTGTTATCGGCGCGCCTGTTGTCGTGCCGTTCGGCAAGGGAAGCAGGACCATAAAGGGATATATCGTGGGGCTTTCAAACGAACCGAAGATTGAGGTTGAAAAGATCAAGCCGATAAATTCGGTAATAAAGGGCGCACCGGTCATAGAAAGCCATTTGATTCGGCTGGCATATTGGATAAAGGAAAACTACGGCGGCACAATAAATGATGCGCTAAAAACCGTAATGCCCGTAAAGAAGGCGGTAAGGATCAAGGAGCACAGGCAGTTAACCCTTGTAATGCACCGCAGCGAGGCTGAAAGGATTTATGAGGAACAGCTGAAAAAGAATAACAGGGCAAGGGCCAGGATACTGAAAGCCTTGCTGGACGAGCAAGCCATCGATTATGACATGGCTGTAAAGAGTCTCAATATGAATACCGGCGTCCTTGCATGGCTTACCGATAACGGCATAGTTAAGACAGAAAGCAGGCAAATATACCGAAATCCAATAAATAATCAGGGTACTGCCAAAAACCGGGTGGAATTAAACGCCGAGCAGCAGGCGATAGTCGATGAAATCCTTAAGGATTATTATGAAGGGAAGCGCCGCACCTATCTGATTCACGGTATTACCGGAAGCGGGAAAACTGAAATATACATGGATATTATTTCGAAGGTGGTATCCGACGGCAAGCAGGTAATAGTTCTGATACCGGAGATTGCCCTGACCTATCAAACCGTAAACAGGTTCTACGAAAGGTTCGGCGACCGGGTATCCATCCTGAACTCCAGGATGTCCGACGGTGAGAGGTACGACCAGAGCTTAAGGGCTAAAAGAGGCGAAATAGACATAATGATAGGCCCCAGGTCCGCGCTGTTTACACCGTTTAAGAATCTCGGGCTGATAATAATAGATGAGGAACACGAGGGAAGCTATAAAAATGAGACCACCCCGAAATACCATGCAGTCGAGGTGGCCGTCAAACGGGCTGAGCTTACCGGTTCCTTTGTCATTCTTGGGTCGGCGACCCCGTCGCTGGAATCGTTCAGCAAATGCGCAAGCGGTGATTACAAGCTCTTTACCCTTGCAAAGAGGGCAAAGGACGCCAATCCGCCAAAGGTCTGGATAGTCGATTTAAGAGAAGAATTAAAGCAAAAAAACCGCTCGATATTCAGCCGCAAGCTGAAATCGCTGATCGAGGAAAAGCTAAGCAGAAACGAGCAGATAATGCTGTTTATCAATAGAAGAGGATATTCGGGGTTCGTAAACTGCAGAAGCTGCGGCCATGTAATGAAATGCAGGCACTGTGACATATCGCTGACCTATCATGCGGACGGCAGATTATTATGCCACTACTGCGGATACGAAGAACCGATGCCGAAATTATGCCCGTCCTGCGGTTCAAAGTACATCGCCGCATTCGGAACGGGTACACAGAAAGTGGAAGAGATAGCCAGGAGGGAGTTTCCCGGGGCAAGGATTCTGCGCATGGATACGGACACGACCAGGAACAAGGGCGGGCATCAGAGAATCCTGTCCGCATTTGCAAGGCATGAGGCGGATATCCTGGTTGGGACACAAATGATTGTAAAGGGTCATGATTTTCCGCTGGTTTCCCTGGTGGGAATAATAGCTGCCGACCTTTCCCTGTATGCGGGAGATTTCAGGGCGGGAGAAAGGACATTCCAGCTTCTGTCCCAGGCCGCCGGCAGGGCCGGACGCGATGCCATACCGGGAGAAGTGGTAATTCAGACCTACCATCCCGGGCATTACAGCATACTCGCAGCAGCCACCGGCAATTACGAGGAATTCTATGAACAGGAAATGCTCTACCGCAGGCTCATGCAGTATCCCCCTGTGGCGCATATCCTGTTGGTGCTCGTAACCTCCAAGGATGAGGAAAAATCTGAAAACGCGGTGAAATATGCCGCGGGAATCATAAAGGAATATATAGACGGAAACAAGCTGGCCTCCCAGGTAATAGGGCCGGCTCCAGCGGAGCTGTCAAGGATTAAGGATGTTTACAGAAGGGTAATCTATATAAAGGACAACAATTATGATATACTTGTAGGAATAAAGAATCATTTGGAGGACTGCTTCGGAAACACGGGACAATTTTCAGGATGCAATCTCCAGTTTGACTTTAACCCCATGGGTACATATTGATTTGCATATATTTTGTACTGAATGGAATTAATCGGCGTATTGTATAGTTATAATTGTAATATGTTTGATAATTGATAAGATCGGAGGAATACAATGGCAATAAGAAATATAAGAAAAATAGGAGACAGCATACTGACAAAGGTCAGCAAGAAAGTCGACAAGGTTGACAAAAGGCTTCAGGAGCTGATTGACGATATGCTTGATACAATGTACGCTGCGGAGGGCGTTGGTCTTGCCGCACCGCAGATAGGAGTGCTGAAGCGTGTAATTGTAATAGATGTGTCCGAGGAAGGCAATAGTCCCATTGTTCTGATTAACCCGGAAATCATTGAAACGGAAGGATGCCAGGTAGGCGACGAAGGATGCTTAAGCGTGCCGGGGAAGGTAGGAACCGTCGAAAGGCCCAATTATGTCAAGGTAAAGGCTTATGACAGGGATATGAAGGAATTTACGCTGGAAGGAACAGAGCTTTTGGCCAGGGCCATATGCCATGAGATAGACCATTTAAACGGCATTCTGTATGTCGACAAGGTCATTGACGGTCTCAGGGACGCGGACGACGATGAGGATGACGAAGAATAATGACGGAAAGAGGGAATCATCATGAAGGTCTTGTTTATGGGCACCCCTGATTTGGCTGCTGTCGTACTGGAAGAAATAATACGGGCAGGTCATGAGGTTGCCGGAGTTGTTACACAGCCGGACAAAGCAAAGGGAAGGGGCGGAAAGGTTAGCTTTTCGCCTGTTAAGGAGACCGCCCTTAAGCACAACCTGGACATTTACCAGCCTGTCAGGGTCAGGAACCCGGAGTTTTTGCGGACCGTGCGCAGCATTAATCCGGAGGTTATTGTAGTCGCCGCTTTCGGACAGATTCTCCCCAGGGAGCTTCTTGACATACCGCCTTACGGCTGTATTAATGTCCATGCGTCGCTTCTTCCCAAGTACAGGGGCGCGGCTCCAATACAGGCGGCCATAATAAACGGAGACAAGGAAACCGGGGTAACCATCATGCACATGGACGCGGGAATAGATACTGGTGATATGATTCTGTGGGAGAGCGTACCCATTGCTGATGATGAGACGGGAGGAAGCCTTCATGACAAGCTTGCCGGGCTCGGCGCAAGGCTGCTGGTCGAGGCGTTAAAACAGCTTAAGGAAGGCACGGCAAAGAGAATCCCCCAGGACAATTCCCGGGCCTCCTATGTAAAAATGATGGACAAGGAAATGGGAAACATAGATTTTTCAAAACCGGCCGTGGAGATAGAGCGTCTTATCCGGGGGTTGAATCCCTGGCCCAGCGCTTATACCAGGCTGGACGGCAAAATACTTAAGATATGGAAGGCAAAGGTAGTTGAAAATCCGGAAGGCGGAAAACCCGGTGAAGTTGTAAAGGTGGATAAAAACACATTTACCGTAATGACCGGAGAAGGCGCCCTTGAGATACTGGAGCTTCAGCTGGAAGGCAAGAAACGGCTGGGCTGTGATGCTTTTTTAAGAGGATACCCTGTTAAAAAGGGATTGGTGTTAGGTTAAGAAGGAGGTGCATTATAATGTATCAAATGGGTTTTTATTATCCGTTTTATTATGATCCGACATATTTTCTGGTACTGATAGGCATAATTCTGTCCCTGGCGGCTTCTATGAGGGTAAGGTCAACATTTGCCAGGTACTCGAATGTCAGGAGCCTGTCGGGACTTACAGGTGCCGAGGCTGCGGAAAGGATTCTGCACCGCGCGGGCATTTATGACGTGACGATTGAACCGGTGCGCGGCCAGCTTACGGACCACTACGATCCAAGAAAAAAGGTGCTGCGTTTATCGGAACCGGTATATGGCAGCAATTCAATAGCAGCCATCGGTGTGGCAGCCCATGAGTGCGGTCATGCAATCCAGCACAGGAATGCATATTTCCCATTGAAATTCAGGAACGCACTGGTTCCGGTGGCCAATTTCGGTTCGGCCATAGCATGGCCGTTAATAATTATCGGGCTTTTATTTGCAGGCTCCCAGTCGCTGATTAACCTGGGCATCATTCTCTTTGCGACGGCGGTATTGTTCCAGCTGGTAACCTTGCCGGTCGAGTACAATGCTTCCAAAAGAGCCGTCCGGTGCCTTGCGGATACGGGCATACTTCATTATGAAGAAGTGGAGCATTCCAAAAAGGTGTTGAATGCCGCAGCCTTGACCTATGTTGCCGCAGCGGCGACATCCATCCTGCAGCTTATGCGCCTGATTCTGCTCTTTGGTGGAGGAAGACGCCGTGACTAATCAAGGCAATGAAAGAGAAATCGTGCTTGACATGCTTCTTCAGGTTGTTGACGGGGAAGAGTTCAGCCATAAGGTGCTGGACGGGGTCCTGAAAAGGAACCGCAGCAGGACCAAACAGGAAAGAGCCTTCATATCAAGGCTGTTCACCGGCACCGTAAAGCGCTGTATAACCCTTGATTATATAATTGAACAGTTTTCAACCCTGCCTGTCGGGAAAATGAAGCCGCAGATAAGAAATCTGCTGAGAATGAGCGCATATCAGCTTCTTTTTATGGACGGCATACCCTCCTTTGCGGTTTGCAATGAAGCGGTAAAAATCGCAAAAAAGCGGGGATTTGCCAGCCTGTCGGGATTTGTAAATGCTAACTTAAGAAAGATAGCAGCCATGAAAGAAATCAAGTATCCTGATAAGGAAGCCGATATCCGCGCGTACCTTGGCATACGGTATTCGGCGCCGGCATGGCTTGCCGGAATGCTGCTTGACCAATACGGTCCGGAGCAGGCAGAGATGATATTGGAAGCTTCTCTAAAGGAAAAGGAGGTTGCTGTCCGCTGTAACCGGTTAAAAACCACCCCCGACGAACTGAAGAGGGAGCTTGCCGGTGAGGGGATAACGGTGTGTGAGCATCCGTACCTTGAAGAAGCTTTTGTAATTAAGGATTTCGACCGTTTGGAGGATATAAAGGCCTTCAGGGAAGGCCTTTTTGTTGTTCAGGATGTCGGTTCGATGCTGGTCGCCGAAGCGGCCGGGGTAAGGGAAGGAGATTTTGTGGTTGATGTATGCGCGGCCCCGGGAGGAAAAGCGCTTCATGCGGCCCAGAAGGCGGCAAAGGTGTCGGCAAGGGACCTGACTGCGGGCAAAATCAGGCTGATAGAAGAAAACATGCACCGGATGGGCATATCGAATATCGAAACCAAGGTGTGGGACGCAACGGTTACAGACGAAGAAATAATAAACAAGGCGGACGTGGTCATTGCGGACCTTCCATGCTCCGGGCTTGGTGTTATAGGCAAGAAACCTGACATAAAGTACAAAATGACACAAAACCAACAAAAAGAGCTGGTAGAATTGCAGAGGAAGATATTAAGTGTGGCATCGGATTATGTAAAACCGGGTGGGATATTGGTATATTCCACCTGCACGATAAACCGGGAAGAGAACATTGAAAACATGGAATGGTTTCTTGCCAATCATGATTTTGAGCCCGACAACATGGATAACTACCTGCCCAATACTCTGCATTCGGATACTACGAAGGCCGGATATTTACAGCTTCTGCAGGGCATAAATCCCACGGACGGATTTTTCATATCAAGAATGAGAAAAAGGAAGCAATGATGTCTGTAAGACGGCCAAAATGGAAAGCAGGATGTATATGGATATAAAATCCTTATATTTGGATGAACTGAAGGAGGAAATGAAAAGGCTGGGTCAGCCGGCATACAGGGCCGGGCAGATTTTTGAGTGGATGCACGGGAAGCTTGCCGCCTCATATGATGATATGACAAACCTGCCCAAGGATTTAAGGAAGCAGCTTGACAGGCAGTATCCCCTGACAGCCCTGAGGGTTGCGGACAGCCTTGTGTCGGAAAAGGACGGAACCGTAAAATACCTTTTTCGTCTATATGATGAAAGGATTATTGAAAGTGTGCTGATGAAATATCATCACGGAAACAGCGTATGCATATCCTCGCAGGTGGGATGCAGGATGGGATGCGCCTTTTGCGCCTCAACCATCGGAGGAAGGGAAAGGGACCTGGCCGCCTCGGAAATGCTTGACCAGGTGTACAGGATTCAGGCATTGTCGGGTGAAAGGGTAAGCAACGTTGTGGTCATGGGAACCGGCGAACCCCTGGACAATTACGGCAACCTGGTACGCTTCATACGTATACTGTCGGACCCCAACGGGATTAACATAAGCGCCAGAAATATTACCGTGTCCACCTGCGGAATACCTGATAAGATACGCATGCTTGCAGATGAAGGGCTTCCGGTGACCCTGGCCATATCCCTTCATGCACCGAACAATGAAATCAGAAAAAAGCTGATGCCCATAGCCAGGGAATATGACCTTCAGCAGGTTATGGATGCCGCCGGATATTATTTTGAAAGGACGGGAAGACGGCTTACATTTGAATACTGCCTTATTGACGGGATAAACGACGGGGAAGGGCATGCGGAGGAATTAAGCGGCCTGGTAAGAGGTCTAAACGGGCATATTAATTTGATACCTGTCAACCCGATAAAGGAAAAAAGCTTCAGCAAGTCGAATAGCAATAAAATACAAAAATTCAAAAATATACTTGAAAAAAATAGAATAAATGTTACTATAAGAAGAGAAATGGGCTCAGATATCAATGCAGCTTGCGGTCAACTAAGGAAGAGATACATGGAGCATGGTGGTAACCTTCCTGGGACCTGAGGGGATAGGGTTTGTCGAGGAGGTGCAGGCTTGAAAGCATTTTCGATTACTGATGTTGGGGAAAAAAGAATGGTAAACCAGGATTATGTCTTCTGCGAGGTAAATCCCATCGGGAATTTGCCAAACTTATTTATTGTTGCGGATGGAATGGGAGGACATAATGCGGGTGATTATGCTTCAAGGTTCTGCGTTGAGTTTTTTACCGAACATATAAGAAACAGCAGTACTGCCGCTCCAATTGCCTTGATGGAAGAAGCAATTGCGGCAACGAATGAAAGTCTGTACGAGAAGTCAAAGGAACAGGCGGATCTGGAAGGTATGGGTACCACATTTGTTGCTTCAACCATTTGCGGCAACACGTTGTATGTGGCCAACATAGGAGACAGCAGGCTGTATGTTATAAGCGATGAGATGGTCCAGATAACGGAGGACCACAGCCTGGTCCAGGCCATGGTAAAGACGGGTGAGCTGAACAAGGACGAGGTTAAGACCCATCCGAACAAGAACATAATTACACGGGCACTGGGAACGAGCAAAACGGCCCAGCCTGATTTTTTTGAGGTTGAGCTTAAAGAGGGAGACATTGTCCTGATGTGCTCCGACGGACTGACAAATATGTTGAGTGACGATACGATAGAGAAAATCATTAGGGAAAATGCAGACGACCTGCAGGCCGCTGGGGGAATCCTTGTCAGGCAGGCTAATGAAAACGGCGGAAAAGACAACATAACAGTCATAATAGTTAAAGTATGAAAATGAGGTGAAAATGCATGTTAAAACCCGGTATGATTATCAGCGGACGATATGAAATAATTGATTTGGTCGGATCGGGCGGTATGGCCGATGTCTACAAGGCAAAAGACGAAAGGCTGAACCGTTTTGTTGCGATTAAAGTTTTAAAGCCGGAATATTCAAGCGATAAAAGCTTTGTCAATAAATTCAGGGGCGAAGCTCAATCCGCAGCAGGATTGTCCCACCCGAACATAGTTAATGTATATGATGTCGGCGATGATCAGGGATTATATTACATCGTTATGGAACTGGTTGAAGGAATAACCCTCAAACGTTTCATTGAAAGAAAGGGCAAGCTGGATGTTAAGGAAGCGGTAGGCATAGCCATACAGATAGCACAGGGTATGGAGGCCGCCCATGACAACAATATAATCCATAGGGATATAAAACCCCAGAACATAATCATATCCAGGGAAGGCAAGGTAAAGGTAACGGATTTCGGTATTGCGAAGGCTTCCAATTCCAATACGGTTACAAGTAATGCCATGGGTTCCGTTCATTATCTGTCTCCGGAACAGGCCAGGGGCGGATACAGTGACGAAAAAAGTGATATCTACTCTCTTGGAGTCACCCTGTATGAGATGTTGTCCGGACAGGTGCCTTTTGCGGGCGACAATACCGTGTCCGTAGCAATGCTTCACATCCAGGGAGAGGCAATGCCCCTTAGAGAGCTGGATCCGAGCATTCCGCCAAGTGTGGATAAAATAGTTCAGAAATGTATGCAGAAAAAGCCGGAGAGAAGATATCACTCCGCCTCTGAATTGATTACCGATTTGAAGAGAGCCCTGACCAATCCCGACGGGGATTTCGTACAGATTCCTTCATTTATGGCAAATGATTCGCCGACCAAGAATATTTCCGATGATTTGGGGAAAATAAAGGGTACGGCATACTACGATGACAAATTCTCCAATACGAGAGGCAATACAAAGAGCAGCAGAGTCGTGGATGACGACGATGACGATTTGGATTCGGCAAGCTCGAAGATGGATAAGGTATTCACCGCATTGACCATAACTGCAATTGTCGTTCTGGCGGTTGTAATTATGTTCATTGTGGTGCGTTTCCTGCTTCCGAAGGATGACAAGGATACAACGGTGCCCGACAATGAACCTGTGGTTACAGAGTCACCCACCCCCGAACCTTCCGTGGAGCCTCCGACACCTTCACCTGAGCCAACACCGGTTATCGAGACATATACATTCCCTGCTGTTACCGGACACAGGCTGGAGGATGCCGAAAGGGCAATTAAGGCCAAGAACCCGAATGCACGGATAATTGCAAAGGAGGAGTATTCGTCGGAGTATGAGGAAGGCTATGTAATAAGGCAGTATCCTCTGCCCAATACCGATTACCCGGTTGACTCCGAGGTTGTCCTGTATATAAGCATAGGAGCCGAACCTGTTACAATACCGTATGTATACGGCAATACATGGGAGCAGGCCGAACTGAAGCTTAAGGAATACGGTCTTGTTCCTGAAAGACAGGATGTATTCAGCACCGACATTCCGGCAGGCAGCGTGGTGTCTACGGATCCTCCGAAGGAGTCCATTGTCAAGGCGGGCGATAATATCATCGTTTATGTGAGCAAAGGTCCGGAAATAGTTCAGGCAGCGGTTCCAAGTCTGATAGGGAAAACAGTTTCCCAGGCCGAACAGCTTCTTGCCGAAGCGGGATTGGCTCTTGGAGAGATCAGCTATGAGGCGTCCGAGACCTATTCCGAAGGAACGATTACCTATCAGGACAACACCGCCGGTGAACTGGTCGACAAGGGCACAAAAATCAACATTATCGTAAGTACGGGACCCGTGGAAGAAGATGAACCCGTTGTTAATCCCGGCTCAGGCAATTACATTTATATCGGTTCCGTAACAATAGATATTAATCCATTTGACTATTACGGAGACGGTGAAGCCGAGATCATACTTGAGATGGAGCAGGATGGCTACAGCACCGAGATTTACAATGAGATGACTTCCGTTGTGGACTTCCCGCTTACTGTAAGGAATATTGAAGGGGAAAGCCTGTCGGACGGATATGTGACAATGTATGTGGATGGCATATTATTCAGAGACGAACAAGGTAATCCTTATGTATGGGTTGTAAAATTCAAAGCAGTGGAGGAATAGCTTGAAGGGTAAGATAATCAAAGGAATTGCCGGCTTTTACTACGTTCATGTACCCGAGATCAACGAAGTTTTTGAGTGTAAGGCAAAAGGCATCTTTCGCCTGCAAAATGTAAAACCGCTGGTTGGTGACGATACCGAGCTTGACATAAGCGGTCAGCCTAAGGGCAAAGGCGTTATTACCCGTATTCTTCCCAGAAAAAATGAATTAATCAGGCCCGCTGTCGCAAATGTGGACCAGGCAATGGTTATATTTGCGGCGGCAGAGCCTGCTCCGAACCTAAATCTTCTCGACCGTTTCCTTATAACGATGGGCAGGCAGAACATCCATACAATTATTTGCTTCAACAAGAAGGACATCGTTGACAGGAAAGATATGGAAATGCTGACAGAGACCTATATCCGAAGCGGCCATAAGGTTCTTGGCATCAGCGTGCTTAAGCAGGATGGAACAGCGGCGGTCAAAGAGCTTCTAAAGGGCAGGACCACCGTGCTTGCAGGCCCGTCGGGAGTGGGGAAGTCGTCGTTGATAAACACCCTTAATCCGGACGCTCGGATGGAGGTTGGAACCGTCAGCGAGAAAATAAAAAGGGGCAGGCATACCACCCGGCATTCCGAGCTGATTTACGTGGATGACAACAGCTATGTCATGGATACACCCGGGTTCAGTTCCCTATATATTGATGATATAGAGGAAGAGGAACTGAAGAATTATTACAATGAATTCAATGAATTTAAAGACAAATGCCGATTTATCGGATGCATGCATTTGAACGAACCGGGATGTGCTGTAAAGGAAGCACTGAGTGAGGGTAAAATCAGCAGCATCCGATATGATAATTATAGGGCTTTGTATGAAGAGCTCAAGGATATAAAAAAATATTAGAAGGTTTGTTGCTTTTGTGGCTAACGGTTGTGTTTTTGACAGAATGGAGATTATATGATGGAATTAATACTTTCACCGTCCATACTTGCCGCGGATTTTTTTGAACTGGGAAAACAGATCAAAATGGTGGAAGAGGCGGGTGTAAAATACCTGCACATTGATGTCATGGACGGAAATTATGTAAAGAACATCAGCTTTGGATTGCCGGTAATTAAATCAATCCGGAGCAGGTCGAATCTTGTTTTTGACACACATTTAATGGTGGTTGAACCCATCAGGATGCTTGAGGACTACAGGGATGCCGGGGCGGACATAATAACGGTCCATGCGGAGGCTTGCTCCGACCTGGCTGCGACGATAAGCCGCATAAAAGAAATGGGCTTGAAAGCCGGAGTGTCCTTAAATCCGGGAACACCGCTGGACAAGCTGGACCCGGTGTTAAACAGTGTGGACATGGTTCTTCTGATGAGTGTCGTTCCGGGAGCCGGCGGACAGGCATTTATACCGTCAACCCTGCAGAAGATAAGGGATCTCAGGGAAAAGGCGGAAAAAACCGGTGCCGTTATCGACATTGAGGTGGATGGCGGCATATACGTGGACAATGTCATGGATGTCCTCATGGCGGGTGCGAATGTAATCGTATCCGGTACCAGTATCTTTCACGGGGACATATTGGAGAATATAAGGAAATACAATGAGAAGTTCAGGCAGTATTATGAAATGGTCCAATCAAAATAAAAGGATACTGATTCTCACCGGAGGATATGTAAGTGACAGGCTCCTTAAAGCCCTGACCGGCAAGGAGCAATACTCATTCATTATCGCGGCTGACAAAGGACTTTCGGCGGCAAAAAGGATCGGGCTTGTGCCGGATTATATAATCGGTGATTTTGACTCGGTTCCTTCCGATGTACTATCGGAGTATAAGGAAAAGGGTGTTCCGGTTGAAACATTTCCAAGCATGAAGGACAAGACGGATACGCATATTGCCCTTGACATGGCCATTGGCCTGGAACCGCTGTTCATTGATATTGTGGGAGCGACCGGAAGCAGGATGGACCATGCCATTTCCAACATAGAGCTTCTCATTAATGCGTTAAAAAGGAATATCAAGGCCAGGATACTTGATGAAAATAACTGCATTTATCTTAAGGATAAAAGCTTTTCAATAAAAAAATCCCGGCAATACGGTAATTTCATATCGCTTCTTCCGTTCTCCAACCGGGTTACAGGGCTTAAGCTGGTTGGATTTAAGTATCCCTTAAACGGTATAACCTTGGACAAGGGTATCAGTCTGGGGATAAGCAATGAGCTTATTGCGGATGAAGGCATAGTGGAATTTGATGAAGGGATTCTTACCGTGATAGAATCCAGGGACTAAAGCCCAAGATTACATATATACGGAAGGAAAGGACATATGAAGCTAGGAATCGTCGGATTGCCCAATGTGGGCAAAAGCACACTGTTTAATTCACTGACAAAAGCGGGAGCGGAAGTGGCCAATTACCCGTTCTGTACGATAGATCCCAATATCGGTATTGTGCCCATTCCGGACGAGCGCTTGCAGATTTTAGCCAACCTGTACAATTCGGAGAGAATCGTTCCTGCAATGATAGAATTCATCGACATTGCGGGGCTTGTAAAGGGAGCGTCCAAGGGGGAAGGGCTCGGAAACCAGTTTTTAGCCAATATCCGTGAGGTCGATGCCATTATCCACGTGGTACGCTGCTTTGAAGATACGAATGTTATCCATGTTGAAGGGTCTATAAACCCGGCAAGGGATATAGAAACCATTAACCTGGAGCTGATTTTCTCGGACCTGGAGATACTCGAAAGACGGATAAGCAAGGTTGCCAGGGGCGCAAAGAATGACAAGGATCTGGCCAAGGAGCTTGAGTTGCTGGAAGCCTTGAGGGCCCATCTGGAAGAAGGGAAATTGGCCAAGACCTTTTCAGCGGACGAGGACGGCGCAAAGCTTTTGATGACATATAACCTTCTTACTTCAAAGCCCGTTATATATGCAGCCAATGTAACTGAAGATGACCTGGCGGATGACGGGGAAAGCAATGAATATGTCAAGACCGTAAGGGAAATTGCTAAGAATGATAATTCCGAGGTGTTTGTTATCTGCGCCAAGATTGAGCAGGAGATAGCCGAACTTGACGATGACGAAAAGAAAATGTTCCTGCAGGAGCTGGGGCTTTCGGAATCCGGCCTGGATAAGCTGGTTAAAGCCAGCTACCGGCTGCTTGGACTGATGAGTTATTTAACTGCCGGGCCGAAGGAAACCAGGGCATGGACGATTAAAATAGGGACAAAGGCTCCACAGGCCGCAGGAAAGATCCACAGTGATTTTGAGAGGGGCTTTATCCGCGCTGAGATAGTAAACTACGACCACCTGGTACAGTGCGGCAGCTTCAATGCGGCCAAGGAAAAAGGCCTGGTAAGGTCGGAAGGAAAGGATTATGTGATACAGGACGGAGACGTCGTATTGTTCAGGTTCAATGTATAGCAAGTAATGTCTGGCACGAAAAACACCGGTGGTTGGACAAATGATTCATAATAATATAAAAATGAGGTGGACCAATGAACATACTGCTTAGCAGTAATGCCTTGACAAACATAAGATTTCCCAACCTGGGAATAGAGCTTAAGAATGTTCCCTCGGGAATAGACGTCTTCGGTTTCCGCATAGCTTTCTATGGCATGGTAATCGGACTTGGAATGCTTTTGGGCTGGCTGGTGGCGGAATGGACGGCCAAAAGGACAGGACAGAACCCGGAGCTGTACCTGGATTTTGCCCTTGTTGCCATTGTCGTTTCAGTTATTTTCACCAGGCTTGGTTATGTGTTGTTTGCTATTGATGAATTTAAGGATAATCCGCTTGAGATTTTCAATATACGAAGCGGCGGACTAATGATATACGGCGGTATTATCGGTGCAATACTGACCGCCATAGTGTTTACCAGGATTAAGAAGTATCCCTTCTGGCTGCTTGCGGATACGGGATGTGTAGGGCTCATTACAGGCCAGGTTGTAGGCAGGTGGGGTAATTTCTTCAACAGGGAGGCCTTCGGAAAGTACACCAACGGTCTGTTTGCCATGCAGCTTGATCTCAGGGACGTATCCTATGATTTCCGTATGTCGGAGATTGCGTTAACGGAAAAGTACGCGGAAAAGCAGGCCGCCCTTGAGCGCATCATGGAGATAAGAAACAACATTGCTGTTGTGGATGGGGTTGAGTACATCCAGGTACATCCTACATTCCTGTACGAATCCCTGTGGAACCTGTGCCTGCTGATATTCCTCTTGATATACACCAAGCGCAAGAAGTTCGACGGGGAAATCATGCTCCTTTATCTGGCGGGCTACGGGTTGGGCCGCATATGGATAGAAGGCTTAAGAACAGACCAGCTGTTCCTGTGGGGCACCTCGATCCCCATATCCCAGCTTATCTCGGCATGCATGATAATATTCTCGGTCACAATGATGATAATAAAAAGGGTCAAGCTAAAGAAAGCAAAAGCAAATTAAGCAATCAGGGGTTACCGCTTGCATCCTTGTCTTACCTGAAGGTACACAATTATAATGTATATAGGACTAATTTCCTATATAATTGACAGGAATCTTTTTGGCTGCCTATATATTGACATATTTTGTTCGATAACCACCTAATACAACAACATATTGTTGTCAACCGTAAATAAAAGCACAGAAATCCAAGTAATTATGGGGATTCTGTGCTTTTATTTTACCGGTTTGGGACTTGATATATTCCCAAAACTATAATAAAATATAGTCACAAGTGGAGCGAAGTGGTGTGAAGTGGTGGATTAGGCCACCAAAGTGGAAACGCAGGTGCTGCTTATGTTCATGGGTGAATTCATACATACGATTGATGCAAAAGGAAGAATAATAATACCGTCCAAGTTCAGAGAAGGCCTGGGTGATGAATTCGTCATTACCCAGGGACTTGACGGCTGCCTTTTTGCATACCCATTGGCCGAGTGGCAGCTGTTTGTTGAAAAGCTTAAGAAGCTCCCCGGAACAAAAGAGGCAAGACAATTGCAGCGTTACTTTATGGCGGGAGCCGCCTTGTGCCAGGCGGACAAGCAGGGAAGAATACTGATACCAGCTAAGCTAAGGGAAAGCGCGGCTCTGGAGAAGGACATTGTATTTGTCGGCGTACTGAACAAGATTGAGATTTGGAATAAGGAACGCTGGGAAAGCAATAATTACTATGATGATGTGGACAGCATAGCCGAACACATGTCACAGTATGGAATCAACTTCTAATCGTACATGCAGCTTGATGCCGGCATATCACACACGGCATCTTGGAGGGTTAACATGGCCTTTGAACACAGACCGGTACTTCTGGATGAAGTTATAGAGTACTTGAATATTGACCCATCCGGCATATACGTGGACGGGACAATAGGCGGGGGCGGACATGCCCTGGCAATTGTCCAAAGGCTTACCACCGGAAGGCTGATAGGCCTGGATCAGGATGAAGAGGCAATTGATGCCGCCGGCATGCGGCTAAAGGATTACAAGGATAAGGTCACAATTGTAAGAAGCAATTTTCACGAGATAAAGGATGTTTTAAACGGGCTTAACATAGACAAGGCAAATGGAATACTGCTTGATCTGGGGGTTTCATCCCATCAGCTGGATACTCCGGAAAGAGGCTTTTCATACCGTGAGGATGCGCCCCTTGACATGAGAATGGATCAAAGACACAAAAAGACCGCAAGGGACATTGTCAATGAGTACAGTGAAGCTGAGCTTTACAGGATTATAAGAGACTACGGAGAAGACCGGTTTGCAAAGAATATCGCAAAGCATATAGTCAGGGCAAGACAGGACAAGCCCATAGAAACCACGTTTCAGCTGAATGAAATTATAAAGGCCGCTATTCCGGCAAAGGTTCGGGCGACATCCGGACATCCATCAAAGCGGACTTTTCAGGCAATCAGGATAGAGCTTAACAGGGAGCTGGATGTGCTAAAGGAATCTCTTGATGACATGATTGACCTGCTTAAGCCGGGTGGCAGATTGGCAATAATAACATTTCATTCCCTGGAAGACAGGATAGTAAAGGAGAATTTTAAAGTAAATGAGAACCCGTGTATATGCCCGCCGGATTTCCCGGTGTGTGTATGCGGCAGGAAACCGAAGGGAAGAATAATTACAAAGAAACCGGTTTTACCTTCAGAAGAGGAAATAGAGGAGAACAGCAGATCCAAGAGTGCAAAGCTAAGGGTTTTCGAAAGGACATAGGAGTTCATCAGGCATCATTATGGAGTTGAAAGAGGGGTTAGGCATGGAGGCAAACAACAAGTGGGTTAATTACCAGGCAAGGTTCAGCCATATTGAGGGAAATACGGTGCGAAAGCCGGATTATGCGCAGCGCGCCTTGAGATATAATAATGCTGTTCCCGAAAAGCCCATAAGAGAAATTCCGGAACCGGAAAGACGGACGACCGTAAGGCCAGAAAGACGGACGACCGCCAGGCCGGAAAAACGGACCTACCGTCAGCCAAGATACATGACCAGCATTGGCAAGTCAACAATGCTTGTGCTCACGCTTGCCATAGCTGCCACCTTGTATTGCTGCATTGAATTTTTAAAGCTGCAGTACCAGGTAAATAAGATGGAGAAGGAAATTGTATCCCTGGAGAATACGCTCAACGAAATGGTAACCGAAAACAACGCGGCGTACGAACAGATTAAGACGGCATATGATCTTGATTATGTTTATAATGTCGCGGTAAACGAGTTGGGTATGGTATATCCCAACAACAACGAGATAATCACCTTTAAGAGCACGGATGAAAGCTATGTAAGGCAATATGCGGATATACCGGATTAATAATCATATTACGGGCGGGGTCAGTATATTATGCAAAGAACGGCAGATAACATAAAAACCTTCAACTCACGAATGCAAGCAAGATTATTGCTTGTATTTTGTATTATTACTTTGATGTTGGCAGGCCTGATCGGGAGATTGATATACATAACCCGGACCGATGGGGAAAGATACGCAAAGCAGGTATTATCAAGGCAGACATATGTAAGAGGGGTAATCCCATACAAGAGGGGAGAAATACTGGACCGCAACGGCACGGTCTTGGCCAGGAACGAGCTTCGGTACAGGCTCATTCTGGATCCGTACAACCTGCTGAACAATTCGGATAAAATACCGGCGACCCTTGAGGCCTTAAAGAGCTTTTACGGGATTGAAGCCGAAACGGTCAACACAATCCTGGAGGAAAGGCCGGACAGCAGATATAAGATTCTGCTTGACAACCTGCAGTTGTCACAGGTGGAGCCGTTTAAGCAGCACATGGAAGAAAACCCGGATATAAAGGGACTGTGGTTTGAAGAGAAATACATCCGGGCTTATCCGTATGAAACCCTTGCAGCCGATGTTATCGGGTTTACATCAGCCGACGGAGTGGGATTATATGGCATCGAAGGGTATTACAACGAGGAGCTTACCGGTGTAAACGGCAGGGAATTCGGATACTACGATTCGGAATTGAATATAGAGAGAATCATTAAAGAACCTGAGAACGGAAAAACGATAGTAAGCACGATTGATATAAATGCCCAGAGGATAATACAAAGACATATCAGGGAATTCAATGAAGAGTTCGGCAGCTTCAGCATCGGTGTCCTTGTCATGGACCCCAACAATGGCGAAATCATAGCAATGGCGTCCAACGAGGAGTATAACCTAAACTCACCGAGGGACTTAAGCGGTATTTACAGTGAAGAAGAGCTGGCCGCAATGACCCTTGAAGAAAAGCTGGAGGCAATGAACGCCCTTTGGAAAAACGACGTGATCAGCTTCGGCTATGAACCGGGATCGACATTTAAGCCGTTTACGGTCGCCATGGCATTGGAGGAAGGAATAGTATCCAAAAACAGCACGTTTTTCTGTGATGGTGTCGAGCATGCCGGCGGTTGGGACATTAAATGCAGCGCAAGAAACGGACACGGCACTCTTACTCTTACCGAAACACTCATGAGATCCTGCAATGACGCGATGATGCAGATAGCAGCCATGGAAGGGCGGGATATTTTCTATAAATACCAGAAATATTTCTCCTTCGGAGAAAAGACCAACATTGACCTACCGGGAGAGGAAAGCGGAATCATAACAGACCTGAAAAACCTGAATGCGGCGGAGCTTGCGACCAGCAGCTTCGGACAGACATTCAACGTTACCATGCTTCAGATGGCGGCTGCGTTTTCATCCCTTGTCAATGGCGGTTACTATTACCGGCCCCATGTGGTCAGGGAAATACTGAACGATGAGAAGGCCACGGTAAAGAAGGTTGAACCGGTGCTTGTCAGGCGCACTGTTTCAGAGGAAACCTCGGAGTTTATCAAGGAAGCCATGTACAAGACCGTCGAAATGGGTACGGCAAAGCCTGCCAAGGTTGAAGGCTATACTATAGGCGGAAAGACGGGAACAGCCGAGAAATTTCCAAGAGGCAAGGGCAAGTACGTGGTATCCTTCTTAGGATGCGCTCCGGCGCTGGATCCTGAAATCGTAATTTATGTTGTCATTAACGAACCCCAGAACGTCGCAAGGCAGGATGACAGCTCAATAGCGACCAAATTTGCCAACAGGATAATGACAGAGCTTCTTCCCGCATTGGGCATTTATCCTGAGGGAGAGATAGATTACCTTATCGATGAAAACCTCGCCGGTGAAGACAACACCGGAAGCAATGAAAACGGAATGACCGGCAATAACCAGGACACCAACGGTACCGGCGCGACCGATACCGAGGGTGATGAAGGCCAAAGTACCGGCACCACCGGCACAAACGGAAGCGGCGGGCAAAACACCGGAACGAATGGCGGCGAAGGCCAAAGCACCGGAAACAGCGGTACCAATGGAAGCGGCGGTCAAAGCGCCGGTACAGGCGGTAACGAAGATCAAAATACCGGTACCAACGGCATCAATGACACCGGAGGACAGGACAGCCGGGATACAAGTCAAAATTCCGGCGACAATCAGCAAACCGGACAAAACGAACCGCAGGATGAAAATACGGCAGATACCGGACTGCCGCCTTTGCCCGGTCAGGAAGAACCCGAACCGTCAGACCCCCTCATTACCAATGAGGGAATCAATGAACCGGACGGGGACGAACAGGGTGAACCGTAACAGCTTTTAAATACCGCCTGACACTGTTAACAAGAATAAAGTCATATCATCGGTAATAAAATAAAACGACAAGAGTTTCAGGACGGATGATATGGCAAAAAACAGGACATACAACAGAAGGAACATCCTGATAATTATTGTAGTAATACTTATTACCGCGATTTTGCTGACCGGTAGATTGACATATCTGATAATTTTCAAGTCGGAGGAATATGCTGCCCGCGCTAAGGCGCTTCATGAAAGGGAAAGACCAATCAAGGCGGAACGGGGCAGCATTTACGATATCAACGGTGTGGAGATAGCCACGAATAAACCGGTATGTACAATATCTGTCATCCACAATCAGATAACGGAACCCGAAAGGGTGATTAAGGTGCTGTCGGAGGAGTTGGGCTTAAGCGAGGAATATGTAAGGAAAAGGGTAGAAAAGGTCAGCTCCATAGAGAGAATAAAGTCCAACGTCAACAAGGAAACTGCAGACAGGATCAGGGAGTATAAGCTTGACGGCGTGATGGTGGACGAGGATTATAAGAGGTATTATCCGTACGGAAGCCTGGCTTCCAAGGTAATAGGCTTTACCGGCAGCGACAACCAGGGCGTTATTGGCCTTGAGGTAAAGTACGAGGAATACCTGAAGGGAATAAACGGAACAATTCTTACCTTGACAACTGCATATGGTGTTGAAATAGAAAATGCAGCCGAGGACAGGATTACACCCCAGCCGGGAAACGACCTGTATCTGACCCTCGACGTAAACATACAGAAGTATGCGGAACAGGCTGCATACAAGGTCATGGAGGCCAAGGGCGCGGACAATGTAAAGCTGATTGTCATGAACCCCAACAACGGGGAGATATACGCGATGGTTAATGCCCCGGAGTTTGACCTGAACAATCCATATAACCTGATAAATGAAATAGCGCAGGATTATGTGGGTGAAACACTAAGCTCCGAAAAGCTGAACGAACTGCTCAACGGAATGTGGAGAAACGCCTGCATAAGCGATACATACGAGCCCGGTTCGGCATTCAAGATTGTAACAACGACGGCGGCGTTGGAGGAAAAAGTACTCAGCCTGGACGACAGGTTCTTCTGCCCGGGATACAAAAGGGTCGAGGACAGGATAATAAGGTGCCACAAGGCGGGAGGCCACGGCAGCCAGTCATTTATGGAAGGCATAATGAATTCGTGCAACCCGGTATTCATGGAGGTTGGCGCCAGGGTGGGCGTAAAAAAGACCTACGAGTATTATAAGAAGCTGGGCCTGTTTAATAAAACCGGGGTTGATATTCCCGGCGAGGCCAATTCGATTATGCATGATATCGAAGATATCGGCGCGGTCGAGCTGGCGACCATGTCCTTCGGGCAGTCGTTCCAGATAACGCCTTTGCAGCTGCTTACCGCGGCCAGCGCCATAATAAACGGCGGTACTTTGGTAACACCGCATTTCGGGCGCGAAATCAGGTCCCGTGACGGCAGGCTGATTAAAACCCTGACGTATGAGACCAAGGAGAATGTCATCAGCAAGGAGACATCGGAAACGATGAAGCAGCTTTTGGAAGCGGTGGTATCGGGCGGTACCGGCAAAAGGGCGTACCTTCCGGGATTCAGGGTCGGCGGAAAGACGGCCACATCCGAAAAGCTTCCAAGAAGATCGGGTAAATACATATCCTCCTTTATAGGATTTGCTCCCGCGGACGATCCCCAGGTGATTGCCCTGGTACTTATTGACGAACCCGTGGGGATATATTACGGGGGAACGGTTGCAGCCCCGGTTATTGCGGACCTGTTTAACAGCATTCTTCCATACATGGGCATCGAGCCGGAATATACCGAGGAAGAGTTGAAGCAATACGAGGTTGGAACATTCGAGGTGCCCGACTTAATAGGAAAGACCAGGAAAGAAATGAAGGACCTGCTGCGAATATATGACTTCGAAGATGTCTATACTTTGGGAGACGGCGAAACCGTAACTGAACAGTTTCCCCTTCCCGGAGAGAGTGTGAACAGGGGAAGCAGCCTTGTGCTGTATTATTGAAATATGAATATTATACTATTAAATATTTCACATAAATAATATTGTTATTTTAAAGGTAATAAAGTATAATAGCCAAGGTGTCAAAGGACACCGGGCATATAAACAACACTTAAGAATCAAGCCTGGTATGAAGGCGGATAGGAGTATCTATGGAACTGGCGAATATGCAGGTTATATTACCCGTTATTATTTCATTCGGCATATGTGTGGTGCTGTGCCCCATATTGATTCCTTTTTTGAGAAGATTAAAAATCGGGCAGTATGTCAGGGATGACGGTCCCAAGACCCATCTTAAGAAGACGGGTACACCGACCATGGGAGGAATCGTTATTGTCCTGAGCATATCGATAACCAGCCTTTTCTTCTTAAAGGACAATAAGGAAATCATACCTGTCCTGTTTGTTACCATCGGATTTGGCATAATTGGGTTCATGGACGACTACATAAAGGTGGTAATGAAGCGTTCATTAGGCCTTAAAGCCTGGCAGAAGCTCCTGGGACAGATACTTGTAACCGCAATATTCGGCTATTATCTCGTAACATATGTTGAGGACGCAACCTTGATGCTGATTCCGTTTTCAGGGGGGAAATACCTGGATATATCATACCTGTTCATCCCCATGCTGTTTTTTGCCGTGCTGGGCACGGTCAACGGTTCCAATTTCACCGACGGACTGGACGGGCTGGAGTCAAGTGTTACCATGTTGATAGCAACATTCTTTACGGTTGTGTCCATAGGCTTAAAGAGCGGTGTTTCGCCAATTGCGGGAGCGGTTGCAGGAAGCCTGCTGGGATTTCTGCTCTATAATGTATACCCGGCGAA
The DNA here is from genome assembly GCA_012735495.1 of Clostridiales bacterium. GTDB lineage: Bacteria > Bacillota > Clostridia > Lachnospirales > Lachnospiraceae > Mobilitalea. The sequence goes on along the minus strand of JAAYHD010000033.1, from coordinate 14,351 downwards.
GGTAATAATGGGCGACACCGGCTCCCTTGCGCTGGGAGGCTTCGTTGCATCGGCGGCTTATATGCTGAGGATGCCCTTATTCATTATAATTGTGGCAATGATTTATTTCATTGAGGTACTGTCGGTAATCCTCCAGGTGGGATATTTCAAGCTGACAGGCGGAAAAAGGCTGTTTAAGATGGCTCCGATACATCATCATTTCGAGCTTATGGGATGGTCGGAAACCAGGATAGTGGCTGTATTTTCAATAATTACAACTATCCTGTGCCTTATTGCCTTTATGGGAATAAGTTAGCACAGGCATCATGAAAGGCATGATTACCATATGATTTTGAAGGATAAGAAGGTACTGGTGTTTGGCACCGGAAAAAGCGGTATTGCGGCGGCAAGACTGCTTCAGAAGGTTGGTGCCCCGGTCATATTATATGATGAGAATAAGGAAAAGGAAGCAGACAGCTTGAAAGATAAGCTGGTTTCTGATAAAAACGCGGAGATATACCTGGGAGAATTTCCGGATGATATGCTGAATCAAATCGACCTGATGATTTTAAGTCCGGGTATAGCTGTTGACCATCCGTTTGTAATGGCGGTTAAGAGAAGAAATATACCCGTATGGGGAGAAATAGAGCTTGCATACCGTTTCTCCAAGGGAAGGATTATAGCGGTAACCGGAACCAACGGCAAGACAACAACCACATCCCTGATAGGCGAAATCATGAAGGCCTGGTACAAGGAAGTGTTTGTATGCGGAAACATCGGAAATCCCTATTCGGACATAGCCCTTGAAACCACAAACGATTCGGTAACGGTTATCGAGGTCAGCAGCTTCCAGCTTGAGACTGTCCATGAGTTTCGCCCTGATGTAAGCGTAATACTTAATATTACTCCGGACCATTTAAACAGGCATTACACCATGGAGAATTACATCCGCCTAAAGAAGGATATCGCAAAGAACCAGGATATGGGCAGCCTGTCCATTTTAAATTACGAGGATGAACACACCCGAAGAATCGGAACCGAGCTTAATGCGAGAGTAATGTATTTTTCCAGCGAACGGGTGCTTGATGACGGAATATATCTTGACGGTGACGATATATTCTATAAGAAGGATAAAAATACCATACACATATGCAATGTAAACGAGCTTCGAATCCTGGGAAAGCATAATTATGAAAATGTCATGGCCTCTGTCGGCGCGGGCATTGCCATGGGAATCCCGATTGAGGTTATTTATAAAGCGGTCATATCGTTTAAAGCGGTTGAACATAGAATTGAATATGTCGATACAATAGATGGGGTGAGCTACTACAACGACTCCAAGGGAACCAATCCGGACGCGTCAATAAAGGCCGTCCTTGCCATGAAAGCTCCGACCATCCTGATAGGCGGCGGTTATGACAAGGGGCTTGCCTTTGACGAGTGGGTCAAGTGCTTTCCCGGCAGGGTTAAGCTGCTCGTCCTAATGGGGCAGACCAGGGAGATTATAGCCGAGACCGCGAAAAAATACGGTTTTACGAATATCGTAATGGTGAACGATCTTAAGGAAGCAGTTCGTGTTAGTGCCAAGAGAGCTGCCAACGGTGATGCGGTGCTGTTGTCTCCTGCCTGTGCCAGCTGGGATATGTTTGACAGCTATGAGCAAAGAGGCAGAATGTTCAAGGAGTATGTCAGGGAATTACGCAATAGTTGATGGGAGAGTATATGGAAAGAACGGCAGGCAAACCTAAAAAGGAAAAACTGTATAGGTATTATGATTATAGTCTTCTGTTTTTGATTCTTTTTTTGGTATGCTTTGGGCTTGTTATGATATACAGCACATCATCCTACAACGCCCAAAGGCTGTACGGAGACGCCACATATTACCTGTCCAGGCAGGCGCTGCTTGGAGGGGCGGGAATTCTTATCATGCTTTTTGTCTCCAAGATCGATTACAGGATTTATATAAAAAAACTGCCGATTATAAAATTAAAACCCGTAACCATACTTTATCTTCTGTGCGTATTCCTTCAGATATATGTTATTGCCTTCGGTGAAGAAATAAAGGGAGCTAAGCGATGGATAGAAATCGGAAGCCTGGGAAGCTTCCAGCCCTCTGAGCTTTCAAAGATTGCCGTCATTATGTTTACGGCATATATTGTCAACCTGGCGCCGAGAAGACTGGATAAAATATGGGGCTTTCTGAGAGTGGCCGTATTCATTGCTCCCCTCCTGGGGCTGGTAATAGTAGAGAACCTGTCGACCGGGCTGATCATAGGGCTTATTTTCGTAGGAATATGCTTTGTTGCCAGCAAGAAGAAGGCTTACTTCATCATATCCGGACTTGCGATGGGAGCCTTGGTTGCGGTAATGATTTTCTTCGTCGACTTCAGGTCGGAGAGGTTTGATGCCTGGCTGAATGTCGAGACACATGAAAAGGGCTACCAGATACTGCAGGGACTGTATGCGATCGCTTCCGGCGGAATATTCGGCAAGGGTTTGGGAGAAAGCATGCAGAAGCTGGGATTCATACCGGAATCCCACAACGACATGATATTTTCGGTAATTTGCGAGGAACTGGGACTGTTCGGAGCCATTGCCCTTATACTATTGTTCATCCTGCTCCTATGGAGAATATTTGTTATAGCGATTAATGCTCCGGACCTGTATGGCGGGCTTATCGCCACCGGGGTATTGATACATATAGCTTCACAGGTACTGATAAATATCGCCGTAGTAACCAGCACCATACCCTCAACCGGTATACCCCTGCCGTTTATCAGCTACGGGGGCAGCTCGCTCATGGTCATACTGTTTGAAATGGGGATAGTGCTCAGCGTATCCAACCAGATCAAGGCATACAAGGCTTAGCTATCACACGGACAAAGGAAATATCATATAGTAGTATTGTATTTCCTTCATGTCTGAGGTGCATAGTGTCGAGTATCAAGGTTACCGGCGGAGTTAGGCTAAAGGGTGAAACAAGGATACAGGGTTCGAAGAATGCGGCATTGCCGGTTATTGCCGCATCACTTCTCAACAAAGGCGTTACGGTACTTAGGAACTGCCCGAAAATACTTGATGTATACCATATGATCAACGTGCTTGAGGAACTGGGGTGCAAGGCTTCATGGGAAGGAAACTCCCTGGTGATTGACACGGCGGACGTTAAATCCGCCAAGGTATCTGAAAGCTCGGTGCGGAAGATGAGAAGCTCCATATTGTTCCTGGGAGCATTGATTGGAAGATGCCATGAGGTCAGTATAGCCTATCCGGGCGGCTGCTCAATCGGAAACAGGCCCATCGACTTTCACCTGGATTCGATCAGGAAGATGAATGTAAGCCTTAACGAGGAAAACGGCATAATAAACTGCCAAACGGACAAAATAACCGGTACCGATATATTCCTGAAATTCCCCAGTGTGGGAGCCACGCAGAACATAATACTTGCGGCGGTGCTGGCGGAGGGTATCACACGTATATATAATGCCGCACGGGAACCGGAGGTGCAGGAGCTGTGCACTTATCTTGAGGGAGCCGGGGCAAGACTCAAGGGAAAAGGGACATCCTTTATCGAGATTGAGGGAGTTGAAAGGCTGCATGATGTGGAACACACTCTGTCGCCCGACAGGATAGCCGCCGGAACATATATGGCGGCCGTGGCTGCCGCAGGCGGAGATGCGGTGCTGTTTGATGTTCCCGTACACCAGGCAGAAGCTGTAATAAAGGTTCTTGAAAAGACAGGCTGCAAAATAATAACCGGTGACAGGCATGTGAAAATCAGCCGCAGCAAACGGCTGCTTCCTTATGACCTGCTTAAGACAAAGCCATATCCCGGATTCCCCACGGATATGCAGTCCCAGCTTATGACGGTTCTCAGCATTGCCGACGGAAAAAGCACAATTGTCGAGGAGATATTTGATTCACGCTTTCAAAATGCAGAGGAGCTTAGGAAAATGGGAGCCGACATACTCCTGAGAAATGAAAAAACGGCGGTTATTACGGGAGTCGCAAAGCTTAAGGGAGCCGAGGTAAAGGCCCGCGACCTGCGCGCGGGAGCCGCCATGGTGATTGCAGGTCTGGCTGCGGAGGGAGAAACGACGGTAAATGACGCGGTCATCATTGAGCGGGGATACGAGGATATCTGCAGGGATTTGGGCAATCTTGGCGCGAATATACATTACTGCGGTGATGATGCCGGATGACGCATAGGTTGAATATGCCGAATCGTTGGAACAGGTGAGCAATGGACAAATTGGTGCATAGGAAAAACAATAGCGTACTTCGCAGAATAACAAAGCGCATTCTTAAGATAGCTGTTTTCCTGGTTCTGCCGGCAGCGGTCTTCATATATGCATTTCAGCTGAAGAACATAACTGTCACGGGCAGCTCGCGGTATGACAGGGAACAGATACTGGAATGGCTGGTAAATTCAAAAGAAGACGGCAACACCCTGATATTCTACCTTAAATACAAGTATTTCAAGGATGTCAGGATTCCTTTTGTCGAGAAGATATCCATGAAGATTCAGGACAGAAACTCCATCAGCATCCGGGTATATGACAAGATAATAACCGGCTGTATCGAATTTATGGGAGATTATCTTTATTTTGACAAAGATGGAATAGTTGTGGAAAGCACATCCGAAAGGATTGACGGCATTCCGCTGGTTAAGGGGCTGAAATTCCAGAAAATCGTATTGAATGAAAAGCTAGAGGTACAAAAGGAAGAACTGTTTGACGTGATACTGAACCTGACGCAGCAGATTGAGAAACGCGGGCTGAAGGTGGACACGATCAGCTTTAACAAGCAGTACGAGGTAACGCTGGATCTTGGCGGCATCAAGGCATTGCTTGGAAAACGAAGCACATATGATGAGATACTGGCAAAGCTGAAAAACATAATGGATGAAGTGGAAGGGAAAAAACTGACCATCGACATGAGAGGCGGAACCGATTATTTCATTGGTACCCCGGAGATGTCGGAAGATTAGACAAAAAATTATCAAATAATTAATATTTTCATAAAATAATGCTTGATTATTTGAGGTTTTAAATATATCATATATAATAGAATTAATACCATAGGTTGTATAATTATGAAATTGCATCACATGATAATGTGGTTTAAAAGCGGTAAAATAAGGGTTTGAATAGTTGTTTCATATCAAGAAGATTACTTTGAAGGAGGAATAAACCTTGCTCGAAATAAGAACCAATGAGGCGGAAAACACTGCACGGATCCTGGTCATCGGAGTGGGAGGAGCAGGAAATAACGCCGTTAATCGAATGATAGAAGAGAATATCAAGGGTGTCGAATTTATTTGTGTCAATACGGACAAGCAGCACCTGAAGAACTGCAAGGCTCCCATTTGCCTGCAAATAGGAGAAAAGCTGACAAAAGGACTTGGTGCCGGCGCCATACCTGAGATCGGGCAGAAAGCTGCCGAAGAGAGCAGGGAACAGTTGACGGAGCTGGTAAGAGGCGCTGACATGGTATTTGTTACCTGCGGCATGGGCGGCGGAACAGGAACAGGCGCGGCTCCCATTATCGCACAGATAGCCAAGGAAATGGAGATACTTACGGTAGGCATTGTTACAAAGCCTTTTAAATTCGAGGCGAAGCAGAGAATGACCAATGCCATCGCAGGCATTGAGCGCTTGAAGGAACATGTCGATACCCTGATTGTTATTCCGAATGACAAGCTGCTTGAAATCGTCGACCGCAGGACAACCATGCCGGAGGCATTGAAAAAGGCGGACGAGGTTCTGCAGCAGGGTGTCCAGGGTATAACGGATCTTATCAATGTTCCCGGATTAATCAACCTGGACTTCGCAGACGTAAAGACCGTCATGAAGGACAAGGGTATAGCCCATATAGGAATCGGATACGGAACCGGTGAGGAGAAGTGCGTTACAGCCGTTAAGCAGGCCATTTCAAGTCCCCTTCTTGAAACAACTATTCAGGGCGCGTCCCATGTAATAATCAATATTTCGGGAGATGTAAGCCTTATCGAAGCAAATGAGGCAGCCACATTGGTTCAGGAGCTGGCAGGCGAATCGGCTAATATCATATTCGGCGCAATGTATGACAATACCACACCTGATACGGCGACAATCACGGTTATAGCAACCGGGTTGTACGGCGGCATGAGGGAACTGGTCAAGACACCTTCGTTCCTCAAGCAGAGACCGCAGACAAGCACTCCCGTACATAGCATGCTGAAGCCGGATACGGGAGCCAGGACAAGCTTCCCGGGAACCAAGCCCTATGTACCGCCCCTTAAGGCCAGCAGCCTGGGCGGGACAAGCAGTGAACCGGAGCAGAAACAGGCAAGCCAGCATGCAAAGCCCTCAATCAATACCAATACCGATCCTAATGGTATAAAGATTCCGGAATTCCTGCAGAAAAACCGTCAGAACAAGTAAACTGAAAACATAAAATAACCTTAGCTGTCATCTTATTCGGAAACGAATTGGATGGCAGCTTTTTTTATGCAATTTGGGCGGCATTAATGTAAGAAATAGTAAATAAAAATTAATATTTAATAACCATAAATTGACAAATATTTAAGTCAATACAAGTTATAATCAATGTGAAAATTCCAATAAGGCCGTCATATACCGGGTTAAGCGTAATCGGTATGGAGGTGAATTTTGTATCTTGAAATATATCCGGACATAGTGTTTTTAATTAATTTTCCCATTGATTTTTTTCTTATCTTCCTTGTTAAAAAAGTCGGCAAAAAAAGCAGCAGCCTGCCCAGGCTTGTTCTTTCGGCCGCGGCAGGCGGAATGTGCGCCGTAGTGTACAGTCTGTTTCCGTGGATGAACATATTCTTTAAGCTTGTACTGATATACGGCGCTTCATCATTTATTATGATTCTTATTGCTTTCGGCCGTCTGAAGCTGTCGGATATGCTGAAGCAGTTGGTCGTTCTGAATTTCATTACATATTTATTGGGCGGAATTATGAACTCCATTTATTATCACACGAATTTCAGGCTTTACCTGTTAAGCATCGGCAGGTTTATCGGCGGAAAGATACCGGTGCCGTATTTTGCTGTGCTGGCATGCGCCTCGGCAGCAGCCGTCACGCTGGTCATATGGTTTTTAAGGATGTACCTGGTCCGCAGGCCGCTTATATATGATGTTGATCTCTTTTTTGAGGGGCGCCGGATCCGCGCTAAAGGGCTTATGGATACAGGGAACTGCCTTTATGATCCCGTCCGCGGAAAACCTGTAATGGTTGTGGAAAGCAAGCTTGCGGATGAACTGCTTACGCCGAAGGCCAGGAAGGACATGGAGGATACCATGAAATACCTTGAAGGGAAATCGGATGACATCAGGCTGTCGTTCGACAACGGACCGGGATTCCGTTTTTGTTTCATTCCGTACCGGTCCGTGGGAAAATCGGGAATGCTTATGGGAGTAAAGCTGGATAAGATACTGATACATACCGGGGACGGATGCATATGCAACGAGGGGGTAACGGCCGCCATCTGTGAAAGCGGTCTTACGGGCCGCTGCAAGGATTACCAGGTTATTCTACACAGGGAACTATTGTGAAAATACAAAATCGGGAGGTATTTATGCTGCTGAAAATATCGGTGCCAAAAAAGTTTCAAATCAGGATGATTCCGGATATACGGACTATTTTATTCGGGCAAAAGGGAGACATCCATTACATAGGCGGGTCGGAGATATTGCCGCCGCCCCTGGATGCTGCCAGGGAAGCAGAGGTTATCAGCATGCTCGGCACAGAGCAGGACGGGGAAATGAAAGCTATTCTGGTGGAGCATAATCTCAGGCTTGTCGTATATATAGCCAAGAAATTCGACAATACCGGGGTGGGCGTGGAGGACTTGATATCCATAGGAACCATTGGTCTTATTAAGGCAATCAACACATTCAATCCGGATAAAAACATCAAGCTTGCCACTTACGCCTCCCGCTGCATAGAAAATGAAATTCTCATGTATCTTAGGAGGAACAACAAAACGAAGCTGGAGGTTTCTATAGACGAGCCCCTGAATGTGGATTGGGACGGAAATGAGCTTTTACTTTCCGACATCCTGGGTACGGAGGAGGATGTCATATACCGAAATATCGAGGATGAGGTGGATAAAAGGCTGCTCAGAAAGGCCTTGTCGAAGCTCAGCGAGAGGGAGAGAATCATAGTGAATCTCCGGTTCGGACTCAACAATGATGACGGAACCGAAAAGACCCAGAAGGAAGTGGCCGACATGCTTGGAATATCGCAATCGTACATTTCCAGGCTCGAAAAAAAGATTATTAAGAGATTAAAGAAGGAAATGGTGCGTTTCGAGTAATATTTTTCATGGTAATTATTACTTGTTAAAAATCGTATAAAGAGCCCGCAAAAAGTGAATCATTATTGTTAGCATACAACAGTATAATGACATGATGATTCGGAGGTTTCGTTATGGCTCTTTATAAGGTGGAAATATGCGGAGTAAACACATCCAAGCTGCCGCTGCTCAAAAACAGCGAAAAGGAAGAACTTTTCAAGAGGATCTTAAAGGGCGACAAGGAAGCCAGGGAGCTGTACATTAAAGGAAATCTGCGTCTTGTCTTATCTATTATTCAGAGATTCTCAAACAGCAATGAGAATGTCGACGATCTGTTCCAGATAGGCTGTATCGGCCTGATGAAAGCCATCGACAACTTTGATGTAAATCAAAATGTCAAATTCTCCACCTATGCCGTTCCAATGATTATCGGTGAAATACGAAGGTATTTGAGGGACAACAACTCCATCCGCGTGAGCCGCTCGCTCAGGGATACCGCTTATAAGGCCATTTACGCGAAGGAAGCGCTGATGAAAAAGAATGATAAGGAGCCTACCATCAGCGAGATTGCGGAAGAGATAGGTATGAGCAAGGAAGATATAGTATATGCCCTGGACGCGATCCAAAGCCCGGTATCTTTATATGATCCCGTATATGTGGAAGGCGGGGATTCACTCTACATCATGGACCAGGTCAGTGACAAAAAGAACAGGGAGGAAAACTGGATAGAGGCAATTTCCCTTAAGGAAGCCATGGATAAGCTTCCCGCAAGGGAATACAATATAATAAAGCTGAGATTCTTCGAAGGAAAAACCCAGATGGAGGTCGCAAAGGAAATCAACATATCCCAGGCACAGGTAAGCCGCCTTGAAAAATCGGCTTTAAGAAATATGAAAAATTCTCTTACGGGATGAAATACATCTGGAATTATCCTTCCAAATATGTCATACTATAAGTGGTGGTGTCATACCGACGGTATGTACACTGCCATACTGCTTATAGTAAATATACATATAAGAGGAGATGTTATGAGAGGCGAGCTGTTGAACCGGTTTAAGGAAGTTTATGGCGATGCCGAAGGAGCGGATGTGTTCTTTGCTCCCGGAAGGGTGAACCTTATTGGAGAGCATACGGATTATAACGGAGGGCATGTATTTCCGTGCGCCCTTGAGATTGGGACATATGCCGCCGCAAGGCTTCGTGATGACAGAAAGCTTCGGTTCTATTCGGCGAATTTCCCCGAGGCCGGGGTGACGGAGACTTCACTGGATGATGTCGTATCCGGAGAAAATGCCGTTGATTACAAGAACAGGAAGCTAATGTGGACCGACTACCCGAAGGGCATCATATGGACATTTACACAAAATCCGCACTACAAAAAGCTGGTTAAGAAGGACGGGAAATTGCTTATAGACCGGGGAATGGACATCCTGTACTACGGAACTATTCCCAATGGCTCGGGGCTGTCCTCGTCGGCCAGTATTGAAGTGCTTACCGCGTACATAATAAAGGAGCTTTACAATATTGATATAAGCTTAAAAGATATCGCCCTGCTCTCTCAATATGCCGAGAACAAATATGTGGGCGTTAATTGCGGCATAATGGACCAGTTTGCCGTGGCCATGGGGAAGAAAAACCATGCCATATTCCTGGATACCTCCACTCTTCATTTTGAATATGCCCCGCTGAACCTTGGTGAATACAAGATTGTCATAGCCAACACCAACAAAAGGAGGGGCCTTGGGGATTCAAAATACAACGAAAGAAGAAGCCAGTGCGAGGAAGCCTTAAGAAGGCTGCATGCGGTGGTGGATGCGGATACCCTGGGAGACCTTACGGGAGAAGAGTTTGAAACCTATAAGGATGCCATTAAGGATGAGACTTTAACCCGCCGCGCAAGACATGCGGTTTATGAAAACCAAAGAACCATTGATGCCGTCGAAGCCCTGAAGGCCGACGATCTGCAAAGGTTTGGCAGGCTTATGAACGAATCCCATATTTCCTTGAGGGATGATTACGAGGTTACCGGAATCGAACTGGATACCCTGGTGGAAGCTGCCTGGAAGCAAGAGGGTGTAATCGGGGCGAGAATGACTGGAGCCGGGTTCGGAGGATGCACGGTAAACATTGTTCACAGGGATTATATTGATGCGTTTGAAAAAAATGTCGGAAGCGTTTACAGTGAAAGGACGGGACTGAAGGCGGACTTCTACGCTGTGGATGTCGGTGGGGGCCCGTGCAGGCTGTAATATATACTACACATTATATACTATTAAAAACTAAAGAAGACAGGAGATTATCTATGGGTAATTATAAGAATTTCAAGGTTGCGATATATTGTCCGGTAGGCAACCTGGCGATGATTAAGGATTTTGAGAAATTTGGCCGGCAGTTTGACGAAATTCAGAAGCATATCGGAGTCGACAAGGTTTACCTGGAGACATACCGCCAGGGAAGGCGGATAGAAAAAGAACAGATGGAAAAATGCATCCGGTTCTTCAAGGATAGGGGCATCGAGATCTCCGGCGGCATAACCACCGATTGGATGGGTGATGGTGAAGGGGGCTTCAGCCCGCTCTGTTATACGAATCCCGAGATGAAAAAGATGCTGACCGAAGTGGTGGAGTTTACGGCATCCATGTTTGATGAAATCATTCTGGACGATTTTTATTTCACCAACTGCAGATGCGAGTCCTGTGTCAATGCCAAAGGGGACCGGACGTGGGCTGAATTCCGCATAGAGCTTATGAAGAAGATATCCGAAGAGGTCATAGTGGGTCCTGCAAAAAGGGTGAACCCGAAGGTGAAAATGATTATAAAATATCCCAACTGGTACGAGCATTTCCAGGACGCGGGCTATAACCTTGAGGACGAATCGAAGATATTTGACGCCATATATACCGGCACGGAAACCAGGAACCCGATGTATACCCAGCAGCATTTGCCTAAGTACCTAAGCTATTTCATAATGCGGTATTTTGAAAATGTTGCGCCGGGGCGGAACGGGGGCGGCTGGTATGATCCTTTTGAATGCTTCTATAACCTGACTTCATATGCCCAGCAGCCATATCTTACATTGTTTGCAAAGGCAAGGGAGATTACGATTTTCTGCCTGGGCGTGCTGATACATCCGGACTTCTCAATGAGCACTCCGATTAACGGACAGGTATTTAAAGATATGGATAAGTTCCTCGGAGAGCTTGGCAATCCGACAGGCACTGCATGCTATCTGCCGTATCACAGTCACGGAGAGGATTACCTGCACAATTATGTCGGCATGCTGGGCATCCCGCTGGAGCCGTACCCGTTTTATCCGAAGGACGCAAAGACTGTATTCTTAACCGAAAGCGCGGCCATGGACGGGGATATTATCGGGAAAATAACCGAAAGCTTAAGAAACGGCGCCGATGTAATCGTAACCTCGGGTTTTGTAAAGGAAGCAACCAAGCTTGGTTTCCAGAAACACCTGTGCAACGTAAGGTACACCGACCGCAAGGCACTGGTAAACAGCTTCGGATATTCGGTTGACGGCGGCGTGCGTTTCGGCGGCCTGGAGGAATCGGCAAAATCAATTATTATACCCCAGCTGGAGTTCATGACTAATGATACATGGGAAATAGTTGCAGGCTTTGGAGAGGACAACAGCTTCCCGCTTCTTCTTAAAACGAAGTACGGCAAGGGACGTTTATATGTCCTTACCATTCCCGATGATTTTGGCGACCTGTACCATCTTCCCCGCAAGGTGCTGTTCCCGATCAGGCAGGTATTCCAGAAGAACAGTCCGATACTGTTCGACTCCTTCCCGAAGGTGGGACTTTTCACATATGATAACGGCACCTTTGCGCTTCATTCATTCCAGCCATGGATTGACGAGGTTAGGATAATACTGAAAGACGGCTATACGGCAGTGGAGGACCTGGTGAGCGGCAGAATAATCGAGGGTGAGACCGAAGGAAAGGATACAGTCGTAAGGCTTCGCCTTTCACCGGGGAACAACATGGTATTCAGGATGATAAAGAAGTAAGGACAAACAGGATATTTATGCCGTTATCCCTGATATTTGTCAGGGGTAACGGCTATACTTATTAAAGAATTATGGAAAGGACGGATGACAGGATGCAGGATTTTGTTTATTATACTCCGACGAAGGTGTACTTCGGCAGGGATTCGGATAATAAAATAGGCAAGGTTATCAAGGAATACGGTTATTCCAAGGTGTTAATCCATTACGGCGGGGGAAGCGCTGAGAAGTCCGGGCTGCTGGCAAAGATAAGAAAACAGCTTACGGATGAAGGAATCAGGTTTGTCGAGCTTGGAGGTGTACAGGCCAATCCAAGGATAGAACTGATAAGAAAGGGCATAGAAATCGCTAAAAAGGAAGCCGTTGATTTCATACTGGCGGTTGGAGGCGGAAGCGTAATAGATTCCGCAAAAGGCATAGGTATGGGTTTGGCCAACAAAATGGACCCGTGGGACATGATTATTGGGCAGATAAGGCCTGAAAAGGGCTTCCCTGTGGGTGTAGTCCTTACCATAGCTTCCGCGGGAAGCGAGATGAGCAACTCCCATGTGGTGACCAATGGCAATATTAAGCGCTCGCTTAACCATGACTTGCTCAGGCCCGTGGTTGCCTTCTGCAATCCGCAGTACACGTTTACGGTTTCGAAATTCCAGACCGCTTGCGGCATAGCCGACACCCTTATGCATACCATTGAGCGGTATTTTACGGCAGAAGAAGGCAGTGAGCTGACCGACCTTATTGCGGAAGGGCTGATGGTGGCGGTCAAGAAGGCGGGGCTTACGGCAATCAAGGAGCCGGACAACTATGAGGCCAGGGCAACTCTTATGTGGGCGTCAAGCCTTTCCCACAACGGGCTTACCGGATGCGGAAGAAATATGCTGTTTCCGGTTCACAAGCTTGAACACGACCTTTCGGGCCTCTATGACATAGCCCATGCCGCAGGCCTTACGGTTCTATTCCCCGCATGGGCGAAATACATGTATCATCATGATATACCCAGGTTCTGCAGGTTTGCGGTCAAGGTCTGGGATGTCGTAATGGATGAGGCGCATCCTGAAAAGACGGCGCTTGAAGGGATTGAAACCATAAAGAGGTATTTCAAGGAAATAGGCATGCCTACAACCATGTCGGAACTTGGAATTAGTCCTTCTGAATATGACAAAATCGCAGATATGACCACGGACAAGGGCAATAGAACCATAATGTCCTATAGACCTTTAAATAAGGAAGATATTATAAAAATCTATCGTCTAGCGGAGTAGAAAGAATAAGGTTCGTAAAGAACTACCCGGAGCCATTACTGGTGATAGCCCCGGGTAGTCGCCACTTATATACAAATATGGGGGTAATAGTCAGTTATCAAGTATTTTCTTCAGTTCATTCATGAATGTATTTACATCCTTGAATTCGCGGTAAACAGAAGCAAACCTAACATATGCGACCGGATCAAGCTCTTTCAGTTTGTCCATAAGAATCTCACCAATGACACTGCTGGGGATTTCCTTGTCTTCCCTGCTGAATATGATTGTTTCAACCTCGTCAACCAGCTTGGTAATCTGGTCCACGGATATGGGCCTCTTATGACAGGAACGAAAGACACCGGATTCGATTTTCGCACGGTCATAGGGTTCACGGGTGTTGTCCTTTTTAATTACAACCAGCGGGATGGATTCGATCTTTTCGTATGTAGTGAATCGGCGGTGACAATTGTCACACTGTCTTCTTCTACGGATAGAGCTGTTATCGTCAGCAGGCCTTGAATCAATGACTCTGGTGTTATCCTTGCCGCAAAACGGACATTTCATGGCATAAATCCTCCCAATTGATCTACCGCATATTTAGGTTTTATATACTATACTTCGATTATATTTTAGTTTTTTCATACGGTCAAGCGGATTATAAAAAATTAATAGATCCTCTAAATTGCAAGTTTAATTGCCTTACATATTCTTACAGAACACTGTTTTAAGCAGCCATTTCATTTGCAGTTCTATATCCAAATATTCTTCTAGGGTAATTATTTATCCAATGCTCTATCCTTTG
>JAAYHD010000032.1 GCA_012735495.1 Clostridiales bacterium | reverse complement strand
GATTAATGAATATCCAAGAAGAATGTTTGGTTATAGGTCAGCCATAGAAATGGCGGTATATACATAGAATTTATTCCAATAAGCAATGGATTTACCAAATTTTGCACGGCATTTAATATTGCAATTTTTAAGAGTATAAAACTGATAAGAATTGTGTTGCATTTTACAAAAAACATTGTTATAATATATTTCGTTCGCTGGTCAATTTTCAGCGGAACCGATACAATAAGCAGTCGTGGCGGAATTGGCATACGCGCTAGACTAAGGATCTAGTCCGGGTTAAACTGGGTACGGGTTCAAGTCCCGTCGACTGCACTTAAAAAAGAAATGGCAAATGACGCAAGTCATTTGTCATTTCTTTTTTTAGTAAAGACACCAATCCATTGTACCGGCTATATCTTTATGCTAAAATATTTCCCGGAGAGGTGAATTGCTTATGAAGGTTTTAATCATTAACGGAAGTCCAAGAAAAGAGGGTAATTGCAGTGTGGCACTCAATGAGATGAAGAAAATATTTAAAGAAGCGAGTATTGAATGTACAGAGGTTGTAGTAGGCGATAAATGCATTAGAGGATGTATCGCCTGTCATCATTGTTTTAAAGAAAGAAAATGCGTGTTTGATGATGAGGTTAATGAATTGGCCCCGTTATTTGAAGAGGCGGATGGTCTTGTTGTAGCAAGCCCGGTTTATTACGCCTCTGCGAACGCAACTCTTATAGCGTGCCTGGACAGGCTTTTTTACAGCACACAACATTTTGACAAAACCATGAAGGTTGGGGCTTGTGTCGTATGCGCAAGAAGAGGAGGGTGCACTTCAACATTTGATCAGCTTAATAAATATTTCACTAATACCGGGATGCCTATAGCATCCAGCCAATACTGGAACTTAATTCATGGCGGCCGTCCCGGTGAAGCAAAACAGGATGAAGAAGGTATGCAGACTATGAGGACTCTTGCAAGAAACATGGTTTTTCTTATGAAAAGCATTGAGCTCGGTAAGAAAGAGTTTGGCCTGCCTGAAAAGGAAAAAAGGGTTTTTACAAATTTCATAAGATAATAGATGTTTATGAAATGCTCCAAAGAGCATTCTGAGGGCTTGCACATACCAATTAATTTGGAGGTGGCAAAATATATACAGAAAAAGAACTGCGAAAAATTTTAGAGAACTGGGATATAGATAAAAACCTGCCAATAGTCAATATTACTCTCATGGATGGAGCAAAGGCTTCCGGAAATGTTTGGGCAGTCGGTACGGATTATATCCTAAAAACCGAAGACCGGGAGAAATTAATGAAAAGCCTTAATGCTGCCAGGGCGCTGAATAAACAGGGTTTTACTTCTTCCCTTCCAATACCGACGAAAACCGGCAGTGAATATCCGGATGGAAGCAAAATTTTCGTCTTAACTCAAAGAATAAAAGGTAATCCGCTTTCCAAGCGCGACATGTTTGGAGATAATTGTATAAGGCTCGGTGAAGAATACGGTAAAAGCATCGCACGGCTGCATAAGGCGCTAAAAGCCATACAAAAAGACATTTTACCTGACGAAGTGAACATATATAAAAATGTTGTGGATTGGGCGCTTCCAAATGTTAGGCAACAGAATATTCAATGGGATATGGGAATTGGCGACAGTTTTTTTGATGATTATATTGAAAGCTTTGGCAGGCTTTATGATAAACTGCCGAAACAGCTTATCCATCGTGACCCCAATCCCGGCAACATCCTGTTTGAAAATGATGAGGTAAGCGGATTTATTGATTTTGATTTAATTGAAGTGAATGTGCGCTTGTGGGATGTCTGTTACTGTGCAACAGGAATTTTGGCTGAATCAAGTGATGAGGCTTATGAAAAATGGTTAGATATTCTCAGCGGACTCCTGCATGGCTATAATATTGAAGGTAAACTGACCCGGGAAGAAAAACAGGCGGTGTTTTATGTAATCTGCTCCATCCAGATGATTTGTATTGCATACTTCGAAAGCCATGATGAATTCAAAGATATTGCAAAAACAAATCGCCGAATGCTGCAGTTTATTATTCAGCATAAAAGGCATATTAATAATCTTCTTTGAAGATAGCTTTTTGTTGATTTATATATTAGGCTTTTATAACTACGGGCGGCGTATGCCGCTCGTAATTTTATTCTAAAATACAAAATCATTATTTCATAAAATTAAACGCAAAAAATTTGATTAGATATTAATAAAAATGGATTGACAAAATCCATTTTAAATGTTATAGTTACAATGTCACATGCATGTGAGTCTAATGTATTATTGTTTTCAGGAGGAAAGATGTGTTATGAGAGAACTGGAGGAAAGATACCTGGCTTATATTAATGAAAAGATAGCCGAGCATGATAACCTGCATAAGCAATATAAAGCGGATGACCGCAAGGACGAGGCAAACCTGGAGAAGATAAAGATAAATATCTATGAGATATTCAAGACCCTGTTCATAAATGATATCAAACAGCTTCAGGGCAAGAATCTCGAGAATATCAAGGATATAAACATGTACGGCGGGTATTTGCTCAGATTTGACACCATACCTGTCAACTGGAAGAAATCCTTAAGCATGGCAAAGGAGCATGGAGATATTGTCAAGCAGGTCATAGAGGAATGCAAGCTTGCCGTTGCCAATGAGCTTAAGGAGAAGTTCCTTGAGATGTTTAACGAGCTTGGGAGGGAAATCAATGACTGAGGATAAAGCAATTAAGCTATTTAAATGCCTTTCGGACAAATCAAGGCTGCAGATTTTAAAATCCCTTGTAAACGAGGATATGTATGTGGAGTTACTGGCGCAAAGGCTTGGTTTGACTCCCTCAACCATATCATTTCACCTTAAGAAGCTTGAGGACGCAGGGGCCGTTACGTCGAGGAAGGAGCAATATTATAATATCTACAGCATAAATGAAGATATTTTCAAGTCCACGATTCTTGATATTATCAAGGAGGAATCCCCGGAGGCAGACCTTCAGAAGCAGAGGGAAGAGGAGTACAGGAGAAGGGTGATTGAGAATTTCTTCGAGTACGGCAAGCTGAAAAACATTCCGTCCCAGCGAAAGAAAAGGCTGATCGTGCTGAATGAGATAGCAAAGGCCTTCGAGCCCGGCAGGGAATATACCGAACGGGAAGTAAACCTGATAATAGCTGATTTTCATGATGATTTCTGTACCATAAGGCGGGAAATGGTCTGTGAAGGTATTTTAACCAGGGAGAACTCCATATACAGGCTAGTTGAGAATTAATATAAAATACCTTCCCAAGCGGAAATAATTGGCTGATACCCTTGATTATATATGAGAGCTGTTATATTATTTCTTAAAGAGTCATTCTTAAGCTCCGGTATTGCCGACATAACTGATTAAATACATGCGGAGGAAGAAAGATGGACTATATTGTACACACGGGAAGACCGAAGGATTCTTCGGGACGGCTTGAAAAAGAGATGCGGGCATATGATTTGCTTGACAGCCTTGGAATCGAGTACCAGCGTGTGGACCATGAGGCCCTGGAGACAATGGATGCATGCGAAGGAGTTGACAAGGCTTTCGGGGTGGCCATGTGCAAGAACCTGTTCCTGTGCAATGCCCAAAGGACAAAATTCTATCTCCTGCTGATGCCGGGCTATAAGAAATTCCTGACCAAGGATCTGTCGAAGCAGATTGGAAGCGCAAGGCTGTCCTTTGGTTCCGCCGGGGATATGGAGCGGCTGATGGAGATTGCTCCGGGCTCGGTAACCGTTATGGGGTTAATGAATGACAAGGATCATCAGGTGCAGCTTATCATTGATGAAGAGCTGCTTAAAGAGCCGTACATGGCATGCCATCCGTGCATAAACACCTCAAGCATAAAACTACGGACGGATGATGTTCTAAAGAAGCTGCTTCCGGCCATAGAGCATGAGCCGATTTTCGTTCGATTGTAGAATATTGTCGAAATATACACCTTCTTGACGAATGATTCATATGATATTGTGAAATCATTTAGAAAGAAGGTTATATTTATGTCCGAAGCCGTCAAATTAGATCCCAAGACAATTCCCAAATATGTGAACAAGCTTGAGAAACCGCCCGTGTTTGAGCCATACGTGGTAAAGAAGAGGACGGATAAACACCTGGTAAACCGCTATCAGATACAGCATCATTATGTGGTGTTCATCGACCAAACCTATCAGCAAATGCTTCCTCCCGGATATCCCGAGACGAAGGTGTATGGTTATGGCGGCGTTGTAAGCGACCCTAAGACCGGCAAGCTGAAATACCATATCGGTTCCCCGGGATGCACCTTTGAAGCAAAGCGCAATATTCCCGTTGTGGTGACCTGGAAAAACTGCATAAGAGAGCCGCATTTTTTACCGGTGGACCCCACCCTGCATTGGGCAAACCCCAACAGCATGCCCATGGACCCTCAAAAACCCTGGCCGGCGTTCCCGCCCGGATTTCCGGAAGCGCAGGCACCGGGTCCTGTTGTCACACACCTGCATGGTGCCGAGGTGCAGTCGGACAGCGACGGTCATCCCGACGCATGGTTTACCCATGACGGAAGGTGCGGGCCCGGGTATGTGTCCTCAACTTATACCTACCCCAACACACAGGAGCCGGCGACACTGTGGTACCATGACCACGCCCTGGGAATGACAAGGCTTAATGTGTATGCGGGACTTGCGGGGTTTTATCTGCTTCGTGAAGAAAAGCCGGGCAAAAAGAAATACTCGGAACAAAGGCTTAAGCTGCCGGAAGGCGATTATGAGATTCCGCTGGTAATCCAGGACAAGATGTTCAATTCGGACGGGTCATTATTATTCGCCAACGAAGGACTCAATCCTGATGTGCATCCGTACTGGGCCGTAGGATTCTTTGGGGACGTTATAGTTGTAAACGGCAAGGTCTGGCCGAACCTGGATGTTGAAAGGAGGCAATATCGTTTCAGAATTTTGAACGGTTCCAACTCAAGATTCTATAACCTGAAGCTTTCAAATGGCATGGAGTTTATACAGATAGGCAGCGACGGAGGGTTGTTAAAGCATCCGGCCCGCCTGACGTCACTTTTGCTGGCTCCAGCCGAAAGAGCGGATATACTGGTGAACTTTTCGGATATTGAACCCGGGACATCCATTCGCCTGCTTAATGATGCGGCGGCTCCCTATCCGTTTGGCGGACCGCCCGACCCGGATACCGTCGGACAGATCATGCAGTTTACCGTGCCTGTAGATGCGGGCAAACCGGTTAAGCCTGACAAGCTTCCCGACACTTTAAATTATATACCTGCCCTGAAGGAAGACTCACCGAAACGGATTGTCACCTTGAATGACATAACCGGACCTTCGGGAATTCCTACCATGATGCTTCTCAACGGACAGGAATGGAGCGCTACGGAGACTGAGACGCCGAGAGTCGGTTCGACGGAGGATTGGCTCATTGTTGGCATGACGGCGGGTGCCCACCCGATTCACATACACCTAATTCAATTCCAGCTGGTAAATCGCCAGAATATAAATTTGACCGACTATGCGGCCGAGTGGGAGAAGAAAAATGGACCGCTGCCCCTAAAGAAGCCGCCTGTTGTGGTGCCTGTAGAGCCGTATCTTACGGGGGACCCGATTCCGCCCAAGGAAAATGAAGTTGGCTGGAAAGATACAATAGTGGTAAATCCCGGCCAGGTGACACGGATCAGGGTACGCTATGCGCCTCAGGACGTTCAGGAAGGACTGTCGGTGCCCGGTGAAAACTATTTCTCATTTGATCCAGCCTCAGGAGTGGGATATGTATGGCACTGCCACCTGCTGGACCATGAGGACAATGAAATGATGCGTCCGATGAAAATAGTCAAATAATAAAAATCCCCCTTGATATTGGCCTTTGCTGTTTTATTTAATGGAATTATATGCTATGATAATTGCAGCAAACCGGATTGACAAGGGGGATTTTTGTGTCCAAAAGATTAATTGTTATTCTCCTTTTATGTATTGCGCTGGCTGCATCCGTTGCTGCCGGTGCCCACATGGAGGAGGAGAATGCAAAAGCAAACAATATAAAAGAGGTTATAACCCCTTCGGACGGCGGTGATTCATATATTGACTCATCATTATCCGACAACGGCGTTTTATCAATAGATGATGGGCATTCCGCCGATGAAAATGAGCAGGCTGAAACCGGGGTTCATGGGATAGCCTTTGCCCAACAGGAGTATTTTTACAAGGATACGGTTCATGTGGAGATTATAAGCGGCAAGCCCTGCGAGATTTATTACACCCTTGACGGCTCCGACCCGGATAAAACCAAAACCCTGTATAGGGAACCCATTGAGCTGAGGTCAAAAACGATACTTAAGGTTTACCCGATTAAGGCCAAGGGGTATTATGAGGACGGCACCGAGACGGATACGATTGTACATACGTATTTTGTCGGAAAAGACATCCGAAGCCGGTTCAACACCCTGGTATTTTCCATTACAAGCGATCCCTATAACCTTTATGATTATGAGCATGGCATATTGGTGGCGGGGAAATTAAGGGATGATTTTATAAAAAACAACCCCTGGAAGGAAATCGAACCTCCCGATCCTGCCAACTTCAATATCCGCGGAAGGGAAAGTGAAAGGGAGGTATATCTTGAGGTGATTGAGCCCGACGGGACCGGCGTGGCAAGCCAGAACGCCGGCATTCGCGTATACGGCGGCTGGTCAAGGGCCAACAGGCAAAAATCCCTTAAAATATATGCCAGAAGGGAGTATGACGAAATAAATAACAAAATCAGGTACGAGTTTTTCCCCAATAAACGGGCTGCAAGCGGAGACGGGCGGAAAATAGCCGAATTCAAGAGGCTTGTGCTTAGGAACTGCGGAAATGACAACGGCTTTGCATTTATCCGGGACGAATTGTTCCATACCCTGGCAGGCCTGGCGGGATTCCGGGATTATGAGGCGGTACGCCCGGCCGCATTATTTATAAATGGAGAGTACCGGGGGTGCCTGTGGCTGCATGAGGTGTACTGCGACGAATACTTTGAGCAGCATTATGGGAAATATGCCGGAACCTTTGAAATCCTGGAAGGCGGTGAAACCTACAAAAGCGCCGACGGGGACGAGGGGGGAGAAAAGGCCTTGAAGGACTATGAAAAGGCCTACTCATATGTCAATAAAAACATAAGAAATGATGAGATATATGAAGAGCTTTGCGAATTGATTGATGTGGAAAATTACCTGGAATACTATGCTCTCCAGATTTATATCCTGAATGAAGATTGGCCCCATAACAATTACAAGGTATATCGTTACTATGCTGCGGAAGGGGAAGAGTACGGCGAAGCCCCCTTTGACGGGAAATGGCGATACCTTCTTCACGACCTGGATTTCAGCTTTGGAATATATGGAGCCCGGCCGACAACGGATAATATTAGCAAGTACATCAGCACACCCGGAAAGACCAACTGGAACAGCCCCCTGTTCAGTAAGCTCCTGCAGAGGGATGACTGCTTGGAGTATTTTATAAAAAGAACGCTGGATCTGATAAACGGCGTATTCTCACCGGACAATTTCAACATGGTTTTGGACGAATTGAACGATTCAAGGCTGCATGAACAGATGCACATGTATGACAAAGGCATTATCGACGATTGGGTAAGGCCTGACCATCTGCCCGACCGGATAGAGGACATTAAGAAATTCAATAAAGAAAGAGCTGAATATATACTTGAAAGATACAGGAAGCTGTTTAACCTGGGCCAAATATACCGGATGAATGTAAAGCCTCCCAAGGGAGCAGGGGTAAGAATCAACGGCATCGAAACATTCGAAGAATTCGAAGGAAGATATTATTCCAAGTACGAAACGGTACTAACTCCCCTGATTCCTGCAGGAGAAGAATTCAGCCATTGGGTTGTTAACGGTGAAGCTGTTGAGGATTACGAGCTGATAATCAAATACTCGGATACGGTTGACAACAGGATTGAAATATCCTATGAGCTTAAGAAAAAGCCAAGAAACCCCGGATTAATCATAACCGAGGTCTGCTCCGACGGGGACAGCGACTACATAATCCTTTACAATCCGTACAAGGAAGACATCAACCTTCTCGGTTATTCATTAACCGATGATAAAAATGAACCCGGCAAGCTGGTATTCACCATGAGGATACTAAGAAGCGGAGAAAGCCTAAAAATCCTTGGGGAAACCAACCGGCAAGCCAATGCGGACAACACTATCCGTGCGGGATTCAACCTAAGGGACGGAGAAACGGTAGCCCTATACTATTACGGCGAGCTCGTGGATGAAGTCACAATCCCCGACCTAAAGGATGGAAGCACCTACATCCGCAATTTACAAACCCTGAAATTCTCCGAAGAGCCAAGACCCGGCAGCCAACCGCAATAACCACTCCTGCCGGAAAGGACCCGTGATGCAGTTGCCCATGCTCCCCGTCAATCCTGCTCACGCCTGCACACTATCTTACTTATAAAAATTAACAGTTCGTGGATGAATGCATTATTAGGCGGCTATCTGATTTCAGGAGAGGACATGGGTGTGTGTGGCAACACCCATGTCCTCTTTTGAAATCTGGCAGCCACCCATATAACCGTCGGCAATCTATTTTCTTGCAATCACGGTTTTCCCGCCCATATAGGGTTGGAGGACCTTCGGTATCCTCACGGAGCCGTCCGGATTCAAATTGTTCTCCAGCAGCGCAATCAGCATTCGGGGCGGCGCGGCCACGGTATTATTCAGGGTATGCGCAAAATATTTCCCGTTTTCACCCGCCACACGGATCTTCAGCCTTCTTGCCTGTGCGTCGCCCAGGTTGGAGCAGCTTCCGACCTCGAAATATTTCTGCTGTCTCGGAGACCATGCTTCGACGTCCACGGACTTGACCTTCAGGTCTGCCAGGTCGCCGGAGCAGCATTCAAGCGCCCTTACAGGTATGTCCATGGAGCGGAAGATATCAACAGTATATCTCCACAGCTTCTCAAACCACTCCATGCTTTCCTCGGGCTTGCATATCACAATCATTTCCTGCTTTTCAAACTGGTGGATACGGTAAACGCCTCTTTCCTCAAGGCCGTGGGCACCCTTTTCCTTTCTGAAGCACGGTGAATAGCTGGTCAGGGTCTGGGGAAGGGCTTCCTCAGGTATTATAGTATCTATAAATTTGCCTATCATGGAGTGTTCACTGGTGCCAATCAGGTAAAGGTCTTCTCCTTCAATCTTGTACATCATGGCGTCCATTTCCGCAAAGCTCATGACGCCGGTGACAACCTCGCTGCGGATCATGAACGGCGGGACGCAGTACGTAAATCCCTTGTCAATCATGAAATCACGGGCATATGCCAAAACGGCGGAATGAAGTCTCGCTATATCGCCCATGAGGTAGTAGAAGCCGTTGCCCGCAACTTTCCTTGCGCTGTCCAGGTCAATGCCGTTTAAGTTTTCCATTATATCGATATGGTAAGGTATTTCAAAATCGGGAACCACCGGATCGCCAAAGCGCATCAGCTCTACATTTTCACTGTCATCCTTGCCGATGGGAACACTGGGATCGATTATGTTCGGAATAACCATCATAATCTCAGTTATTTTCCGGCTAAGCTCGGCTTCTTTTTCTTCAAGGGCTTTCAGACGGTCCGACTGCTCGACAACTTTTTTCTTAAGCTCCTCGGCTTCATCTTTTTTGCCCTGTGACATCAGCGCGCCAATCTGCTTGGAAATAGTGTTGCGTTCATACCGAAGATTATCCGCCTCCTGCTTTGCGTTGCGGTTCTCGAGGTCAAGGGCTATAACCTCGTCCACCAGCCCAAGCTTGTGATCCTGGAATTTCTTACGGATGTTCTCCTTAACGATTTCAGGATTCTCTCTCAGAAATTTTAAATCAATCATGCTTCTCCTCCTATATCTTGTTTATTCCCAATAATAAATAAATCCTTTAATCCCGAATTGCTTGGGACGAAAGGATTCCGCGTTGCCACCCAAATTGCCGGTAAAAACCGACCACTCGCAGGTGCTGTAAAGGGCACCACCCTTTGACTCATCGCCAACAGCTCCAAAAGTGGAAGGATTCAGACCAACACCGATTCGCACCAAACATCGGCTCTCTGAAGAAGTTCATAAATCGTAGCTTTTATCATCGCTGTGCTTTACAATATTAATTTTCAACAATTATAACTCCTTTTATCAATTTTTGCAAGTGATATGAAGCATTTAAGATATTGGCATAATAAATAAGGAAAAAATATTTTGGAACAATAAATTGAACACCTTGATATCCGGCCATTACACGCAAAAATGGAGCATGTTGGCACATTGTATAAAAAATATCAAAGGAAATAAAAATTTTTTATACAATATGTTGACAAACCTATTTGAAAATGTTATGATAAGCCTGCAATAAATATATTGTATCCAATATCCAAACTTAATAAGCCAGGGCGGATAGCAAGGAGAATATCAAAGGAGGTAGCTTTAATGATGAAGAAAACTTCAAAATTTGTGCTTGTTATCGCATTAGCATTGATAACCAGCATGGTATTGGCCGCATGCAGCGCTCCCAAGCAGAATAACGATAACAACAATGGCGGGAATGGCGGTAAAAATGACAGCAAGGTTGAAGACACCAACAAGGACGATGGCAAGAAGGATGAAACCAAGGAAGAGCCCAAGGTTGTAACCGAGCTTCCGGTTTCAGGCATCGGTGCGCTGGTATCATCCGACGTAAAGGCAAAAGAGAAATACAAAATTGGTTACATTGCAAAGAACACTACAAATCCCTATATGATAGCGCAGGCGCAGGGCGTACTTAAGGCCGGAGAGGTTATGGGATTTGAAGCAGTTACCCAGGCACCCGCAACAGCAGACAGTGTTGAAGAACAGGTTAAGATCATGGAAGACATGATTCAGCAGGGAATGGATGCAATTATAGTTCACTGCGCCGACTCCAACGGTATCATGCCCGGTGTCAGAAAGGCACAGGAAGCAGGAATACTGGTTCTTACAATCGGAACACCTGCCGCAGAGCCTACATTCTTAAGGACAGGCGTTAACTACAGGGAGACCGGAGAGGTTATCGCAGAAGAAATAGCCAAGGCTTTGGATTATAAAGGCAACGTTATTATTCTTGAGGGCCCTCCAGGAGCAGCTAACGCTATTGAAAGACTTGAAGGAATCAACTCCGTATTTGCTAAATACCCTGACATCAAGGTTGTAGCATCCCAGACAGCAAACTTTAAGCGTACGGAAGGTATGCAGGTTACCGAGAACCTGATTCAGAAGCACACAGATGTTAACGCAATCATCGGTATGAACGATGAAAGCGCACTTGGTGCAATCCAGGCCCTTAAGGCCGCAGGCATGGATAATGTCCTGGTAGCTGGATTTGACGGCAGCGCAGACGCAACTTCCGCAGTTGAAGCAGGCGACATGTATGTTACTTACAATACAGATCCTTACGGATCAGGTTTTGTAGCTTGCGCATATGCCGTTCTTAATCTCAATGACGGCAGCGTTCCTCCCAGCAGCTTTGTACCGTT
Source organism: Clostridiales bacterium (assembly GCA_012735495.1). Lineage (GTDB taxonomy): Bacteria > Bacillota > Clostridia > Lachnospirales > Lachnospiraceae > Mobilitalea. The sequence continues at coordinate 96,242 of JAAYHD010000032.1, read as the reverse complement.
CCCGTCCGCAGCAGACAAGCCTTTAATCAATGCTGAGACAGTTGCAGAGTATAAAGACAGCATCGCTTGGTGGAAGGTAGTTCAATAAATATAATAATTCTGCATGGCTGCCGTAACGCGGCAGCCATGCACTAACTGGACCAAAAGAGGTGAAATAATGGGGAAGACAATTTTGACCGCAGTCGGCATAACGAAGGTATTTCCCGGAATGAAGGCATTGGACAAGGTTGATTTCGACCTTCGGGCCGGAGAGGTACATATACTGGTCGGAGAAAACGGTGCGGGAAAAAGTACATTAGCAAAGGTCATATTGGGCGTCTACAAGCAGGACGAGGGCGAGGTGTTCTTTGAAGGAGAGAAGATGGAAGTCTCCGGAACAAAGGATGCCATTGCCAAGGGAATTGTTGCCGTATATCAGGAATTTACGCTTATTCCTTATTTAAGCGTTGCACAGAACATATTTTTGAATCGGGAATTCAGAACCAAGCTTGGATTCATTGACCACAAGAAAATGGAATCGGAAGCCGAAGCCTTGCTGAAATCTTTGAATTGCGAGTATATCAATATTAAAGCCCCTGTTAAGCAGCTTAGCGTGGCAGAACAGCAAATGGTGGAAATAGCAAAGGCGCTTTCATACAAGCCCAGAGTTATCATATTCGACGAACCGACATCGGCCTTGTCCGACCGTGAAGCCGAATCATTGTTTGCACAGATACACAACCTGAAAAAGAAGGGTATCGGTATCGTATATGTATCCCACCGGATGGAAGAGTTCCCCAAGATCGGCGACAGGATTACGGTGCTTCGGGACGGCAAAAAGATAGCCACCATAGGTATCAACGACTGCACCGATCACGAGCTTATTACCATGATGGTCGGCCGTGATGTGTCGCAGGTTTATGTACGGACCCAAAACGAACACAAGGGAGAAGCGCTTAGGACAGAAGATCTTTCCGATTATTCGGGCAAGGTTAAGGGTGTGAGCATTGTTTTAAATAGAGGAGAAATCGTTGGTATTGCCGGATTGGTAGGGTCCGGACGGACGGAGCTGGCACAGCTCATCTACGGAATCAATCCAATAAAAACAGGCAAGGTATATGTGAACGGCAGGGAAATGATGCCGAAATCACCTGTTAATGCGGTAAAACACGGAATAGGTCTGGTTAGTGAGGACCGCAAGAAATACGGGCTTGCCCTGGGGGAAGCCATTGCATTTAATGCAATTTCAGTAAGCTTGAAAAAGATATTCCCTAAATTCTTTATGAATAAAAGGAAGATATATGACATCGCGAAACAAAATGTCGACCAGCTGCGGATTGTGACAACCAGTGTCCACAAGCAGTGTAAATTCCTTTCCGGAGGCAACCAGCAGAAGGTTGTCCTGGCAAAGTGGCTGAATTTTAATCCGCAGATAATTATTTTCGACGAACCGACAAGAGGAATTGACGTAGGCGCAAAGATGGAAATATACAAGCTCATGGACCGGCTTGCAGCTGAAGGGAAGGCAATTCTTATGATATCGTCGGAGCTTCCCGAGGTTATCGGAATGAGCGACAGGATTTATGTTATGCATGAGGGCCGCATGGTGGACGAATGCAAACGGGGAGAATTTACGGCCGAGCAGATTGGCAGCAGGATGCTTGGTTTAGGAGTAGGAGGCAGATAAGATGAATGGTATCAAAACGAGATTAAAGGCGTTACCGCCGGTATCCTGGATGCTGGTGCTCATTATAGTCATATTCAGCCTTGCGTCACCCAACTACTTCTCGCTTTCCAACTTCCGCAACATTCTGATCCAGGCAACACCGCTGATGATCGTGGCATTTGCGCAGACATGCATAATACTGACCCAGGGGACGGATTTATCCCTTGGCGCACAGGTTAGCTTCGTTACGGTTATGATTGTTTACCTTGCAAAGAAAGGCGTGCCTTTGTTTGCAAGCATGATAATCGCAGTACTGCTTACGGTTCTGATCGGGACCGTTAACGGTACCATCGTCGCGAAAGGAAATATCCTCCCGTTTATAGCAACCTTCGGAATGCAGAACATAGTCAACAGTATTTCGCTGCTGCTTACATCGGGATCGTCAATATATTACCCCAGCTACACATACAGGTTTGTTGCTGAATCCACATTCTTATTCGTGCCAATGATGGTATGGATCTGTGCCCTGATGTTTATCCTGGTATGGATAGTACTGAGGAAAACCAAGTTCGGAACCAATATCCGGGGACTTGGAGGCAACAGGGAAGCACTGGCGCTCGCCGGTATAAGCCCTGTCAAAAATTTGATTAAAACATACGCATTTGCAGGATTTATAGCAGGAATAGCAGGAATAATAACACTCTGCCGTGTAGAATCGGGACAGCCTACGGTGGCTTCGGGCTGGGAATTCCAGGCCGTTGCGGCAACACTGCTGGGCGGTACATCGCTTAGGGAAGGCAAAGGCGGAGTTACAGGCACTATATTTGGAGTACTGCTAATCACTATCGTAAAGAACGGATTGAATATTATCGGAATCAGGTCAATATATCAGAACGCAATAATCGGATCCATAGTATTGACGGCAATAATCGTCGATGCGATTATCCGTATCCGTTCAAAGGAATAGGAGGTATAGATGATGAAATTCATGGATGAATTAAAAAGGTCAAAATCATTTTTCAGCCTAATAGGGTTAATCGGACTGGTCATCGTCGCCTCCATCATAGCTCCTAATTTTAGGACAATCAACAACATGATTACGATACTCAGGCAGGCCAGTGTTCTGCTGATATTAAGCTCGGGCCTGACAGCGGTTCTGCTTACCGGAGGCATGGACCTTTCGGTAGGAGCGACCGCAGGCCTGGTAGGATGTATATGTGCCCAGCTGATTAAATCGGGGGTTCCGATTCCGGTGGCATTTATAATAGGTATTTTGATAGGCGCCCTGATTGGATTTGTCAACGGGCTCCTGGTAGGACTGCTTCCCAGCTTCATTGCAACCTATGCAACCAACTGGGTGCTTACCGGTCTTGCCGTCATGGTTATGAACGGCGCGGTTATTTACGACCTGCCTAAGAATTTCACGAAGCTGGGTGTCGGATATGTAGGGCCCATACCGGTCCTGGTTATCATAGCGGCAATCATAGTGGTTATCCTCTATATACTGCTCCAAAAGACCACATACGGAAGGCAGGTATATTCCTACGGTTCAAATGCCGAGGCTGCAAGGTATTCCGGTATGCCGGTAAAGAAAATAATGATTTCGACATTCATGATATGCAGCATATGTGCGGGAATTGCGGGAATGATTATTACGGCCAGGCTGAATGCCGCCGATGCGGCCATGGGAGAAGCTTACGGGCTTCAGACCGTTGCTGCGGTTGTAATCGGAGGAACATCAATGCTTGGCGGCGAAGGCGGTGTCGGCGGTACGGTAATCGGTGCCCTGATACTTACAATTATCGTTAATGTCATGAACCTGAAGGGTGTGCCTTCATTTGCCCAGCCGATGGTGGTAGGTATAGTTATCATAGTTATGGTGCTGTTTGATATAAACTCAAAGAGAAAACAAAGTCAGAAACAATAGTCAAAGTAAATTCATATAAAGAAAGGAAGTCATATTATGGGATTAACAGTTAGACCACTCAACACGGGATATGTCCCCACTCATCCGCTTCAGTATCATTATCATCACTCTTGCGCACCTTATCTTAAGAATGTGCCGAATGAAAAGGTGCCTTTGCCGGTATTCACATTCCTCATTGAAGGCGGAGAAAAGCTGGTGCTTGTTGATACCGGAATGGCATGGACTGAGAGAGCCGATAAATATCATCATCCGGGTTCATGGCAGGAGCCAGGGCAGGATATCGAATCCTTGCTCAACTCTGTCGGTTACAAGCCTTCGGATGTAGATATAGTTATATTTACTCACCTGCATTGGGATCACATGTTCTACCTTGAGAAGTTCGCCCATGCAAGACTGATTGTACACAGGAGGGAATACGAGTTTGCCATGGATCCTATTCCTTTGTACTACAAGTCCTATGAAGCGCCCGCATTGGGAGTAACTTCACCCCTGACCGGACGAACATTTGAACTGGTTGAAGGCGAAACGGAAATACTCCCCGGAATCAGGGTGTTCGAATCCTTTGGCCATTCACCCGGACATCAGTCCGTTGAAGTGGACACGGATGAAGGAAAATACATTATTGCCGGCGACTCAATCTTCGTGCTTGGCAACCTGAATCCGATACCGGAGCTTCACTACAACATTTCACCTCCGGGACGCTTCTACAACATTGTTGAGGCATGGAAGAGCATTGAGTACCAAAAGGAAAGGGCAAAGGATCCTTCATTCCTTCTTCTTTCCCATGACGCCACCCTGCTTGACAGGATTAAGGAAACACCGGTACTTGGCATAAAGAAGCAGTAAGTCAACTTGCTTTGGGAGGTTCTTTATAATCTTATGAATAAGACAATAGCAATTATCGGAAGCTGCGACACAAAATACAAGGAAATCGCCTACATGCGCCGGATTATCGAGGATGCAGGCTTAAACGCCATGGTCATCGATATATCCACAGGCAGCAGCGGTTACAGCGGATACGATGTATCCCGCAACGAGCTGGCCAAGGCGCATGGATACGACTGGACGGAAATTGAGCCTAAAACCAAGGGAGAAAAGATAGCGTTTATGGCCGAAGCAGCAGCCGACTATGTGTACAGTCTGTATAAGGAAGGCAGGATTCACGGGGTTTTATCCGTGGGAGGACTGCAGAATACGGTGATTGCGACCACTGCGATGCAGAGGTTGCCGATTGGGTTTCCGAAGGTTATGGCGTCCACCGTTGCCAGTGGCAAGAGATATTTCGACAGTATAGTCGGCGGTTCCGATATTGTCGTTATTCCTTCAATCAGTGACTTTACCGGTATAAATATAGTAACACGCCAGATTATAGCCAATGCCTGTGCATGCTGCATAGGCATGGTTAATACGGCGGGCAATGTACTGAAAAAAGGAGACAAGCCTGTGGTTGGTGTTACACTGATGGGTATCACGAACACGGGTGCCTGCGCGGCAATTGAAGAGATGGAAAAGCATGGGATAGAGACCATAGGATTTCATACGACAGGCATCGGCGGCGCAACCATGGAGCAGATGGCATGTGACACTCTCATAGACGGCATACTGGATTTTACGATCCATGAGATTACATCCTACTTCTTTGGAGGAGGATTCTCCTACAATGAGAAGGCGGCATGCCGGCTGGAGAAGGCCGTAAAGCACAAGGTACCCATGGTGGTTTGCCTTGGAGGGTTGGATTTCGTTGATTTCAAAATACATGAGTTCCCTCCGCGGATGGACGAAAGAAAATACATGATGCACAATGCCGATACGGCACACATCAAGATACTGCCGGATGAGGCGGAGCAGGTGGCTAAAATTGTGGCGGACAAGCTTAACGCTGTGGATTACCATATCAGGCTGCTGATTCCGACGGACGGCATGAGACATAATACACAGGAGGGCCAGGAGCTTTATTATAAGGAAGTTGACGAAATCCTGATAAATACGATCAAAAACAATATAAACAATAAGAACATTGAAATTATAACAATACCGGGCAACCTTGACACAAAGGAATGGGGGGTCAGGGCGGCTCAGCATATGATTGAGGAGCTTAAACAGTCGGGTATTTTATAAATGTGCGCATTACGCACGAAACAGGAGGATAAGAAGATGAAAACAATAGTAATCGGTTGTGATAATGCGGCTGTCGGACTGAAAAACATCCTTGTTGAGCACATGAGAAGCCAGGGCATTACCGTTGAAGATATGGGCTGTGATTCCGCGGAGGATAAGACATACTACCCTCTTATAGCAAAAAGGGTCTGCGAAAGGATTATTGAGAGCGGCTATACTAAGGAAGGTGTGCTTGTATGTGGCACTGGAATCGGTATGGCCATGACGGCAAACAAATTCAAAGGAATTCGGGCTGCCGTATGCCACGATATTTATTCCGCAGAAAGGGCAAAGCTCAGCAATAATGGAAATGTCATCTGCATGGGAGAAAGGGTCATCGGATCGGAGCTGGCAAAGAAGATTCTTGACGAATGGCTGAGACTCACCTTTGCAGACGGAAGCTCCACACCCAAGGTTCAGGCTATTATAGATATAGAGAACGCAAACCTCAAGTAATTAAGGCAATGTCAGAAGTATAGATATCCCCATTATACCGTTTCTCACGCTCCTGATCTGTTTATTTATCGGGGGCGTGAGAAACCCTCCCCTAATTTATAACTAGCACGCAGCAGGAATGAGGTAGCCATGAAAAGACTGGACAAAATTTATCTTGGCACCAACACCAAGATGTATAAAACCATAAAGGATACGGTGGAATTTCTTGAAAAGCTGGCAGGGCTCACTGCCGATATTGACAGGAACCTGATGGAGCTTTTCGTCATTCCTTCCTTTACGACGCTGTATCACGCAAAAAAGGCTGCTCCTGAGCGGCTCATCAAGCTCGGGGCACAGAATATGTGCTGGGAAGACGAAGGACAGTTTACCGGTGAGATATCCCCGATAATGCTTAAGGAGATAGGAGTTAACATTATTGAAATCGGCCATTCCGAGCGGCGCCATGTGATGGGCGAGACAGATGAAATAGAGAAGAAAAAGGTGTCGGCAGCCTTAAGGCATGGATTTATCCCCTTATTATGCATAGGGGAGACCATGGAACAGAAGAATTACGGCATCAGTGACGAAATACTCAGGATACAGTTGAAGATAGGGCTGAGTGAAATAACAGCCGATCAGGCAAAGAATGTCTGGATTGCTTATGAGCCCGTGTGGGCGATAGGTGTAAACGGGATTCCCGCCGATGAAGGCTATGCCAACGAAAAGCACGGCGTCATCAAGGATACGCTGATAAGCATGTTCGGCAGGGAAATAGGCGGCGACATACCGGTTCTGTACGGAGGAAGCGTCAATCCTCAGAACGCGTTGAAATTAATAAAAGAAGAGAATATCGACGGACTTTTCATTGGAAGAAGCGCCTGGCAGGCGGAGAATTTCAACGGGATTATCAGGTCGGTACTGCCGCTATTCATGGAAAAGAAAAAACGTGAGGGAGTTGAAAAGCATGGATAATATGGTAAAATTAATTGCAGACGAATTGGTTGTTGCCTGCAAAAGGGCATACAACAGAGGTATTCAAACCGGAAGCGGTGGAAATGTCAGTGCAAGAATCCCGGGCAAAGAGTTAATGCTTGTTAAGGAAAGCGGGAGCTCTCTTGGGGACAGTACCGCAGAGGGATTTGTAATCACTGATTTTGACGGCAACGTCGTAGAAGGTACGGGTAAACCCACCAGGGAAGTATTTTTACACGGCCTTCTTTACAAACTATGCCCCGAGGTTAATGCTGTTGTTCATTTCCATGCGCCATATTCAATCGGTTGGGCATCAACAGGTAAATATCTGCCGAGGGTTACCTGGCATTCCAAACTGAAAATCCCTTCAGACATACCTGTAATTGATATCCCTTCAGCAATGGTAAGAAGAGAAGACTCCCCGCTTATAGAAGATATATTGAGGAATAACCCGAAGCTTCCAGGCTTTATATTGGTCGACCATGGCATTGTAGCCATGGACAAGGATCCGCTTAATGCTTTACATAATGCGGAGCTGATAGAAGAGACCGCAAAGATTGCATTGTTAAAGGCAGTGATCGGGAAGCTTGGGATATAAAATATAGAATAGGATGGGCGATGAATCATGGATTTAAACATGCGTATCACAATGAACAATATGAATTCGGATGTTATTCCGCATAACAAGCTTCCTGACCTAGTGCTTGGCAAGCTTATGGATTGGATTATGGACGGGAAATTGCACATGGGTGAAAAATTGAATACGGAAGAGCTCGCGAATCAATTGGGTGTGAGCCGCATGCCTATCCGTGAAGCATTGAGCAACCTGGAGAAAATGGGCCTGGCCGAATCTGTTCCTTATGTCGGAACCAGGCTTATCAAGCTGACAAAAGACGATGTCAAGGAGATCTACATAGCCCGGCAGGCATTGGAACCGGTTGCGGGATATCACGCCTGCAAGCATGTTACCGAGGAGCATATCAGACTGCTTGAAAAAATCAACTGCCAGTACAAGGTAACCGTATGCCAGGACGAGGTGCCTGCAAAGGATGTATATAAAATCAACCGATATTATCACTTTACCATTTACAGTATAAGCGGCCTGCCGAGGATCTGCTCGATGATTGAATCCTTGTGGGACAGCTTGTCCTTCTTCAAGCTGATTTATGGCCAGAAGTTCATTAAAGATGTTTATTCCCGTGAAAGAATGATGGAGGAGCACGACAGCTACCTGGAGGCTCTGAGGGAAAGGGATTCCGAGAAGCTGTACCGTCTGCTTCAGACGAACCTGGCGCGCAGGATAGAAGATATCCCTTACGACGCGTCGGCATATTTTGAGGAATAAACCCTCATTATAAGCTTAGGAGAAAATTATGGATCAATATTTATTCAGCCTTCCTGAGAACATCAGGGAGAAGGATTTTATTGTAGCAACATATTATATTAAGATAGACAGGGATGTTGACATTGTAAAAAAAGCGTCATCCCTTGCCATAGGGCAGACTATAGGAACTTGGGTGCCGGTTCCCGGCATTACCGATGACATAAGGGAAAAGTATATGGGCAAGGTCATACAGATATATGATGTTCCGCCTGTTGACCTTTCAACACAGATAGAAGAAGAGGAAAGGCAGTATCTGATTCAGATCGCGTACCCCACGGCCAATTTTACACCCGACTTTCCCCTGGTTATTACGGCCCTGCTTGGGAATGATGCTTCCACATCGGCCCAGGTCAAGCTGCTTGATATCGAGTTTCCGAAGGCATTTGCAGAGAGCTTTCCGGGGCCCCGATACGGTATAGAAGGCATCCGGAAACTGACCGGTGTAAAGGACAGGCCCCTTCTTCTGAACATGATCAAGCCCTGTACGGGACTGACACCCGAGGAGGGAGCAAGAATTTTCTATGAAACGGCCCTGGGCGAAGTGGATTTGATCAAGGATGACGAGCTTTTGGGCAGCCCGGGCTACAGCCCTGCATATCAAAGGGTAAAGGCATTTAAGAAGGCTGCACAGGCCGCATATGAAAAGACGGGCAGAAAAGTCCTGTATATCGTAAATGTTACGGACGGCGCCCTTACCATAATGGATACCGTAAACAAGGTGATTGAGGCCGGAGCGGAAGCGATAATGGTGAACTTCGCGGCTGTCGGCTACAGTGTGCTGGCCCGGATTGCAAAGACGGTGCATGTGCCGATCCTGGCCCATTGTGCCGGAGCTGGCATGTTCTATGAGGGCATCCAAAGCGGCATGAGCTCAACCCTTGCGGTCGGAAAGCTTCCAAGGCTGGCCGGTGCCGACACGGTCATGGTTAATACTCCGTACGGCGGATACCCGATGCTGCGCCAGAAATACCTGCAGATTATACAGCAGCTTACCTTTCCGTTCTATGATATAAAACCTGTCATGCCTTCCATTGGAGGCGGAGTTCATCCCGGCATGGTCGAGAAATATATGAAAGAGCTGGGCAACGATATAATTCTGGCAGCCGGCGGAGCCATCCAGGGACATCCGATGGGAGCGGCGGCAGGTGCCAATGCAATGATGCAGGCAATAAAGGCGGTTATGAACGGCATACCTCTAAGGCAGGCAGCCGGGGAACACAAGGAACTGGAAGAAGCGCTCAAGCTTTGGAATAAATAAAACAGATGAAGACAATATTAAGATAAGCAATCAATCGGTTTGGTTGCTTATCTTTTTTATATGACATTGTTAATGGATTAACAAAAAATCTAAATGATTATTATTTTCAATTAACTATTGACACATATGTTGTATTTATATATAATAAGAAACACAATATATTGTGCAATGAAGGCCAAAAGAAGGTTTAAAGAGAATAGATGGCTGTGTCTGCAGCGGTACATAGGATTGGAGGAAGAGTATGGAACGTTTACTGACAGAGGAATTCTTAAATAAATATCGGAATGCAAAAAGCCCGCTCAGCCACATAGGCGAGTTTGTATATCTTAGAACTTATTCCAGGTACCTGGAGGATAAGAAGAGACGGGAAACCTGGTTTGAAACCGTAAAGAGAACGACGGAGTACAACGTCAGCCTGGGAATCAGGTACAAGGAGAAGATGGGTCTTCCCGTCAATATGGAAGAGGAAAAAAAGGAAGCGGAGCTTTTGTTCGACAGGCTGTTTAACTTAAAGACCTTTACCTCGGGTCGGACCCTGTATATGGGAGGCACCGAGGTTGTGGAGATGTATCCCCTGTCCAATTTCAACTGTGCTTTTACGAATATAGAGAAGTTTTCGGACCTGGTTGAGGTATTCTACCTGCTTATGATAGGAAGCGGCGTAGGTGTCCGTATATCCAAAGAGATGACGGCAGGGTTTCCCAAGGTCCGTCATGTCATGCTTGAGGGAAGGTACGATGAAACCATAAGGGCCAGGACCCCGAAGGAAGACATGGAGAATACCGTATGCTTACTGGACAGGAACAACGGCTCCAATGCGGTTATCTTGGTAGGAGACAGCAAGGAAGGCTGGTGCGACGCGTTAAGGAGCTATTTTAACTTAATTTCCCTTGACGAGTACAAGGATGTGGCAAGAATAGTCATAGATTACAGCTATGTACGGCCGGAAGGGGAGCGTTTAAAAAGATTCGGCGGCAGGGCTTCCGGACACAAGTCATTAAAGAGGATGTTTGAGAAGATAAATAAGGTGGTAAACCGGAGAGAAGATGGGATGCTGCAAACCATAGACCTGCTTGACATTGCCACCATAATCAGTGAAAATGTCGTATCCGGCGGGGTTAGAAGAAGCGCAATGATGGTCATCTGTGACGAGGATGATTACGGGGTTATTAACGCCAAGCGCAACATTTACAGGTATGCCGACGGCAAATGGATAATCGACAAGGAAATATCCCACAGGAGAATGAGCAATAATTCGGTTATATACTATAACCGTCCCTCCTTTGAAAAAATCAAGGAAATTATAGATTCGATAAAGATAAACGGTGAGCCCGGGTTTATCAACGGCGCGGAGGCCCTGCGAAGAAAACCTTCCTTTGAAGGCTGCAATCCGTGCGGTGAGATTCTGCTCAGGTCGAAGCAGTGCTGTAACCTGACCACCAACAACCTGATGGGATTTGTAAAAGGGAATGTGCTTGATGAAGAAGAGCTTAAGGAAACCCTAAGGCTTTCCGCAAGGGTGGCAATCCGGATGACCCTGATTGAGGCCGAGCTTCCGGAATGGAACAGGGTCATGCAGGAGGACCGGATTGTCGGGGTATCCCTTACCGGCATGATGGATATGGTGAACAAGACAGGTTTAAGCTATGACGGCCTGGCGAATCTGCTTGGAAGGCTGAGGGAAGAGGTCCACAATGAAGGCAGACGGTACTGCGCAGAGCTTGGCATAGAACCTCCAAAGCTTATGACAACCATAAAGCCGGAAGGAACCCTGTCAATGCTTCCATGCGTCAGCAGCGGCATACATTTTGCCCACTCCAATTATTATATACGAAGGATTAGAATATCCGCATCGGATCCGCTGTTTAAGATGATTGAAGCCCAGGGAAGCTACCCCGTATATGACGAAAACGGAACCTCCGATGGCGGAAGCCCAATCAAGGTCATTGAATTCCCCGTCAAAGCACCGGAGGGCAGGACCAAATACGATGTGAGCGCCGTTGAGCAGCTTGAGCTTTATAAACTGACAATGCAGAACTGGACGGACCATAACTCGTCGATTACCGTTCATGTAAGGGAAAATGAATGGGATGATGTGGCAAGATGGCTGTATGAAAACTTCGACTACGTGGTCGGCATAACGTTCATTCCGCTTACGGAGGAAACCTATCCACTGCTTCCATATGAGACAACCACAAGGGAAGACTATGAGGAGCGGGTAAGCCGGATAAAGCCGATAGATTATGAGCTCCTTGCATCATATGACAATTCCGACCCGCATGACATTACGGATGCCGACTGTGAAAACGGTGTATGTCCTGTAAGATAAATACGGATAATAATAGGGCATGTGTGATTCCAGGTGTGCTTTTCGGAGCCTCACATGCCCTAATTGCTTGTTTTAATCGGAACACCGCATTGCCCTTATTTACTGCTTCCAGGTGGATGGCGAGAACAACAGAAGCAGAGGGAATATCTCCAGCCTGCCCGCCAGCATATTGAACATCATGACTAGCTTGGACAGAACGGAAAAGCCTTCGAAATTGCCCATCGGGCCGACCGACTCCAAGCCGGGGCCGATATTGCTCAGCGTGGCCAGGGTTGCGGTAAAGTTGGTGGTTACATCAAAATTATCCAGGGATATTATAAGGAAAGACACAGCAAATATAATCATGTAAGTAATAAAAAAGATAATTATTGAATGGAGGGTTTCCTTTTCAATCTTTTTGCCGTTAAGCTTAAGTACTTTTACGCTGCGTTTATGAACCAGATGTGACATTTCCCTGCCTACCGCCTTGAACAGTGTAATAATACGGGAAACCTTCATACCTCCTCCCGTGCTGCCTGCGCACGCACCGATAAACATGAGCAAAACAAGCACCTCCTTTGAAAAGGAAGGCCAATGGTTGAAATCCACCATGGCATAACCGGTGGTGGTTATGATTGAGGTAACTTGAAATGCGGATTGGTGCAGCGATCCCAAAAACCCTTTGAATCCGCCCGTATTCAGGGCTATAAGGATAACTGAAACGGCAACTATTACAGCATACCACCTTACCTCTTCTATTTTGAAGGCATCTTTAACCCTGCGAAGAAGTATCAGATAGTAGAAGTTAAAGTTTACTCCGAACAGGAACATAAACAGGCCGATTACAATTTGCTGATATGTCGTATAGGAAGTCAGGTTGCTGTTCTTAATTGCGAATCCTCCTGTTCCTGCCGAACCGAAGGAAAGCGTTATCGCATCAAACAATGGCATTCTGCCGGCAAGAAGAAGCAGGATCTGTAAAATCGTCAGACCAATGTATATGCCGTACAATAAAGAAGCACTTGTCCTCATCCTCGGCACAAGCTTTTCCACTGAAGGCCCGGTGCTTTCGGCACGCATAATATGCATGCTCTCCCCTCTGGCAAGCGGCAAAATGGCAAGGATGAAAACCAATACACCCATCCCCCCGATCCAGTGAGTAAAGCTTCTCCAGAACAGCATGCTGTAATCGAGGGCTTCAACATCGCTTAATATGCTGGAGCCCGTGGTGGTGAATCCCGATATGGTTTCAAAAAGGGCATCTATAAAGCCGGGTATCTGTCCGCTTATATAAAACGGAAGAGTACCCAGCAAGCTGAGAACAACCCAACCTAAGGCAACGGATACGAAGCCTTCTTTGGCAAAAAAGACCTTGTTTTTAGGTTTTTTAATAACAAGGGGTATGCCAAGCAAAAGGCAAATGCCGATAGTAATAAGAAATGCCAGTCCGCTGCCGTTTTCGCCATATATCAGTGCGACAATGAAGGATAATGCCATGAAAGCGGCTTCAAAGCACATTATCCAACCTAAAACATGCAGAATAATCGATTTGTTCATAATTACTCCTTATGCCGAATCTTATGTTCCAACCATCATGTTATGCAAGAATATCATTAAGGTCATTAAGGCCTTTGTTGGTAGTTACTATAACAACGGTGTCCCCCTCCTGTATATAGTCCTTTCCATTGGGGATTATGATTTTGCCGTTCCGGTTTATACAGCATACCAGTATGTTGGGCTTTATTCTCAGCTTTTCAAGAGGAATGCCAAGAAGCTTTGCATTGCTTCTTGCATAGAACTCCAGGGCTTCCACCTTGTTGCCTATAAGCTTGTACAGGGTTTCAACATTGCTTCCCTTGGAGTTTTCCATGGCCCTGACATGCTGTAAAATACGGTGGGCCGTAACCAGCTTGGGATTGATAATAATACCAAGAGGCAGCTCGTCGACTATATTGTCATAGGTCATTCTTGTTATCTTTGTAAACACCTTTGCTTTTGAGCATTTGTTGGCATACAGCGCCAGAAGTATGTTTTCCTCGTCGTAATTGGTCAGGGCGGCAAATGCGTCCACTGTTTCAATGCCTTCCTCCAAAAGAACATTATTCTCGGTGGCATTGGCATTTATTATCATCGCGTTCGGAAGCAGGTTGCTGAGTTCCTCGCAGCGATCCTTGTTTTGTTCGATTATGGTTATCTTGATATCCGAGTCTTCCAGCATTTTTGCCAGATATACTGTCAGGGTGCTGCCGCCAACCAGCATGATGCTTTTGCTTCTTTCTGCATGAATTCCAATCTTCTGAAAGAAGTCGATGGCATGCTTGTGGGAGGCAACTATTGATATTATGTCCTTTGAACGGAGTTCAAAGCTGCCGGAAGGGATGAATACTTCGTCATCCCGTTCGACTATGCAGACCAGAACCTTGCTGTGAAGATCTGTCAGGATATTCATAATCTTCATGTTATTAAGCACCGAGTTTTCGGGAATTTGGAATCTTAGCAGCTCAACATTTCCCTTGGCAAAGGTATCTATCTCAATGGCGGAGGGCAGATTTATCAGAGCCGCCATTTCTGTTGCGGCCTCAAGCTCAGGATTTATGGTCATGGATAATCCCATTTCTTCTTTTATGAAATCAATTTCTTCATTGTATAAAGGGTTGCGGACTCTTGCTATAGTATGGCATCTTCCAGCCTTTTGAGCCACCAGGCAGCACAGAAGATTAAGCTCATCCGAGCCTGTAACGGCTATTAAAAGATCGGCCTTTTCGATGCCTGCATCCACAAGAACGCTGTAGCTTGCACCGCTGCCCACAACGCCCATGACATCCAAGAAATTGGTTACATTATCGATGACAGATGCTTTATTGTCCACTACGACGACATTATGCCCTTCCTGGTCCAGGTGCTCGGCCAGGGTCGCTCCGACTTTTCCGCATCCAACAATAATTATGTTCATAACAATATCCTTTCCTGTTTTGATGTTATCTAATTATAGCATGTAAAAAACAGATTACCATATGAATTTATAGCACATTCATGCAATTTTATAATCATATTAATAACCGTATTATATATAACCATTATGCATGATTACATATAATACGGCTGTTATATAAATCATTATTATTGGTCAATCCACCAGTGTAATTCGTCCAAGCCTGAGATTCCTTATGGCTTTTTCTTTCAGATCAACCGTATACTTAGGATAGATATTGCTTTCGTATTCTTTTGCAAATTCCTCTTCTTCTTTTTCGGTTATGGCTGCTTCCACCTTGCTGTCATAGGTTGCCGAGGAGTTGTTGTTAACCATGCGTACCACATAATATCCGCTTTCGGTTTCAATAACATCGGAGATTTCGCCGTTTTCCATCTCAAGCATGACTTCCATCAGGTTTTCCGGATAATAGGTGTCGGTTGGCAGGAAGTAAGAAGACCTGTATATCAGTTCCTTCTCGTCTTCGGGAACAAGCTTCGACCAATCCTCGGTTTCCAACGCCTTTTCCCTGTAGGATGTGATTTTCTCCAGCGCGGTCTGTTTCTTTACCTCATTGGCTTTGTTATCATCGGATTCCTCATCATCCGTTTCCGTTGGTGCGGTTGATATGAACAGGTACTCGATGTCATACTGCCTGTAGTCTTCATACTTGAACTCAGCCTTTATTGCTTCATCATCAATATCCAGGGAATCTATCACATCCTGCTTGAATCGCGTGGCAAGAGTGTTTCTGGTAAAGACATCCCTGAGAAATTCAGGAGTAAAGCCGTTCTCCTTCAGGAATTTCTCACTGAGTCCCAGGTCGTTGATGAATGAATTGACGTTTTCCTCGACCTTTTCGGACTCTTCTTCGGTCAGGGTATAACCATTGGCTACCGCTTCTTTATATAAAATCAATTCGTATACAAAATTATTAATAGCTTCCAGCTTGGCATATTCGCGGTTTGACATGGATGGATAATTGTAGTTGGCCGAATCCCAGTATGTGCCGCCATAAAGCTGGTCAATATAGTCGTAATTTGCCTCTATGGTATAGATATGGTATTTCATATCCTCAAGATAATACTTTTCACCATCAACAACTACCAGGGGTCTCTTGTATAATTGATCAATCAGCAACGCTGCAATCAATGCCAGGCCTAATACGGCAGCGGCTGCAACCCATATCATCGGATTAATTTTTATGTGTTTCTTTTTGGGTTTTCCCGTGTCCTTTATAATCTTCTTTGATTTGTTCACGTTGTTACCTCCATTGTATCATCATGATGACTATTTTAAACGTTTCTGTCAATAAGTCAAGAGAAGCCACATATTTTTCATAGTTTTATGCATTTTTTACAAACCGGGTGCCGGAACCGGCAAGGATTGGAAAGGATTGCTCATGTTAATATTCGGCATTGTTTTGTATAATTATTATATTATAATTTATTGGAAGATATTATAAAAATTAGCAAATGAGGGCGGCAGTATGGAAACGTATAACGAACGGGCCATAAAGATTATCGATGAAGTTAACAAGGTGGTTATAGGCAAGAGGGACATCATCAGCAAGGTTCTTACAGCAATTTTGGCCAAGGGACATATTCTGCTGGAGGATAATCCGGGTGTGGGAAAAACCACGCTGGCACTGGCATTCTCAAAGGCTATGGCGCTGAAGCACAACAGGCTCCAGTTTACACCTGATGTTCTGCCAACGGATGTGGTCGGCTTTCACATGCTTTCAAAGGATGGAGAAAGCTACAGGTACAAGCCGGGCGCAATAATGTGCAACCTGTTTCTTGCGGACGAAATCAACAGGACATCCAGCAAGACACAGTCGGCGCTTCTTGAGGTTATGGAGGAAGGAAAGGTTACTGTGGACAGCGTTACGCGGGATGTACCAAAGCCCTTTGTAGTTATTGCAACGCAAAATCCCATAGGCTCGGTAGGAACGCAGATGCTTCCCGAATCACAGATGGACAGGTTTATGGTCCGGCTTTCGATGGGATATCCCGATATGGAGAGCGAGATAGACATATTAAAGCAGAGACAGAACTCCAATCCTCTTGAAAATGTGGTGCAAGTGGTGGACCGGGACGAGATACTGCATATGCAGTCTCTGGTTGAAAATGTATATATTCATGACTCGATTTATGAATATATAACGCAGCTGGTACAGCAGACAAGGACCAATCCTCTGATAGAGCTGGGAGTAAGCCCCAGAGGATCCCTGGCATTGATGAACATGGTGAAGGCCACGGCGTTTCTTAATGAAAGGGATTACGTCCTTCCTTCCGATGTTTCATCCATATTCAAGGATGTGGCAACGCACAGGATTATTTTAAAGCCCAAGGCAAGGGTCAATAATATTACCGTGGACAACCTTTTGGATGATATACTGCGGACGGTAAAAGCACCCCGGATATTGGCGTGAAAGGGCACGGTTATCATGCTTCGAAACAAATTTAAATATATCGTTATCCTGTTATTGGCCGGATGGCTGGCAGTTCTTTATGACGACTACCACACATGGATTCTTTTCCTTGTCACTGCAGCCGTCCCCCTTGTCATGCTTGAAACTCTGATTTATACAAGCAGAATGCTTTCATTTGAGTTGGTTTCATCCACCCATGTGGTAAACAGGGGGGATGATGTGCCGGTATCCGTTCAGATTACCAACTCTGCATTTCTGCCGATTCCTAATATACGGATAACATTGGCCTGTTATAACTCTTTTTCAGGCGGTACTTACAGCTGCAGGGAGGAAATATGCGCATGCGTCGACAAGCGCTCGACGACAACCCTGACCATGAACCTTTCATCAATGCATATGGGAAACATTTATGTAGCTATAACTAAAGTGCGCGTATATGACTATCTTAGGCTTTTTTCCTTTAGAAAAAGAAAAGAGACCGGAATAAAGGTTGCGGTTCTGCCGGCCTTTCATGAGACAACGGAAGATTATCTGAAGTACAGTCCCAAAATCCAAGTCGAAAGCGATATTTTTTCGCCGTTTAAGGCGGGTGACGATCCCTCCGAGGTGTTTGAAATCAGGGAGTACAGGGAGGGAGACCGGTTTTCAAGGATTCACTGGAAGCTCAGCATTAAGCAGAATCACCTGATGATAAAGGATTTTTCAGAGCCTATGAACTGCTCTGTGGCGATTTTGGCGGATTTGCGTATCCCTAAAGGAGAGAACGAGCTGGATATGGCGGATTCCATATTGGAATGCGCCCTGTCCCTGTCCTACTCATTTATGCTGAAGGGACACATCCATTATCTGGCCTGGTATGACAAGAATATCGGCATGTGCAGAAGAGTGAGGGTTGCGAAGGAAGAGGATCTGTTTGAGGCGATCGACTGTATTCTTGGCAGCGGTCTCTATATGGATGGAACGGATATGGCAGCTGTATACTTTGCCGAATATCCTAATGAGCAGTATACGGACCTGTTTTTTGTGTCCGGTTCATTTTCGGATAAGCAGATTGATTCGCTGCTTATGATAAAGGCCATAAACAAGATAAACCTGCAGCCGGATATCCCGGTAGATGACAAACTTGTTAAAAAAGCAAAGAAATCCGGCATGGGTTTATTCTCGGTAAGCTCGTCCGATGTCAGGCTGGACTGGGATGAGATTAGGCTTGGCCGGGGATAACGGTGGTTGTATGGGAAGGAAGAAAGATATTGGCATCGCCATAAATGACAAAATTTATATGTCCGAGGAAAACGGAAGCGCCAAATTTCCTGTTTATATGATGATTGCGCAGGCACTGGCGGTGTTTTCAGGGAGCTTCTGTTTTATTTCCATATTAATAAAATGCTTTGAACTGCAGGTTGTATATGCGCTGTTTATCATGGTGTCAGTTATATCGGCAGCCGCTTTTTATGCCTTGCTGAGAATGCCCGGGTATTTTGCTGTTAAGCTTATGTCGTGCGGGGCAATATACGCGGTTATCTTGTATCTGAATGTTAAAAAACTGCAGAACGGGTTATATATTGTTGAAAATGCGGTTATCAAAAAGGCGGCCGAATATTACGGCTTTCCGGCGTTCAGGTATGTCGCGGAATATGCGACAGAAAAAAGGGACGTAACAATCCTTTTGATTATGATAATACTGCCGGTGGCATGGATTTTTTCAATGACATTTACCGGCAGGCGAATGAAAACTTTATGCTGTATTCTTTTATCGGCATCGGCAGCGGCAAGCTTTGCCATGGGGGTAACCCCGCCTGAAACAGAGCTTGTGGCGGCCATTCTTGTCATTCTTTTCATATTGGTCTCCAACAGTTTTCCTTATCGAAAATCCATTTTCTCCATAACGCCGGAGATTACCCGGCCGGACATTGTCAGCCGGATTAGGATTAAGGCAGCGTTAATATTTTGTTCATTGGCGCTTTTGCTGTTTTTCATAATGAAGCTGTTTTTCCCGGCGGAAATGTACGAAAACCAAACCGGTATCCGCAAGGCCAAGGCAAAACTGCAAGGCTATATTACGAATTTTTCATTGGATGATGTCAAATCCGCCGTTGAGGATATCAAGCTGGATATCAAGACCAACAGAAATGAAAGTGTAGGAGGGTTAAGTCTTGGAAAGCTGGGGAGGGTTGACCGGGTTGTTCATGACGGAACCGAGCATCTAGTTATCGTCGCTCCCATGGATTCCATAATGAAGGGCATATATTTACGGGGCTATGCCGGGAGTGAGTATACGGGTGACAGCTGGGAAACCCATTCATGGAGCGCCAAAAGTGCATACCGCAGGATGCTGGATGCTGTCGAGGGTGATAAATTTGAGCCTGTCATCGGAAACGGGACAATGCTTGATTTATGCTCACGCAGGCTCGTAATGAAACGTAAGACCATCGAAATAGAATATCTGGAAGCAAACAGGTATTATGTATACACGCCCTATTATACTGTCTTTGATAATCTGGACGGGTTGGACCTGTTCTATGATTTGGCGGTATTATCGGATAAGGGAATGGATTCAGGCACCTATGAATATATAGAAATACCGTATACACTGGATAATATTGATGTATTTGCGTCCACGGCAAAAAGAGTTTTCATTGAAAGGGAAGGAAGCCTTGTATCCGATGACGAGCATGAAAGATTTTCAATATACAGCTTGAATGAAAAATACCGGGAGTTTATTTATGAGTACTATACCAGGCTCCCCGAAGGAAGGTTAACCAGGTTAAAGAGCGATTTTTCCGGGGAAGTTGTAGGAGCCGCGGCAAATGACCTGCAAAGCGCTGTTAAATATATTAAAAATTATTTAAAGAAATATACCAGGTATACATTGGCGCCGGGCAAGCTCCCCAAAGGTGAGGATTTTGCCGAGTATTTTATTTATGAAAGCAAGGTGGGATACTGCTCACATTATGCGACTGCGGCGGCGCTTATGCTGAGGGCTATGGGTTATCCGGCCAGGTATGTCGAAGGATATGTTATATCCAGGGAGGATCTCCAAAAGCAGGCACAGGATTATGAAACAGGCAGGAGTGATGCTGCGCGGATTACGGTCAGGGATTATAATGCCCACGCCTGGGTTGAGGTATATATTGACGGTTTCGGATGGTATCCTGTTGAATTTACTCCGGGTACGTCAACCGAAGCCGCACTGGAAGGAACGGATGATACGGTGCGGCCGGTGATATCACCGACTCCGCGGCCGACACCGGAAGCCGCCGAGCCTACGCCCAAGCCGGCAACACCGACCCCAAAGCCCTCCAAGGCAACACCGACCGCTGCTCCGTCCAGGCCTACGGCGGTACCGGATATGAGTAAGAATGATAACAGGCCGAGCCCGTCAACCGATGATATGGATGAAACAGCTATTGGTACCGACGGTTCCGATTATGAAGGCAACACAGGGCCCTGGACTGGTGTTAGGTTGGTTGCGCCGATTATCATTACCATTTTATTAATAGGAGGCTTAGCCTGCCTGGGGATATGCCGCATAAGGTCACGAGATACGGCGGGTGAAAACTACAGCGCAAAAGCGTTGAAGATTTATAGGAACATAGAAAAGCTGCTGAAAATAAGCAGGGATTTTCCGGATAGAATAACAAATCTTGAGGACAACGAGGAATATATAAAGGAGCATATGATAATCACCCCTGCCAAGGATTTTGAAAGATGCATGGAGATTGCCAAAAAAGCCAGGTTTGCAAGGCAATCAATAAGCCTTGCGGAGTATTTGATCCTAAGGAAATATTATAATACCTTAAGAAAGAGGACGAGTGAAAGACTGCCGCGAATAATGAGGGCATATTATAAAGTAATGGGATATATTTGATAAATTTACTTGAAAAGCATGTTAAGATTATTTGTCAATATATTAAAAATGTTTTATATTTTAATTATAATCACTATTTTTCAACACGGTGTGCTATACTGGAAATAATACGAGCAATTTAAATGTTTCCGGATAATATAGGACGGAAGGGGGTGTGTGCTTTGAGTAAAATCATTACCATAAGCAGACAGTATGCAAGCGGAGGAAGGGAAATCGGGGAAAAGCTGGCAAAGAAGCTTGACATTCCCTTTTATGACAGGGAGCTGATAACAAGGGCAGCCAGGGAAAGTGGTTTTTCCGAAAAGCTGTTTGAAAACGCTGAGAAAAGAACCGTAGGCAGCCTGCTGTATTCCATAGCCATGGGAATGAATGCGTATGGCAACCAGGATATCGGGTTTACCCAGCTGTCCCTTGACGATCAGATATATCTTGCCCAATCGAATGTAATACGAAAGATAGCGTCGGAAGGCCCCTGTGTTATTGTGGGAAGGTGCGCGGATTATATTTTAAGGGACCGTAAGGATGTGGTCCATGTGTTCATATGGGCCGACATGGATTTCAGAAAGGAAAGGGCTGTAAAGATATTCAGCATTCCCGAGGAGGAGGCTGAAGAGACCATCATGAAATATGATAAGCGCAGGGCAAGCTATTACAACTACCATACCGGCGGCAAATGGGGCAAGGCGGAGAACTACCATTTATCCATCCGCAGCGATTTCGTGGGAATAGATAATGCGGTCGATCTGATTGCTGATTTCATCAAACGGGGAAGAGGGGATGCGTAGCAGATGAAGATTAAAGACAAGATAAACCGGAAATATTTACAAATTTCACTATATGTAATAATTACGGCGGTTATTATATATGTCCTCTCATTACTGGCAAAGAATGCTCCCGCGATTTTCGACAACCTGATGGGCAAGCTGAACTGGCTGATCAGGGTAATCAGGCCTGTCATTTTAGGGTTTATATTCGCCTATCTTATGGATCCCCTGGTGAATTTCTTTGAATCAAAGTTC
This sequence comes from Clostridiales bacterium, assembly GCA_012735495.1. Lineage (GTDB taxonomy): Bacteria > Bacillota > Clostridia > Lachnospirales > Lachnospiraceae > Mobilitalea. The sequence continues at coordinate 73,864 of JAAYHD010000032.1, read as the reverse complement.
CTTAAGTTAAAGCTCTTTAAAAGGATGAAAAGGAAAAGAACCTGGGCCGCCATAATATCCGTTGCCATATTTTTCATAGCCGTGGCAGGTCTCATATCCCTCCTGATCTTCAGCGTAACGGACCAGATAAGGCTGGCCAACTTTGATGACATTGTAAAGCTGGCGGAGGGCTACAAGAAAAGCGTGGAGTCGCTTTACAACTCTATAATCCAGTATATGGAGAGGCTTGATATCCAATCCGGTCAGATTGAGGAATATGTTGAGGACACCCTGACGGTAATAATGAATGTCCTGAAGGGTTTTGCCGAGAGCATAATATCAGCCATAACAAATATATCAAATTACCTGACGACGATTATATTCGGGTTTATAATCGGCTTTTACTTCATCATTGACGGAAGGATGATTAAATCCTACCTGAAAAAAGTATGTTATGCCCTGTTTTCCGAGAATACGAACAGGAGAATATCAATTTTTATAAGTGATTTGGATTATGCCTTTTCAGGATACGTGAGAGGACAGCTTACCGACGCTTTTGTCATGATGATACTAATAAGCCTGGTACTATCCGTGGTTGGCGTAAGATTTGCTATTGTAATAGGTATTTTTGCGGGATTGGGAAACCTTATACCGTATTTCGGCCCGATTGTGGCATATATCAGTACGGTGCTTGTATGCATAATCAACGGAGAAATTCAAAAGCTTGTAATTGCATTAGCAATACTTGTTGTTGTCCAGTTTGTGGACGGAAATTTCATAGGTCCGAAGCTGCTCAGCAAATCAATAAAGATACATCCGCTTATAATTATTGTATCCTTAATCTTCGGCAATGCCATAGGCGGGCTGCTTGGAATGCTTTTGGCAGTACCGGTAGGCGCGTATATTAAGCTGATCCTTGTAAGATTTGTGGATTACAGGATTCAAAGGAAAGAACAAATGAACAGGGTCAACGACGAACCGGCGGATTCGTCCGGGACGGAAGAGATTGCCGGAGAAGAAATTATTGAATAAATTAAAAAAATATGGATACCGGATTGAATTTGATTCGTCTAATATTTATCAGGACAGGAAAATGTAAGAAATAATTAAGATTTTATTTAGACATAATTTAAGTTATTTATTGTATCATTCATTATAAAAGACTACATGCCTGTAAAAGGACGTGATAACAAATATGCTGAAACAAAGCAGGAACAATAAATCGGAAAATATAATAGAAGTTAAAAATGCCAGAAAAATATACAGGATGGGCAAGGAAAAGATTGTTGCCGTGGATGACGTAAGCTTTAACGTCAAAAGGGGCGAATTTTTATGCCTGTACGGAGCGTCCGGTTCGGGAAAGTCCACCCTGTTGAACCTGATGGCGGGTATAGAAAAGCTCACCGCAGGCCAGATAATGATAAAGGGGCACAACATTCAAAGAATGAGCGAAAGAGGGCTGGCCAAATTCAGGCAAAACACGCTGGGCTTCGTGTTCCAGTCGTATAACCTTTTAAATTCAATGACTGCTCTGGAGAACGTGGAGCTGCCGCTGGTGTTCAAACACATGAACAGGAAGAAAAGACGCAGGCTGGCAAGGCAAATGCTTATCAATGTAGGATTGGGCGACCGCCTGAAACATAAGCCCACCGAAATGAGCGGCGGACAGCAGCAAAGGGTCGGCATTGCGAGGGCGTTCGTAAGCAATCCCGAGATTGTGTTTGCCGATGAGCCTACGGGTAACCTGGATTCAAAGACCAGCAGGGAGGTCATGGACCTGATAAAGGGCATGGCAAAGGCAAACCATCAGACAATCGTGATGGTTACCCATGACAAGGACCTGGCAATGTATGCGGACAGGATAATACATATCAGGGACGGAAGGATTGAGAAAATAGTAGATCAGCTGGCCGGGAATACGGCGGAAACCGCGGAAACAGCGGAAGCAGGCGGGCCGGAGGAAAACACCGGACAGACGGAACAGGGTTTGGAAGCCCTGCCGGCACATAACCCGGGATAATATCGGGAGAATTTAAATAGATTCATATATAGGAAAAATACAAGCACAAAAATCGAATTAAAAAGGAAGTAGAGGGATAATTATGAAGAGGAAAGCTAAAGGTTTGATAACAATAGGTTTATCACTGTTAATGCTGATTATGAGTGCCTTTGGAAACGGCGGACCGGCGCACGCGCAGACGGATGTCGGCGTTATAAACCCCAAGCCGGAGAATATTGTTCTTGTTCCCGGTGAAACAAAAAAGCTTCTTATACCCATAAAGGCCGTAGGAGCCGATATCTCATCGGTTGTTATTACCGTGGACGGATCGTCTACGCCTTATAAGATATCAACACCGATCCTGAGGACTGAGGGCACCGATTATGTTCTTGGAACAATATACTACGCTTTATTGAACCAGTACATAGAAATAGAAGTAATCGTACCTGATTCCGCAAAGATCGGGGTTTACCCTATCGAATTCTTTATTCAGGGCAATGCCATAGGGAAGACGGTGGACGCTTCCCTAACCGTTATGACGCAGATACTTAAGGAGAAGGAACCCGCACAGCTAACGGTAAATGATATTAAAATAAACAATCCGACCATAGGCCAGGATATGACCCTGTCGTTTGTTGTCCGCAACGTAGGCGAGATAGCCGCCAGGAGCGTATATGCAAGCGTTGATTATGCAAACACCGGCATGATAGCAGGATACCCCACCAAGAAGATCAAGGTGGATGATGTCCTTCCGGGCAAGGATATACCGTTAAGTTTGCCTATAAAGGTTCTGCCGACGGCGGAGACGGGGCTTAAGACACTGACAGTGACATTTACATATAAAATGGATGACGGCACCGAGCTTTCCGACAGCCATGAGATATACGTAACGCTCGTTGAGAACCAGAAAGCGCCGGCCCTTAACTTAAGCGGATTTAGATACAATGAATCCGCCAAGGCCGGAGACAGGATGGGATTGGTGCTCAAGATAGTCAACGACGGAGGAAGCACCGCTGTTAATCCCCGTATTTTTATGGATGAGTCAAACATCGGACCTTCGACATTTATAAAGGATTATTACACGGAATTTATTGAAACAAATAATGTTAAGGCAGGGGAGACGATAGAGGTTGAACTGCCGCTGCTTGTAGCAAAGAAAAATCACGGCGGCCTGTATCCGATTAATCTCAAGTTCGCTTATTTTGATGCGGACGGTGTAGAGTATGAATCTTCGGTTACAATATACCCGTATATTGAGGAAGAGGTAATTCCCGACGAAGGAACGCCTATAATCCTGATAACAAATGTTTCCCAATCCCCGGAAAAGCCCGAGGCGGGAGAAAGACTGGATGTTTCGTTTGATATTGTAAACAAGAGTAATGTAACTCTTAACGAATTCAAGGTTTCGGTCAAGAATCTCTCCAACAATACATTTATACCGGTAAATACTGACCCTTACATATACATTGGTGAGTTTAAGGGCGGAGAAACCAAGAGAATCACAATTCCGTTGACCGTTTCCGAGGACGCACCGGAAGGAATGAGTTATCTGACGGTTGCTTACACATATCTTGGCGGCGGGGACATTATTGACATACACATACCCGTATTGGATATTCAGAATGATTTGGGCAGCGCCAGCAAGCCAAGGCTTATAGTAAGCAAATATGAAGCAGATATCGAAGAGCTTAGGGCAGGCAGCATATTCAATTTTAATTTTGAAATACGCAATACCCATTCATCGGTTGCCGCCAAGAACATAATAATCACTATATCAGGAGAATCCCAGATGGGCAGCGAGGTGTTCTCGGTTACCCAGGGAAGCAACAGCTTCTTTGTAAGCAAGATCGGCCCGGGAGAGGTCTATTCCGACTCCTTGGAAATGAAGATTAAGTCCGATACTGCAACAGGAGCATATCCCATATATGTCACGATAGAGTACGAGTATGACGGCATAAAGCCAAATCCCCAGACCGGTAAGATTGGCGAGGTTGAAGAGCATAAGCTGAAACTGCAGGTTGTGGAAAATGCCCGTCCCGTAGTTGATTACGTAAGTCTTTACTCATGGGATGAGGGCGTCAAGGTAGGAATGCCTGCAAGCATTTCCTTCGAGTTTTATAACATGGGCAAATCCACATTGAACAATGTTACGGCAATGGTTGAAGGGGATTTCATGATCTCCAACGGCAACATGTTTTATATAGGCAATGTAAATGCCGGTGAACGCTCCTATGTGGAATTTGAGGTAATTCCGAATGTGGAAGGATTGGCGTACGGAGTTATCAAAATAACATTTGAGGACAGCAACGGGGATGAACAGGTTTATACGAAGGAATTTGAGTGGTCGGTAATGGGCCAGGACTCCGGGGGCTGGTATCCCGGAGGTGGTGACGGCGATGTGGATGTATTCAATCCGGATGTGCCGCAGCCCAAGAAGGAAATCATGCCGCTGTGGGCATTCATAGCTATACAGGCAGCCATACTGGTTATCTTCATACCTGTTTCCAGGAAGGTTGTTGTCAATATCTACAAGCGCAAGCTCCGCAGCAAGGAAGATATGTATTGATAATGCCGGCATGAAAGGCGGAACCGGGGAATAAATGCGTATATATATTGCAGTTTATGGATAGATTGGAGGATACTATGAGTGGATTATATTTAATAGCAAATAATACGGTTGACATTCAAATTGAACCTATAACGGGACCATCGGAAACATCGGGTGAGATGAAGACCGATGCCGAGGTTGACAGACAGGCTTCCGATGCCGGCAATGCCGGTGAGGAGGTTTATGAGGAGGAAACTCTTGAAGGCGACGTAATAAATGAGGACTCCGAGTCCGCTGTAGAAGGAGACTATATTGACCCGGGTGTTTCTGATGAAGAATTTATTATGGATCCGGGTTTCGTCGATGGCGGGTACATAGATGACGGATACATAGATCCGGGATATATCGATGGTGGATATATCGATGGTGGTTATATTGATTACGGCACTGAAACCGGAATGGGAGAGGTGAAGGATCCGCTGCTTTCCTCATGGCCGTTTGTTATCGGTATTTCTGCCGCAGTACTGGTTGTCAGCATTGTAATCGGAGTACTGTTAGCCAAGTTGAAAATCAAAAAAGGAATTGATTTGTATGAGGATTAGTGATTTGCTTCGAATGGGGCTAAAAAACCTGTTCAGAAGGAAAGTGCGGACCATTTTGACGGTTCTTGGTGTTGTGATAGGCTGTTTGTTTATAATCATAACAATATCCATAGGCCATGGAATGGACAGAAGCTTTGAAAAACAGGTTAAGGAATACGGCAGCCTGACCACAATAACCATAGATACCTATGGCGCTATTTATGATGATAACGGCAATTGGGTGGGCGGCCAGGAGCAGAAGCTTACAAAGGATTTGGTTGAGCAAATTAGAGCCATGGACCACGTTAGGGCTGTGACGCCTGTAATATACATTTATGGCAGGTATATTTCGGGAAAGTATGAATCCGGTGCTAACATAATGGTTATGGACAGGTCGGTGTTTGAAGCATTTGAATTTCCTGAGCTTATGTTCGGCGAATATCCAAATGATGAGGACAACAGCACAATTGTGTTCGGATACAACCAGCCGTGGGAATTCTATGAAAGCAATCCGACCTCATGGATGAATGTGAAATATAAACAGGTTGACCTTCAGAAGGATAAGATTTTCTTTAAATTCGATGAATGGCGGTACCAGAGGAACCCGAGGAGGAAGGAGTTTATGCTTCCTTTGACCAACGTGGCCAAGATGGTGGAAACCAAGGCGGAATATGACTACAATGCATATATGGACCTGGAGTATTTTGAAAAGATATACATGCAGTACTGCAATACCCTGACCCTTGATGACAGAAAAAAAGCCATGAAGGAATTGGATGAGTACCAGCAGATCATGCTCAATGTCGATAATATCGATCATGTCGAGGAAGTACAGGATAAGATAAAGGAAATGGGCTACCAGTCCAACAGCCTCATGCAGTATCTTAAGCCTACAATTGAAGCGTCCAAGACCCTGCAGCTCATATTCCTGTTCCTTGGCGCGGTATCCATGTTCGTATCGGCCATCAGTATTGCCAATACCATGGTCATGTCCATTTACGAAAGGACCAAGGAAATCGGCATTATGAAGGTTTTGGGATGCGTCGTCAAGGACATACGCATGCTGTTCCTGTATGAAGCGGGAATGATTGGTTTCATCGGAGGGGTGATCGGCGTCGGATTCAGCTACCTGGCTTCCTATCTGATTAACAAATATGGCAAACCGCTGTTTGGCGCATTGGTAAACAGAGGCGGTTCGTATTTGGGAGGCACTGAAGTGGCGGAAGTTTCATACTCGATTATTCCACTGTACCTGCCGCTTTTAGGCCTGGGAATATCAGTGGTGGTAGGCCTGCTGTCAGGCTACTTCCCGGCAAGGCGAGCAACAAAGATAAGTGCCATTGAGGCCATCAGAACCGAAAATTAATAACGGAATACACATGGAATTAATAAAAAGCCATATCGGGCATACCGGAAAATGCTTCGTGCAAAACCTACCGGTGTGTCCATTTTTTTTCTGTCTGTAATTTCCTGTACAATTGATTTTTGCTTTTGATATGTTATAATGAGAGAAAATGCTAAACGAGGTGAATACCATGGTATGCAATTCCTGCGGAAGAAGCACCGACAATGAAAATGCGAACTTTTGCGAATACTGTGGAGCTTCCTTCAGGGAGAATTTCAACCCCGGTCAAGGAAGAACGGAGGATTCCGGTACACAGGGTCCGGCTTATACAACGGTACGGACAGTAGATCTTAACAGCAATCAGGAACCGGTTTCATTCGGAAACTGGCTTGGTACATATCTCCTTTTGTTTATTCCATGTGTGGGAGGATTGGTTTTCTTTGTAATGCTTTTAGTTTGGGCGCTTGATAAAAACGCGGCCGAGAGTAAAAGGAACTGGGCCAGGGCAACATTAGTATATATGGCTATTACCTTTGTTATAGGCATGCTGGTGTTTATCATGGTTATGTTGCTTATGAAAAGCCCGACATTCCAGGAGATGCTGGATGAGGAAATGAGCCGGCAGTACTACGATTTATTCAAGGATTACAGCTACTAAAACAGAGAGGAAGATTGACATGAAGAAAATCAGGACCAGGTTTGCACCGAGTCCGACCGGCAGGATGCATGTTGGCAATTTAAGAACTGCCCTTTATGAATACCTGATTGCCAAGCATGAGGGCGGCACATTTATATTGCGCATCGAGGATACGGACCAGGAACGTTACGTTGACGGGGCAATAGATATTATTTACCGTACTCTTGAAAGTACGGGGCTGATTCATGACGAAGGCCCCGACAAGGACGGCGGATGCGGTCCTTACGTGCAAAGCGAAAGGGTTAAGGCGGGCATTTACATGAAGTATGCCAAGGAGCTGATTGATAAGGGAGCGGCATATTACTGCTTCTGTACCAAGGAGCGCCTGGCTTCTCTGAAAATATCCGTCAGCAGCGCGGACGAGGGTGATGAGGATGACGAGGTTAAGGAAATCACCAAGTACGACAAGCATTGCCTCCACCTATCCAAGGAAGAGGTAGAGGAGAAGCTGGCGGCCGGAATACCCTATGTAATACGTCAGAATATTCCCGAGGAAGGAACAACCACTTTCCATGATGTCATATATGGGGACATTACCGTAAGCAATGAAGAGTTGGACGACATGATTCTAATTAAGTCGGACGGTTTCCCCACTTATAACTTCGCAAATGTGGTTGATGACCATCTTATGGGAATTACCCATGTAGTGAGGGGAAATGAGTATTTGTCCTCCACTCCGAAATACACCAGGCTTTACCAGGCCTTCGGCTGGGAAGAGCCTGTATATGTGCATCTTCCCTTGATTACAAATGAGGAGCACAAAAAGCTCAGCAAGCGAAGCGGCCACTCGTCATACGAGGATCTGCTCGAGCAGGGATTCATATCGGAGGCTATCATAAACTTTGTAGCTCTGCTTGGATGGAGCCCTCCAAGCAACAATGAAATCATGTCTCTTGAGGAGCTGATTAGGGAGTTTGACTACCACAACATAAACAAGTCTCCCGCGGTATTCGATATGGTCAAGCTTCGCTGGATGAACGGTGAATATATTAAGATGATGGATGAGGACAGGTTCTATAACATGGCCCTTCCATATATCAAGGCAGTTATTAAAAAAGAACTGGATTTCAGGAAGATAGCAAGCCTTGTAAAGACAAGAATAGAAACCCTGTGTGATATCGGTTCCCTGATAGATTTTTTTGAAGAGCTTCCCGAATATGACGCGGAGATGTTCACCCACAAGAAGATGAAGACTGATACGGAAAGCTCGCTGGTTGTATTGAATGAGCTTCTGCCCAGGTTTGAGGCTTTGGAGGATTATTCCGAAGCTTCCATCGAGGAGATCATAAAATCCTACATCGAAGAAAAGCAAATAAAAAACGGGCAAGCTCTTTGGCCTGTAAGAACGGCCGTATCAGGCAAGCAGTCAACACCCGGAGGCGCTTATGAGATCATGAGCATCCTCGGCAAAGAGGAAAGCTTAAGACGTATAAGGATTGCCATCGACAAGCTGAACAAGGCATTGGGCAGATGAATCTGAACCGGGCTCAGAAGACGGCCATACGCCACAAGGACGGACCAATGATGGTGCTGGCCGGTCCCGGCTCCGGAAAGACTCTGGTGATTACCGAGCGGACGAGGTATTTGATTCGGGAATACAATATACCTGAAGAGAATATCCTGGTTATTACATTTACCAGGGCCGCGGCGGGGGAGATGAAGGAGCGGTTCTTAAGGCTGCTGGGTGTTGGCAGTACGGGTGTTAGCTTTGGGACATTCCATGCGGTTTTCTTTGCAATATTAAGACATGCCTACGGCTTTAGTCCCGAAAACATAATAAGCGAGGACGAAAAGCGGGCATGTCTTAGAAATATCCTGTCCATGATGGGGCAGGGGTATGAGGATGAGAAGGAATTTGTTTCGGAGCTGTTATCCGAAATAAGCCTGGTAAAGGGCAACAGGATGGATATTTCCGCTTATTATTCCATGAGCTGCGGGGACGAGGTTTTCAGAAACATCTACAGGGAATATAATAAAAGGCTTCAAAGGCTCAAAAAGATAGATTATGACGATATGCTGGTCATGTGCTGCAAGCTTCTGTCCGAAAGGCCGGACATCTTAAAGCTGTGGCAGAGCAAATTCAAATATATTCTTATAGACGAATTCCAGGACATCAATATACTCCAGTATGATATTGTCAGGATGCTGGCTGCGCCTGAAAACAACCTGTTTATCGTGGGGGACGATGACCAGTCCATTTACCGATTCCGGGGCGCAAAGCCGGAAATTATGTTGAACTTCCCGTCGGACCATCCCGATTGTAAAAAGGTTCTTCTCAATGTCAATTACAGGTCTGATAATCATATCGTAAGTGCGGCATGTAATCTGATTTCCCACAACAAAAACCGGTTTGAAAAGGAGATTTCCGCCCATTCGAAAAAAGGCGGTGAGGTTGTCTTAAGGCATTTTGATTCCATGACGGAGCAAAATACAAAGCTTGCGGAAGAAATTCTTTTGCTTGCGAAGCAAAACGAATCTTTATCCGACATATGCATACTTGTGCGGACGAACCTGGGAGCGGGAGCAATAATTCAAAAGCTTATTGAATATAACATACCGTTCATTGCGGGGGACAGCCTGCCGAACATCTATGATCATTGGATTACCCGGGATATACTGTCCTACATTAGGATAGCGACGGGTGGGACCGACCGTGGACTGTTCTTAAGAATTATCAACAGGCCGGTACGGTATATTGAAAGGGAATGCTTTGACAGCCCCAACACAAGCATTGAAGAGATTAAAGAGTATTATGAGGACAAGAAATGGATGCTTGACAGGATCGAGCAGCTGGAATATGATCTTGCCATGCTTTCAGGGATGAAGCCATACGCTGCAATCCAGTATATACGAAGGGGAATAGGATATGAAGAATTCTTAAGGGATTATGCTGCAAAACGCAGGATTAAACCGGAGGAGCTTACGGACATCCTGGATGAGCTTCAGGAGAGCGCAAGAGGGTTTAACACATATTCGGAATGGTTTTCATTCATGGAGGAATACAAAGAAGAGCTTATAAGGCAGGCTGCCAAAATGGCAGGCAATAAGGCCGACGCAGTCCGGATAATGACCATGCATGGCTCAAAGGGCCTGGAGTTTTCAACAGTTTTCATTATGGATGCAAATGAAGGCATAATGCCCCATAAAAAGTCGGTGCTTCCTGAAAGCATCGAAGAAGAGAGAAGGCTGTTTTACGTGGCAATGACCAGGGCTAAGAACAAGCTGTATATATTCAGCTGCGGGCAGCGCTATAACAAGTCCATGTCTCCGTCCCGATTCATAGCGGAAACCGGTGAGCGCGGATAAAATAAGAAAGGGTGCCGTGATGCCATGCCTGGCATCAAAGCACCCTGACAATATCGGATTACTATTCATCATCCTCGTCAAAGTCGTACTCTTCGGCGTCCTCATCAAATATTTCGTCGAACTCCCGGGTGTCCAGTATTTCTTCGAATGCATCCGCAACCGCCTCGAATTCCTCATCATCCTCGATGTTCAGGAGTTGAGGTTCATCGTCTTCATTTTCCTGGATAAAGCGATATAGAAAAACATTATCATCCTCTTCCCCGTCTATAGGTTGAAGAGCAATATACTCTTTATCGTCTACCGTAAAAATTTCAAGCACAACACATTGCAGTTCCGTACCATCGTCCAGGGACAATGTAATGTAATCGTACATGTCATCGTGACCGCATCCGCAGTTATCGTTATGATTGTGTCCGTTCATATTATTACCTCACTTTTAGAATTTTCCCCTAATGATATCATTAGAAGAATATACATAAAATGTATCAGATGTAGGCAAAAAATGCAAGTGTAAAACATATATTTAAAACAAATAAATATTGACTTTAACTTAAAATATTTTAAAATTAAATGTGACAACTTAATATTACTAATTATTATTAAAGAGAGGGGTAAATTTTGGTGGCTACCACAGGGCCAAATGAGAGCAACAGCAGGATTCCCATTGATCCGCAGATGGCCAAATATCAGACTATGAAGCGAATTGAGCGGGAAAAGAGAGCAATGAGCAAGAAACTTTTATATGATGAGTATGACAGGCGCGGACACTCCGCATCACGAAAGAAGGGGGCTAAGACAAACTGGATCAAGCACTACGAGAACGGAACACTTGACGAAGAGCTTGAAGACTTCTATATATAGATTCTTAATGGTAATTCGGACAGTTTCCGGGTATAAAATCAAAAATTATGCTATAATTAAAGACATCCGAAGGATGTCATCGGGCATCCTGCAGGATGTCTTTTTTATATCCCATATTGCCGGCAGATTATGTCCGGCTGCCATGGAGGAAACCGTTTATGAGCGAAAGTGTCAAGGAAATCAGCATATCTGTTAGGAATCTTGTGGAGTTTATCATGCGAAGCGGAGACCTGGACAATACCCGGGGAGGCAGGGACGAGATCGAAGCCATGCGAGCCGGAGGGCGCATTCACAGGAAGCTTCAAAAGCAGATGGGGGCGGATTATGCGTCCGAGGTTGCTTTAAGCATCACGGTTCCTGTGAATTATGACGGGGTATCCCTGGAGCTAACGGTGGAAGGCAGGGCGGACGGGGTATTTTCAAGCAAGCCGGATGAAGCGGATGATTCATTCATCGGCGCAAAGCCCGAGGCGGTAATTGATGAAATTAAAGGGGTATACATGGACCTGGCATACCTGGCAGAACCGGTTTCGGTCCACCGGGCCCAGGCAATGTGCTATGCATACATATATGCTGTAAAACACAGGCATTCGCAAATAGGCATACGCCTGACATATGTCAACCTGGAATCGGAAAGCGTCAAATACTTTGAAGAGAGTTTTTCTTTCGAGGAAATCGGCCGGTGGTTTAATGATTTGATTAACGAATATGCGAAATGGGCGGTATGGCAAATAAAATGGATAGACAAAAGAAACGACGGGATAAATGCCCTTGAATTCCCGTTTACATACAGGGAAGGCCAGAAGGAGCTGGCAGCAGGTGTTTATAGGACCATACTTAGAAAGAAGAAGCTGTTCATAGAAGCCCCCACGGGTGTCGGAAAGACAATATCTACGGTGTTTCCGGCAGTCAAAGCGATGGGAACCGGGATTGTCAGCAAGATTTTTTACCTTACGGCCAAGACCATAACAAGAACAGCCGCGGAAGAAACATTCCGGGTTCTTACGGACAAGGGATTAAGCATCAAGGTAACCACCATAACGGCAAAGGAAAAGGTATGCATATTGGATAAACCGGACTGCAACCCGGCATCCTGCCCCAGGGCCAAGGGCCATTATGACAGGGTTAACGCGGCGGTATACGATATGCTCATAAACGAGGATAAAATAACCAGGGACCTGATTTTATATTATGCCAAAAAGCATAATGTCTGTCCGTTTGAAATGTCCCTGGATGTGACCTTGTGGTCCGATGCAATCATATGTGATTACAATTATGTCTTTGACCCGAATGTTTATCTTCGCAGGTTTTTTGCCAACGACAGGCAGGAGGACTATGTTTTCCTGATTGACGAAGCCCATAATCTTGTGGACAGGGCCAGGGAGATGTTCAGCGCCGTCTTATACAAGGAGGATTTCCTGCTGGTGAAGCGGTCCGTAAAGGACGCTCATACCAAGCTGGTTAAATGCATTGACAAGTGCAACAAGGATCTGCTGAAGCTTAAGAGAGAATGTGACGAGTTTGAGGTTGTTTACGATATCAGTGACTTTATCATACACCTTATGGAGCTTATAGGTGAGTATGAAGCTTATTTCCAGGAAGCTAAGAATGTCGGCGAGGAGATAAGCAAGCTGTACCTGGATATAAGGCATTTTCTTAATATATATGATATTCTGGATGAGAATTATACGATATATACCGATTATGATGAAGATGAGAGATTCAGAATAAAGCTTCAATGCATGGATCCGTCAAAAAACCTGGCCAGGTGTTATGAACGGGGCAGGAGCGCGGTGCTTTTTTCCGCGACCCTGCTTCCCATCAAGTATTACATGGACCAGTTGGGAGGAAATGAGGACGATTATGCCGTATATGCCCCGTCGTCCTTTAAGAAGGAAAACCGGCTGGTAATGGTGGGAGCCGACGTAAGCACCAGATATAACAGGAGGAACAACAGCGAATACCGGAGGATTATAAGATATATCAAGGAGTTTACAAGACTGAAAACAGGGAATTACCTGGTCTTTTTTCCTTCGTACCAAATGATGCAGGCGGTTTTTGAGCTCGCGGAAGGCGAAATTGACGGAATTGTAATGCAGGGCAGCAATATGAAGGAAGAGGAAAAAGAGATGTTTCTCGAGGATTTTGTGGAAAACCCGACGCAGACGCGAATTGCGTTCTGCGTTATGGGCGGTATATTCAGCGAGGGCATCGATTTAAAAAGAAGCAGGCTCATAGGAGCGGTTATAGTTGGTCCCGGACTGCCCATGGTCTGCAACGAAAGGGAGCTTTTCAGAAGTTATTTTGACGAAAGGGGCAAGAACGGCTTCGATTATGCTTACCTTTACCAGGGCATGAATAAAGTCCTGCAGTCTGCAGGACGGGTAATCCGTACGGAAGAAGACCGGGGCATTATTTTACTGTTGGATGAGAGGTTTGCCCAGCCGAAATACTATCAGCTGTTCCCAAGGGAGTGGTTCCCTTTTGTCCCCGTGGATATTGATTCCATGGCCGATATAGTATCGGAATTCTGGAACCGTTAAAAGTGCATGGAACCGCTGGAATATTTGTATTCGGAATCCTTGGACAGGAAATCCTTATTGGAAAACGCACGGTATATGGCATTCGTAAGATAATACAACAGACCGCCTAATATTCCTCCTATAAACGCATATATCAAATCGTCAACATCACATCTGGCAGGTATTATGAAGTACTGGATCAGCTCAATCAGTAAAGGAAGCAAAAGCAGGGATATGAACCGGATCAGTTTTGACCGGTATCTGAATACCAGGATAATGTAAAAGCCGTATGGGATGAATATCATAATCCTGCCGAACAGGTACGCAAGTATGTCGCTTAAAGGAATCATATCGTTTAGATAATCTTCAATCAAAGTGGCAATCCACCAAAACGGCGTAAAGTTTTGATGATTGGACCTGATGCGGTTTAATGCCGCTATGGAGCCTGTCGAGAATGACCCGTACAGAAGGAAAACAATGTAAAACACTATGAATACCAGGCTTATATTACGGTAGAAGGAATTGAACCTTTCAATCCTGTTGCCATAATCAAACATATTCCGTATAAAGCAGTACAGCATGGGAACAGCCCAGTTGACCGCTATGATTCCCAACATGGTGTTGGTATACGGGAAAATGTTGCTTTCCGCTTTCGGATAGGATAAAACGGTAATAATCGACGATATGAACAAAAGCAGAATGGTATATGCGGTGCAGGGTTCATATGACAGAGACTGTTCCAACAGGATATGAATACATACAATTACCGCGGCGCTGCTTATTCCAAGGATGAGATACGGCAGAGCAAGAAAATAATAAGCAGCAAACTGAACGACAATACTGATAATGGTTAGTAAAACAATCATGGAGGATGTCTCCATGTTTGAACGCCTGCGCATATTTACACCTGCTTTCATTGTATTATCATAGAATCATCCTAATCTTTCGCGGGATACAGCGGACATTTATATGTGAGCTGAAGGCCGGAACTTCTCCGTCGGTATGAACGGCCGCCCTATCCTCCAGCATAATCTCAATGCTTGAGCAATTGAAGGTTTCCACGCCTTTCAGATGAATGTGCCTGCCGAAAATAATGGTCGGTAAAAGCAGCAGAATCAATATTTTAGGCAATCCGTGAACTACGCATATGCTGAGCTTGCCGTCAGTAGGATCGGCGTCCGGAGCCATTTTTAGGCCCCCTCCCTCATACTGGTGAATCATGTTGGATATGAGGAGAACCTTCGAATACATTTCACTTCTTGTTTCATCCAGGATAATGGTTGCATTCTGAAACTTCGTGCCAAAGAGCTGCTTGATGGCTATGGCCAGATATATGAATTTTCCTGCGCCAAAGCGGTTAAGCTTCTTTTTCAGCGGGGATTGCTGCACTTCCGCACACACACCCGCATCATATCCTATTCCGCTGGAGCATCCGAA
Source organism: Clostridiales bacterium (assembly GCA_012735495.1). Classification (GTDB taxonomy): domain Bacteria; phylum Bacillota; class Clostridia; order Lachnospirales; family Lachnospiraceae; genus Mobilitalea. Next base: position 58,589 of record JAAYHD010000032.1, on the reverse strand, counting down.
TTTTCTGGGTTTAACTTCCTGGTCACTGAACGTAATTTCCCCGTAATCAAGGTATATATACCGGGATGGTCTAAGTACCATCTCAAGGGATTTTTTCGGTTTCCTGGGAATCTTTAAGCTTCGGGCCAAGTCGTTGCTTGAACCGGAAGGGATATATCCCAAGGTTACATCGTCAAAGTTTTCAATTCCGTTGATTACTTCATTTAAAGTCCCGTCGCCTCCCAGGACGACAATGGTTTTTATGCCGTCGTATTTCCGGCAGATTTTTTCGACCAACTCGACGGCATGTCCCTCATATTTTGTGAAATCTGCTGTATATGCTATATTATTTCGGTCCAGCTCCTCCTTGACGGTCCACCAATGGCGGATTCCCTTTCCCGAGCTTGAGTTTGGATTAATTATAAAATGATACATCCCCCGGCTTTTTCTCCTTGACTTAGACTGTCTTTAGCAAAATTACTAATTAAATATTATATGAATTGCGCTATATTGTCAATAAATTGCACTTATTAAATCAATAAAACACTTTTCAGCGTTCCATACAGGCACAGAATTGTCCTATCTTCATAAGATATATAAAGCAAAAGATGTTATAAAGTTTTCAATTAATCGAAAGGAGTATTCTTGATGGATAGACGGATGTATCACAGCAATATGGGACGCAGCCGGTATGTTCCTCCTTACAGGGCTACCCAGCCGGTATGCGGTGATATCCCGGACAGCGACTGCGGATGCGAAAGAAGCAGGAGCTATTGCGAGGATGATTTCAAGCCGGAACGTTTTCCGATAGGTATGTGCTATGTTCCGTGGCAGTGCTTCAGGGATCTGTATGAGAATGAATTTGCCGCCCTGGAGAACGGGACTTTATTTAAAGAATTGCAATACGACTGGTACGGAAGGGGATGCTGATGGATGAATGTTAATAACAGGGATAAGCTGTTCGCGTTTATTACCGCAACCAGCTTCGTTATGGATGATTTGAGAATATATCTCGACACCCATCCTACGGACCGGGAAGCGCTGGATTATTGGGAGAAGATCAGCCGGGTCAGAGAAGAAGCCGTTAAAGAATATACCAGAAACTACGGACCGATATACAGCTATGATGTGGATGTCAAGAACAGATGGGCCTGGGTTGAAGAGCCCTGGCCGTGGGAAGGAAGGTGCTAGTGAATGTGGAGTTATGAGAGAAGATTGCAATATCCTGTAAATATTACATGCAGAAATCCAAAGCTTGCTATGGTTATAATGAGCCAGTTTGGCGGACCGGACGGTGAACTAGCCGCATCCATGCGCTATCTGTCCCAGCGTTATTCAACAAAGAATAAGAAGGTTGCCGGTGTTCTCACGGATATAGGCACGGAGGAGCTGGCCCACATGGAGATTGTAAGCGCAATAGTTCACCAGCTTACCAAGGATATAACACCCCAGGAAATTATGGAGAGCGGCTTTGAGAAGTATTACGTGGACCATACGTTGGGCTTGTGGCCCCAGTCAGCCGGAGGGATACCTTTTACGTCCACGTTCTTCCAAAGCAAGGGCGATGTTATCACCGATTTGATAGAAGACATGGCCGCCGAACAAAAGGCAAGGACCACCTACGACAACATACTGCGCCTGGTTCATGACCAGGAGGTATGTGATCCGATTAAGTTCCTAAGGCAAAGGGAAATCAACCATTTCCAGAGATTCGGCGAAGCGCTGCGCATTGTTCTTGACGAACTGGATTCCAAGAACTTCTACGCGATTAATCCGGATTACCTGCCTGATATAAAGAAATAAACATTAAAAATATAAATGGCCGCGGCCAGCGACAGCTGGAGCGGCCTTACAGTCATTTATGGCATAATATGCCATCAGGGGGGGATAAAAAAACTACCCCAAAAACTACCCTTAGGGGAGAAACATTAGCTTTCCATCTGTGACAGCTTGTTTACACGCCGCCTGAAATCCTCATCCGTGGAGAACTCCGCCTCCAGGAATATCTTTATCAGCTCCAGTGCCACGGAATGCCCGATAATCTGGTTACCCAGGCACATTACCTGTACATCGTCATGTTCGACACACTGGTGTGCGGAATAGATATCATGGCAGACCGATGCCCTAATTCCTTTCACCTTATTGCAGGCTATGGCTGCACCCACACCGGTTCCGCAGAACATGATGCCGCGTTTGCATTCACCGCTTAGTATCGCTCCGGTTACAAGCTTTGCTATATCAGGGAAATCGACGGGATTCGGGTCATAGCTTCCAAAATCGATGACTTCATGGCCTAACGCCCTGATTTCATCAAGCAGCTTAACCTTTAATTCATAGCCCGCATGATCGCTGCCTACCGCTATCTTCATTTTAACTGGCACCTCCAAAATAATCTTGTATATAAGGTTTTGTCATCGGGAGTTCTTACATATATGAACCGCCGGAAACGACAATGCACTCCCCGGTAATAAAGCTGGAATCGTCCGAGCTTAAGAATGATACCACCGAGGCCACTTCGCTTGGCTCTCCAAGGCGGTTGGCGGGAACAGCGGCAATAAATTTTGCCATTACGTTTTCCGGAACCGCCTGAAGCATTTCGGTATTTATATAGCTTGGGGCTATAGCATTTACGGTACAGTTATTCCTTGCCAGCTCCTTTGCAAGGCATTTCGTAAATCCAATAAGGGCGGCTTTTGAAGCGCCATAATTTGTTTGTCCAATATTGCCGAAGGCAGACACGGATGCAAGATTGACAATCTTTCCATAGCCCCGCTCTCTCATGCCCGGCACCACAGCCTTGCAGCAGTTATAGACACTGTTAAGATTGACATCTATAACCGTATCCCACTGCTCGTCGGTCATTTTATGGAACATTGCGTCCCTGGTAATGCCGGCATTGTTCACAAGTATGTCTATCCTGCCAAACTGTGCTGTAATGCTTTCGAACACGGATGCAACCTCTTCCTTGGAAGCCACGTTGCATTTAAAGCCAAAAGCCCTTTTGCCGCCGGGATCCAATTTGGCAGCGGTCTGTTTTACGGTCTGTTCATCAAGGTCAAGCAACGCAACTCCTTCAATACCGTCTTCCAAAAATCTTAATGCTATTGCCTCACCTATTCCTCTTGCCGCTCCGGTTACCACGGCATATTTTCCTTTAAGCTTCATATTTACCTCCAATCCGTCGCATGATTTATGCGCATTAATTCCTTTATATTTTAAAGTTTTAGTCGGGAAGCATGATTTTAACCGCTTCCAGCAATGATGTGGGAGAGCCTACGTTGCCCGGGAATATGACATAAGGCATGCCGGGAAATTTGCTTTCCTCTCCTGTAAGCCACACGGGCACACCATGAAGGATCTGGCCCAGGACCAACGCTCTTTTTACTCTTAATCCTTTAGTTCCAATATCGCTGGAGGTGATGCCTCCTTTGGCAATAATAAAGTTGGGTCTGACCGACAGGTCGGAGATTATTCTTGTTACCGCATCCGATATTTTAACGGCAAGACGCAGTTCGTCCTCCTTGTTGCCGGTATTTAGGTCGAAGCGCTCCCTTTTGGTATAAACGGCAGCAGTACGGCCTGACGATATGGTGTCTTCAGCTTCCTTAATAACCCGCCTGATTTCAGCTTCAAAGGCTTCGTCGTCCTGAACAAGATGCTGGTTAAACTCTATGAATTTAACACCGTCAAGCTGTTTGAGGTTTTCAAGCTGACTGGTTGTCTTTTTGACATGGGAACCGACTATTATAATGCCGCCGTTTTTGTTGGCGGTATTTACCAGTTCCTCCCGCGTAAGCAAAGGCTTGTCGCTTATTCCCCCAATTACCTTTGTAAGAGACGCTGCGCTTCGGAATATGAAATTCTTACCTTCGGATATGGCTTTCATAAGAGCGGTCACAAAAACCTTCACATCATAGTAATCAATGGAGTTGACAACAATTTTGTTAAATCCTTCCACACGCATCAGCTTTTTATAGATGCCTTCATAATCCATGTCTCTCAATTCATCAAGGCCGATATAGGTCACATCGTCTTTCGGGTAAGCCCCTTTGCTTTTTTCTTCTATCCATTCACCCAGGTGTGAGCTCGAATATGCAAAGGTTTTATCCATTGCAAATTCGGTCTTGCCCGCAGGAACCAGGACATCATTTTCTTTTACGTAATGCACGTTGTTTACGGTATAACGGCCGCCCTCCAGGAAGAACGGGATAATTACCTCGCCATGAATCTTTTCACCCGTCAGCTCTTCGATTTTATTCCTTAATACTTCCGTTTCAACAGGGTAGTGGCCTCGAAGGGTTGAATCGCCTCTGCTGATTACTATGAATTTCCGGCCGGTTTCCCTGGCTGCGGCAACTATATTTGCCGCGATTTCCTGATGGACCCGGATGGTTTCCTCTTCAGTAAAACCCCTGGAATTTGTAAGAATGAAAAATATGGAGTTTTCATCTTCAAAGCCCCGTTTTATGCTGTCTTTGCTCCAGTCGGTATAAACATAAACGCCGTGTACGGTCTGGACTCCCGTAGGATCATCATCCAGCACAACGATTTTATGACGGCTGTCTCTTAATGCGTTTTGAAGCTCAAGATCCACTGCTTCCTTGTTGTAAGCGGCATATGAACTTAACAATTCATTGCTGCCGACCGGCTGTTCGTTCATTTCAACCTCCCATGTATCAAAAAAGTTTACATTAATTCATACAGAACGGATAAGCCCTGGCCGCCGCCGATACACAGCGTTGCCAGTCCGTAGCGTACATTGCGGCGTCTCATCTCGTTTATAAGCTTTATGGAAATAATCGCTCCGGTGGCTCCTATAGGATGGCCGAGGGAAATCCCGCTTCCGTTTACGTTAACGATGGAATAATCGAAGCCAAGCTCGTCGATGCAAGCGATTGCCTGGGCCGCAAATGCTTCGTTCAGCTCAACAAGACCGATATCTTCTATGGCAAGGCCGGTTTTCTCAAGCAGTTTTTTAGTTGAATAAACCGGTCCCATGCCCATATAGTTCGGATCGACGCCGGCGACAGCATAATCGACCACCCGGACAAGTGGCCTGCATCCAAGATCATCAGCTTTCTTAGAGGTCATCAAAACCAGTGCAGCGGCTCCGTCATTTACTCCGGAAGCATTACCCGCGGTTACAATTCCGTCCGCCTTTGCAAAAGCCCTAAGCTTTGCGAGCTTCTCAATGGTCGTTTCGCGGGGATGCTCATCCGTATCAAAAATTCTGACCTCATTCTTGGTCTTTATTTCAATTGGAACAATTTCTTCCTTGAACTTGCCTTCCTTTATGGCATTTAAGGCACGGTTCTGGCTTTCCAGGGAGTATTCATCGAGGCGCTGCCTGCTGATGCCGTATCTCTCACTGACATTTTCCGCCGTGATTGCAATATGGGTGCCATTGCCCGCAATAGGCTCGGACAAAGCGGCTGTCAGCTCGTCCGACAGCACCGAATTGCCCATGCGAAGCCCCCATCTGGCATTATATATGGCATACGGTATGTTGCTCATGCTTTCAGTACCGCCGGCTACAGCCACGTCATAATCACCATGGTCAATTGATGTTGCGGCGGTTACAATTGCCTGGAGACCGGATGAACACAGCCTGTTGACATTCAGAGCGGAGCTTTCTATTGAACAGCCCGCCCTAAGGGCCGCAATTCTTGACAAAAATGCGTTAAGCCCGTGCTGTGCCACACATCCCATAACTACTTCATCAATCTCTTTAGGATCGATTCCTGCTCTTTTTATGGCTTCTTTTATAACAATTACGGCCAGATCTATACTGTTAAAATCCTTTAGTGAACCGCCGAAACCGCCGACTGCGGTTCTTGCCTGTGATACAACTACAACGTCCTTAAACATATTTGCTCCTTTCCGCGCATGACTTAGAAGTTAACCTTGTCCTTACCTTTAAGCTTCAGCATTTCCCTTGCCTCGTCCGGTGTTGCGATTTCATAATCAAGAGCCTTAAGAATACGGATTATTTTCTCCACCTGGGCGGCGTTATTTACAGCCAGTTCACCGCTTGGATTAATGTATAGGCCGTCCTCAAGCCCTACGCGGACATTTCCGCCCGTGATGGCGCATACCGTTTCGAAACGGAACATTCTTCTTCCGCCGGCAACCATTGAATACATGACATCGGGACCGAACATCTTCTTGGCCTGGTCAATCATGAAGAACAGGCAGTCAAGGCTCATCGGCATGCCGCCCATGACTCCCGGAACGAACTGAAGGTACAGGGGTTCCTGTACAAGGCCTTGCTTGACAAAGTACGCTATGTTGCTTAATTGGCCGTAATCAAATATTTCAAATTCGGGACGGGTGCCGTTTTCATTCATTATCTTGATGCAGTACTCAATATCCTTAAAGGTGTTCTTGAATACATTGTCATATGTTCTTTTCATGAAGGGGATTTCCCAATCATATTTGGGATTTTCTATTCCATCCGCAAGCCTTGAGAAACAGAAGTTTATGGAACCGCCGTTGGCAGAAGCCATCTCAGGTTTGAATTCCGGTATTACGGCCAGCCTTTCCTCGACCGTCATGCCCTGTCCGCCGCCGGTGGTAATGCCGATTACAACATCGCTTTGCTTTTTGATTCTGCTTAAAATATCCCTGAATACATTCCAATCCGACGTAGGTTCGCCGTTTTCCTTGCGTGCGTGTATGTGCACGATGGATGCACCTGCCTTGGCTGCATCTACTGCATTTTGCACTATCTCATCCGGACTTTTGGGAAGGTACGGTGAATGTGACGGTGTGTGGATTGCGCCCGTAATGGCAGCCGTTACAATTACTTTTCTTTGTTTCTTAGCCATAACATTTCCTCCTTAAAATATTATTTATAGATTAGTGCCAAGCTCGTTTGATTAATTCAAGGGAGCTAACGGCTTCATCTGTATCGAATGGGACATCCACTTCGATGGTTATGGTGCCGTCATAACCGCATTGCTTAAGGTTTGCAAGCAGCCTTTCATGTGCTGAAAACCTGTCTTTATTAAAAAAGCTTCTAAGCTGCGGGCTTCCGGCATCATCGGACGTATGGACATGCGCAAGATAGGGGAGAAACGGAGTAATATCCTTATTCTCTTCATTGCTTTGCCGCATATTGTAATAATCAATGACGAGCTTAAGGTTGCTCCTGTCAACATCTTTTACAACCGATAAAGCCTCATCAAGGCTGTTAATAAAATTACAAAAGCAATATCCAAGAGCTTCAACTGTTACAGTAATGCCATACCTGGCAAATTCATCGGCGGTTGCGGAAAAGAACTGCCTTAACTGTTCTGCGGCCAGCCTGCGGTCATATCCTTCAGGAAGTATCCGCGATTTGGGTGAACCAATATTGACAACCCTGACGCCGAGCTTGTCCGCCCGCTGTGCCAGCCAAGAGGCATATTCCCTTGCCTTTGACAGGCTAAAACCGGGCCCGGCAATAACAATATCCGGCCCACAATAAGCATTGAGTGCCAGACAGGGCAGAAGGCCGTCCCGTACGGTAATCCTTAATTTTTCAAAATCATCATCATTTAGTATGGCAACTGCCTTGCCTGCTAATTCTATATAATCAAATCCAGATTTTGAAACGAGGTTGTACTCATCAATTCGTGCCGCGCATCCAACTAGCATAAACCTATGTCCTCCAATGTAAACGATTACATCATTTTGCAGTTTTTATATAAAACCAATAATCTTGCCCAGCCTATTATGTAAACGTTTTCTTTTCCTCATAATAGCACTAGCAGAATTTATTGTCAAGCAGATATAATTTTAATAAATATTATGCGTATATTTTAAGCAAATTATTATTGAAATTAAGGAAATAAGTTGCACTTGACGAAATCTGCAAAACCCGGTAATCTACAATTAAGGTCTTAATAGTAAAAAAATGATATATTGAGTTTAAAACAGGATTATAAAATATTAAATTACAGAAGGTATGATGATATGAAAATACATGGTGACAGGGTTACGATGCAGGAGGTTGCCAAGGATGCGAATGTATCCGTAGCAACCGTTTCGAGAGTAATAAATAACAGCTATAATGTAAGTGAAAAAACCAGGGAAAAGGTATTAAAGTCAATGGAGAAGCTGTCCTATTTGCCTAATTCCATTGCCCGGAGCTTAAAGGTCAGGACAACCAACACCATAGGATTCGTGGTTTCGGACATTTCCAATACATATCATATTTCCATTGCCAGGGCTGTAGAGGATGTCATCGCAAAGCACAATTTTAATATGACCGTGTGCAGCACCGGAAATGATAAAGAGCGGGAGCTGTCATACCTTAAGCTTTTGATGAGCCAAAATATAGCCGGCCTGATCTTAAATACAACCGGCAAGAATGACGATTTCATCATTGAAATGAATAAGTATATCCCAATGGTACTGCTGAACAGGAAAATAAATTCGCCTGAATTCGTTGGAGATCTGGTAGGAACGGACAATTTTAACTGTTCTTATCAGCTTACCGAAATATTGCTTAAGATGGGGCACCGCAAGATTTTCGTTGTACACGGCCCCCTTGAGTTAAGCAATGGTTTGGAGCGTTTCCAGGGTTTTGTACAGGCAATGAAGGATTACGGAATGGATGTCGGGGATGATTATCCGTTTAAATTTAACGGTGAATTTACGCTGAACGGCGGATATAAGGCAATCGAATACATGAGAAATCTTCCGGAAAGACCCACTGCCGTATTCTCACAGAACAACATGAGCACCATAGGCGTGTTAAGGGCTTGCAAGGATTTTAATATAAATGCTCCCGAGGATGTTTCACTGGTGGCTTATGATACTGTCGACAATCTTAACCTGATGGCTACCAGGCCGACGGTTGCCAGCTATAATACCCAAAGTATGGGATATAAAGCCGGCAAGGCAATACTGGAAAGAATAGAAAACCCCAAGCTTCCTAATAGGGAGTTTATTGAGATACCCGAAATAATTACGGGAAATGCTGTTGGTGTGCTTGTGAAATAGTCACGGATTTGAATGCTGTTTATGATATATAAATGGTAAATATGCATAAAAAAATATTAACCTATGAGCGGTTCAAAAAAAATTTTAATAAATTTTATATTGCAATATTTTGTTTTTTGTGCAATAATGTGGATAAGTCAATGAACCCTTTTTTTATATAACGAAGTGTAAACGTTTACAAATTATGAGCTCATATTATGTAGTATTCACTGTTATTTTAATACATAAGTGTAAATTTACATTACAAAATGTAAACGTATACATTTTAGGCTCATTGGCATAAAGTATTTAACAATTGTGAATGCTACATTATTATAATAACAGAAAGGAGTGATGGATTATTAAAAGTTTCGCAGCAAACGACTATGGCAGAATCATTGTTATGCATCTTGGCAAGGGAGACAAGGTACTGGAAAGCATACAAAGCGAGATGGATCGTCTGGGTGTAAAGAATGCGGTGCTTTTATCTGCAATAGGTTCCTTGAGAAAGCTTGTATTTCATGTAATAACTAAAACAACGGATAAATCCGTCAACAAATTCGTAACAATAGAGGACGCCATAGAAGTTGGTGGGATGCAAGGGTTAATTATTGACGGAGAACCACATCTTCACATAATATGCTCAGATAAAGCCAATAATACGTATGTGGGGCATTTGGAAAACGGATGTGAAGTACAGTATCTTATGGAATTGTCCTTTATGGAAATTGATGGTCTTGATTTAACAAGAAGGAATGACGAATTTGGTAATGCTTATATCGACAAAAAATAAAAACCATTACTTATCGATTTATATGCCAAACAATTGAAAAATGAACAGGCAATTTAAAGGAGGAAAAATGATGAAAAAAACTATTGCACTTCTGATGGCTGTATTGATGGTTTGCAGCCTTGCCGCTTGCAAAAAAACAACAAATGACGGCGACAAGACTCCTACACCCACAACCGCGCCTAATAACAATGGCGGCAATAACGATAACACCGACAATACGAACAAAGATCCTATAAGAATTGGTGTTATAACCAGTATAACCGGTGAAAAGGCACTGGTCGGCGAATACTGCAAAAATGCCATAAACATGGCGGTAGACGATATTAATAAAGCCGGCGGTGTTCTCGGAAGACAGGTTGAAGTTGTCTATGAAGATGACCTTGGTACCGACGTTGGAGCGGTGAATGCGCTTAATAAGCTGGCTACGGATGACAAAATATGTGCTATAGTCGGACCTTATTACGGAACCATGATTCTCGCCCTGGACGGAGAAATCAAGAAAGCACAGATTCCGGTTCTTTCCGCCACTTCACTTGCCACTGTTGGAGATTTCGGAAACCCGTGGCTGTTCCAGGCCCGTACCCATGACGGACATATACCTAAGGCTCTCGTTGAGTATGTTGTAGAGAATATCGGCAATAAGGTTTCCATCATCTACGGAACCGATGCTTCTGGTATCGGTCAGATGGAGGCTGCTGTCCAGGCGCTGAAGGACCTGGGACTTGAACCGGTAAGCCTCGACGCGTACAACACCGGTGACAAGGATTTTACAGCGCAGATACTTCATATCCAGGAAGCAAATCCTGATGTTATCGTTGCATTCGGCCTTCAGGTAGAAGCAGGACTTATCATGAAACAGCTCAGGGATATGGGAGTTACGAAGCCCATAGCCGGTCTTGCATCCTATGCAAGTAAAATAGCCATCGACCTTGCGAAAGAGGCTTCAAACGGAGTTTTGGCCTTGACTGACTATATCCCTGATACTCCTCGTGAGGAAGGTAGAGTATTTGCACAAAAATATAAAGAGCGTTACAATATCGATTCGGATTTTACGGCTGCTGTTGATTATGATAAGTTCATGCTTATTATAGAAGCAATAAAGATTGCAAATTCGACTGAGAGAGAAGCAATCAGGGATGCAATGTTTAAAATCCAGGGATACAAGGGTGTTGCCAACGTATATGCATTTGATGAAAAGGGCGTAGGCGGAACAAGCATCCTGCTTATCGAAATACAGGATGGAGTTGCAAAACCCAAGGACATTCTGGACGTTGTTGACTGGCAGCAGCAACAGTAAGACATTGAACTAGATATTGGTGAAGCGCATGAGCGCTTCACCAATATCATAAAAATTGGGAGGTTTACCGGTGATAATACAGTTAATTGTTACAGGTATATCATTGGGTGTGGTATACGGTTTGATTGGCATGGGAATGGTTTTAATTTTCCGCGCCGTCGGTATCGTAAACTTTGCTCAAGGTGATTTTTTAATGCTTGGCGCGTTCATATGCTTTGCCTTTAATCAAAAAATGGGAATGCCTATCTGGCTCTCATTTGCAATAACAGCCGTACTTATTGGTCTAAGCGGTATCGTATTCCAGTATATAACCTATTGGCCGCTTAGAAATGCACAGGATAAAGCCATTATAGTAAGTACCCTGGGTGCTTCCATAGCTCTTAGGGAAATGACCAAGCTGGTATGGGGATCCACTCCCCAGACCATTGACCCGCTAAAGGGCGGCATTGTAAAAATAGCAGGCGCATTCTTGCAATGGCAGTATGTAATTATCATAATTTTTGCGGCTCTGTTAATGAGCCTGGTTTATTTTCTGCTGGAAAAAACATTATTGGGCAATATCATGCAGGCTACGGCACAGGACAAATATGCGGCGTCTCTTATGGGAATACCGATTGCAGTGGCCATAGCGCTGACATTTTTCATAAGCATGCTGATTACAGGCGCGGGCGGTGTCATGCTGGCTCCGATTTTCTTTATAACCAATACTATGGGGGTATTGGCCGGTGTTAAGGCATTCGCCGCAGTCGTCATAGGAGGCTTCGGAAGCGTGCAGGGAGCCATCATAGGCGGCTTGTTAATCGGACTTATTGAGGTTTTTGCCGGTACTTACATTTCAACGACATATAAAGATACGGTCGTATTTGCCGTTCTGATTATAAGCTTGCTTGTTCGTCCGCAGGGATTGTTCGGCGAAAAGATAGCTGAAAAGGCTTGAGGTGTTGAATATGGGAAGAATAAACAGAAAAAACTTGGTATTGTTGTTTTTGGGTGTCCTGGTGCTGGCATTGCTTATTAACCTGCCAAACACTTCATCCATCTATATGGTCCGTGTGCTGAACATGACCATGATAACATATCTTGCGGTGCTCAGCCTGTATGTTGTGTTTGGAATGGCCGGACAGTCCTCCTTTGCACAGTGCGGGCTTATGGGTATAGGCGCGTATATTACCGCAAATGTAAGTACAAGATGGGGTTACCCGCCGATATTGGGAATGGCCGCAAGCATGCTGGGAACTGCATTATTTGCATTTATAATCGGTTTTGCGCTGTTTAGATTAAGAAGATTTTACTTTTCGTTCTCAACAATTGCGTTAATGACGATTCTGAACGGAATATTCGCCAACTGGACAAAAGGGACGGGCGGACCTGTAGGTATGGGCAACCTGGTCCAGTTCAGCGTCGGGAATTTTATATTTAATACGGAGGCAAAATACTATTATTTAATACTAGGCTTTTCCATAGCGGCATCAATAATTATATGGAAGCTGTTCCGCTCACCGCTAGGCCGGTCCTTCATGGCGGTCCGTGACAATGAAACCGCGGCAAGCTGCATGGGCGTAAATATTTTACTTACCAAGAACATTGCATTTGCCATCTCGGGGCTGTTATGCGGCCTGGCAGGCTCGCTTTTTGCGTTCCTGTCAGGATATATAAGCGCCACATCCTTTGCGCTGCCGCAATCGCAGCTATACCTGGTGGTTATCATGATAGGCGGTTCATCATCGCCAATAGGCGCTTTAATTGGAAGTATATTAATCAATCTTCTGCCCGAGTGGCTCAGGTTCTTAAAGGACTATATGATGCTGATATATGGTGTGGGCATTATGGGCTTAATGATTGTACTGCCTGAAGGATTGGTAGGAGGAGGTAAGGATCTGTATGCAAAACTCATCAAATGGAAAAGAAGCCGTGCTGACGCTGAACAAGGTTTGTAAGAACTTTGGCGGTGTTGTTGCGGCAAAGGATATATCATTCGAATTATATCCCGGGGAGGTGTTTGGTTTAATTGGGCCAAACGGAGCCGGAAAGACCACCCTGATTAACCTGATTACCGGTATATATAAAGTGGACGGCGGAACAATCGTGCTTAATGGTCATGATATTACAAGGGCACCCGCCCATACCAGGGCAAGAAGGGGCATTACACGAACCTTCCAGCATCCGCACCTGCTTAATCGCTGCGATATAGAAACAAATATTTACCTGGGTGTGGATTTGGCAAGGAAAAATAAAATGTTAAACTCACATGATCATAAGAAGCTGCTGGACGAGCTTTTGGAGGTTGCCGGCCTAAGGCTTAATATGAGGGACGGTATAGACAAGCTGGCATACGGACAGCAAAAGCTGCTTGAGGTGGTAAGGGCAATTCTCACCCGGCCGTCCGTTTTGCTTTTGGACGAACCTGCCGCGGGCTTGAACCAAAGGGAAATGGATCATATCGTAGCCCTTGTGGATATTGCGTTAAAGATGAATTCGGCGGTGCTGATGATTGAACACAGAATGGACCTGGTGATGTCCATATGCAACCGGATTACCGTACTCAATTTCGGAAACCAGATAGCAAGCGGCAAGCCTGCGGAGATCCAGGATAATCCGGTGGTTATAGAAGCTTATTTAGGGAGGAAGCGCGGTGCTAAAAATTCGTAATCTGGTAGCAAATTATGGGCATATCGAAGCCTTGCACGGAATCAGCCTTGATGTCGGCAATAAAGAGATGGTTGCCCTGATCGGAAGCAACGGTGCTGGCAAGACCACATTGCTTAATTCGATTTCCGGCCATGTAACAAAAACAGGAGAAATCTTATATAACGGCGTGGACATCAGTAAAATGAGGCCCGGAAGAATCGTAAAGAACGGAATTATACAGGTTCCTGAGGGCAGGCACGTATTTCCGGGACTTACCGTTATGCAGAATCTTGTTGTCGGGACAATTGCATGGCGCGGCTTAAGAAAGGCCGACATTGAAGAAGACCTTGAAAGAGTCGTTACATTATTTCCAAGGCTTAAGGAGCGCTATAAACAGCTGGCGTGGAGCCTCAGCGGAGGAGAACAGCAAATGCTTGCCATGGGAAGGGCCCTGATGGGACGGCCCAAGCTTCTCATGCTGGACGAGCCTTCAATGGGCCTTGCGCCCAAGGTCGTCGAAGAGATGTTTGAAGCAATTGTCGCGATTAACAACAGCGGAACACCTATCCTGTTGGTTGAACAGAATGCCCAGCTGGCGCTGGAGGTTTCGGCTAAAGCTTATATTATCGAGGGCGGAAAAATCAAGCTCAGCGGACCGTCAAAAGAGCTGGCAAACGATGAAAGGGTAAAAGAGGCATACTTGGGAAAGACAAGATAAAGGAAAGAAAAGAGGTCTTAAAATGCCGATTGTCACGACCGGGCAGATGCTGCGTGACGCCCAAAAGGGCGGATACGCGGTAGGAGCCTTTAATACTGATAATATGGAAATACTGCAGGCAGTCATTGCGGCTGCCGTCAAGCTGCATTCGCCTGTAATACTGCAGGCGAACCCTGTTATTGTAGAATACGCCGGTTTGGATTATTTTTTTGCCATGGCAAAAACCGCAGCCAAGTCGGCCGATGTACCCGTGGCAATACACCTTGACCACGGAAACAGCTTTGATTTGGTAATGAAAGCGCTTCGAACGGGATATACGTCAATTATGTTTGACGGCTCTCATATGGATATACATGAGAACATAAGAATAACCAAAAGCATTGTTGATGCATGCATACCGGCAGGAATACCCGTGGAAGCCGAGATTGGCAAGGTCGGCGGAAAGGAAGACAAGATTGACGCAGGAGAGGGCGAGTATACTGATGTGGATGAGGCGGCTGATTTTGCGGATAAGACCGGAGTGAGCTCTCTTGCGGTGGCCATAGGGACGGCCCATGGCGTATATAAAGGAATACCAAAGCTGAATTATGAGCTCCTAAGCAGACTGCGGAACGCGCTTTCCATTCCCCTGGTGCTTCATGGTGCGTCAGGTCTGCCGGATGAAGCATTGACCGAATGCATCAGAAGGGGTATTTGCAAGATAAATTTTGCCACGGAGCTGAGAATGGCTTATACGGAAGGGCTGAAGGAATTTTTTGCGGAAAAGCCGGAGTCGTTTGATGCGAAGGAATATGGAAGGCATGCCAGGGAAAAGGTAATGCTTAAGGTTATGGAACGGATAAGGATATGCGGCAGCGAGGGCAGGGCGTAGAATGTTCATTTCATTGCCTTGACGCTAATATATATGCATGTTAGAATTGGTAGTTGTAACTAAGCATATGTATCACCGCATAAGGAGGAAGAAATGAATAACTTGTTGGTAGCACAATCCGGAGGTCCCACGGCTGCTATTAATGCCACTCTGGTAGGTGTATTGCAGGGTGTACGCACTAGTACGAAAGTAGATAAGGTATATGGAGCCAAAAACGGAATTGAGGGGGTAATCAACGGAAACCTTCTTGACCTGAACGATCTGGTTAAGGACACACATGCCATTGATACACTGACATACACACCAGCGTCGGCGTTAGGCTCCTGCAGATATAAGATGAAAGACTGGAAGGTTAATGAAGAACCGTATAAAAAAATAATTGAGACCTTCAGGAAATATGATATTAAATATTTCATTTACATCGGCGGAAACGATTCAATGGATACGGTGGATAAGCTGTCGGAGTACTGCATGATAAACAGCCTGGACGTGAAGGTAATGGGCGGACCAAAAACCATAGACAACGACCTGAACCTTACGGATCATTGTCCGGGATTTGGTTCTGCGGCCAAATACATTGCAACCACCATTTCCGAGCTTGAAAGGGATATTAATGTCTACGACATTCCCGCGGTAACCATTGTGGAGATTATGGGCAGGAATGCCGGCTGGTTAACCGCCGCATCGGCCTTGGCAAGGGTTAACGGGGGTTCGGGCCCGGATTTGATTTATTTATGTGAAAAGACCTTTGATTATGACAGGTACATCCAGGATGTAAAGGACAAGCTGGCGAAAAAGCCGGGCATACTTGTTGCTGTCAGCGAGGGTATAAAGGACGGAACCGGCGCATATGTTTCCGATTCAATGTCAAGCGGTGCGGTAGACAATTTTGGCCACAAGTATATTGCAGGTGCCGCAAGAGCCCTGGAGCAGCTGACCAGGGAAAGAATCGGATGCAAGGTAAGGGCGGTGGAGCTTAACCTTATGCAGAGAGCGGCAGCCCATATTGCAAGCGAAACCGACATACAGGAATCGATTCTGCTGGGGCTTAAGGCATTCAACTGCGCTGTGGAAGGCGAGACCGGCAGGATGGCCGCCATAAAGAGAATCAGCAATGATCCTTACCTGGTTGAATTCACATCCGTTCCGGTAAGCGAGGTAGCAAACCACGAAAAAACCGTGCCCATTGATTGGATAACACCGGAAGGAAATGATGTGACTGAAGAAATGATGGCATATTTAAGGCCCCTTATAATCGGAGAAGTCAATCTAAAATATGGGAACGGGATACCGAAGCAATATAGATTATATTAAAGCAGGTAAAATAATATATATCCATAATATAAGTTAAGAATAATAAAACTGCATGATGCAATTATCGCCAATGCGATAACCGTATCATGCAGTTTTATTATTATTCCGGATGCTTACCAGAATAAATGGTCCTCAATCCGGACACAGTTTTTCTTCTTGTCGTAACCCTTTTTGACTGCCAGCTTGTATGAGTGGAAATACAGACGGTTTCCTATATTATTGGCACCCTCAAATGCTTCCCTGGCGGCCTTTATGGACAGCAGTTGGGATTGCGTGTTGTAATTGTCGTATACAGCCAGCTGTTTGGCCAGGGAACCGTTCTTAACGACGGCAAATTGACCAGGCTGATATATTACATCCTTAAGCGTATCAGGATATATATCCGATAAAATACGGTTTATTACCACGTTTGCCACCGCCAGCCTGCCCTCGTAGCATTGGTCGCCTGCTTCAGTATGGACAAGGCACGCAAGGAGCTTAAGGTCCTCATCGGTATAGTCCATCGGAGTCCTGTACTTGATTTGCGTTTCCTTCTTCATTCTTTCTTCTTCCTGCTGTCTCTTAAGCTCTTCTTCCTCTTCCCTGGAAACGGCCTTTTTAAAATCGACGAGCAGTTCAACGTACTCCCTGCGTACATAGCCCTTTATATTTTTATTTGTAATGTTAACCTTTACCCATTCACCGTAAAGCTCAATAGCTGGATAAACTTCATTATAATATATGACCGTAAGCTTTTTTGCGTCCATGAGGGGTTTTTCCCTGACATTAAGACCGTCGGTGATGACCTTGATGCGCATCGTCCCGTATTTTTCAATTAATTCTTCATCCGGGATGCCCGTCTTGAGGTATTCTTTCTTTATATAACCCTTGACACGGCCGGATTCGACATAATACCATTCCCCGGCGCTGTCAAGAATCCTTGCGGCGGAATCCTTGTAGAGCTTGCCAAGAACAATGCCGTCCGTGGATGCCTTATCTCTTATGTTTACATAGGTCTCGGCAATTGAAATGCCGATGTCCGAATAAAGCGAAGGGATGGACGACGATGTTATTTCAGGACCTTCTTCTGGGGCAATATCTTCATAACCGTCCCGCCCTGAGGCCATAATGCCGGCGGAATTCTGCCCTGTATTTTCTTCGGAGAAACCATCATCAGAATTAATTTCATCACTTTCTGAATGTTGGTTACCATCCGGATTGCCATCCGGATTTTCACCATTTCCGTTCCGATTGTCCGCAGGGGTCAAATTGCCGGTGTTGTCTGTAAAGCTGTCAGCTTCCGTCGTGACGGAGGAGACGGCCATATTATCCTGAAAACCTGATACATCGGACAATAGGGCTGTTTTTTCCAAACCGGTCCCGTCCTGTTGGACGGACAGGTACAGGCGGTTGGCCGTCGATGCGGTATTTGAACCGCTTTTATATAAGGTAGGAATACTGCTTTCACCAACATTATCGTAAGCGGAATCATTGGCATGATTATTAGCGGATTCTTCAACCTTGCGGGCTCCTGTATAGGGATGGCTATAAGAATCCGTTATAATTGAAATCCAAAAAATGCCAAAGAATACCACTATGGATAATAATGTTCTCTTTGTTTTCATGCTGCACCCTTCATAAGTAGATTTATTCATTCAGATTTCCATTGCCCGGTTTAAAATCATAAGCGTATTGGGATTATAATATTATTATGGAATAATAATCCGCTTATGGTGGATATTATATCCCAAAATGGACATTTTATCAAATCGGGGCAGAAAAATAACCATGTTACAATAATATACAACAATAGTATATTATATGACAGAAGTCTCCATGTTGATTTTCTCTTGTATCATTCGGACAACCAGGTCCGCGATCTCGGTCGACTTCATATCCTTATAATCATCATAATAGAGGGGCTTTAAATAATGCACATATACGTCCAGCTTCCGAATTGAACCCGTGTCAAAGGCCTTGTAGGAATCAATTAATGCCACGGGAACAATCGGGCATTTTGCGTTCATGGCACTTTTGAAGCTGCCGCCTTTGAAATCAAGCAGGGTATTTCCCTGTTTGGATCTTGTGCCTTCTGCGAATATCACAAAGTTTTCCCCGGCCTTGACGCGGCGGGTCATATTCATAATAACCTGCATGGATTGCCTGATATCCTCCCGGTCTATAACCTCCGCCTGCAGCATTGTAATAACCTGCTTTATAAGGAAAACGTTCCTGACCTCTTTTTTCATGACCGTTACCAGGGGCCTTTCATGGGTTTGGATGATTGCCAGGGCATCAAACAAGCCCTGGTGGTTCGGAAACAGGATATATCCGTTTTCAGCGGGAAGATTCTCAATTCCCGTTGCATGGACCCGGATTCTTCCCCGGCGTGTTATTATTGGTATAACCTTGTACAAAAAAGCATACCTGGTTTGTGCGTCATATTTTTCTATATTACAAAGCCGGAATATCCTTATAATCCAAAATGGCAGGTTAAAAAGACTCCTTGCCACCATCAGCATGATTCTCTTCATATGTTTAATCCCTTCTTATTAATAAAAGGGGTTATCCGAACCGATGGAAAAACCGTTGCGGATACCCCTTTAGTCCTTTGCGGTACCTCCATCTTCCAAAAATTATACCATAAGCATGTGCATGTTGAAATGGCAAATTCAGTAAGGAGGCACCAATATGGATTTAGTTTCTTCAGCTATTACAGGTCAACCTTTGGAATCTGGCTGAAGCCCCTTTCAAGATCCTCATCGCTGGGTATATATGTCTTCATGGTATTTGACAGATAAGAGTTGTATGCGGTCATATCAAAATACCCTGTTCCTGTCAGACCAAACAGTATAGTCTTGGCTTCACCTGTCTCACGGCACTTGATAGCCTCGTCTATTGCAACACGGATTGCGTGGGCGGATTCCGGTGCAGGAAGGATGGTTTCCTGTTTTGCAAACATTACTGCCGCTTCAAATACCTTGGTCTGTTCAACGGCTACAGCTTCCAAATATCCGTCATGGTACAGCTTGGATATTATGGGGGCCATGCCGTGGTATCTTAATCCTCCTGCGTGATCGGGAGAAGGTATGAAATTGCTGCCCAGCGTGTACATTTTCGCAAGAGGCGTTACCTTTCCGGTATCGCAGAAATCATATACATAACGTCCGCGGGTAAGGGACGGGCAGGATACCGGCTCAACCGCCACAATTCTTGGCGAAGCCTTTCCGGTCAGCTTATCCTGCATGAACGGTGCTATAAGGCCGCCCAGGTTGGATCCGCCGCCGGCGCATCCTATAACAATGTCGGGATACTCGTCGAGCATCTCCAGGGCTATCTTGCTCTCAAGTCCGATGATTGACTGGTGGAGCAGAACCTGGTTAAGTACCGAACCGAGGACATAACGATAACCAGGAGTGGTTACGGCTTTTTCCACAGCCTCGGAGATAGCGCAGCCAAGGCTGCCTCCCGTATTGGGATCCTTCTCAAGTATTTCACTGCCCACCTTTGTAGTATTGCTGGGACTGGGTATAACCTGTGCACCGAAGGTTTCCATAACCGTCTTTCTGAAAGGCTTTTGCTCATAGGAGACCTTAACCATGTAAACGGTAAGGTCAAGGTTGTAATAAGCGCAGGCTTCTGAAAGCGCTGTTCCCCACTGGCCTGCTCCGGTCTCGGTAGTAAGACCCTTAAGCCCCTGTTTCTTGGCGTAATATGCCTGGGCGATGGCGCTGTTAAGCTTGTGGCTTCCCGAGGTGTTGTTGCCCTCGAATTTGTAATAGATTTTTGCAGGAGTATTAAGAGTCTTTTCCAGGTTGTAAGCACGAATCAACGGTGAAGGACGGTACATCTTGTAAAAGTCCTGGATTTCTTCAGGAATATCGATATACCTGGTGGTATTGTCCATCTCCTGCCTGGCCAGCTCTTCACAGAAGATAGGATATAAATCCTCCTCCTTCAACGGTTCAAGAGTGGCGGGGTTCAGCATGGGTTCCGGTTTATTCGGCATATCGGCACGAAGATTGTACCACTGCTTCGGCATCTGCTCCTCTGATAAATAAAGTCTATGAGGTACCTTTTTACTCATATCATATCTCCTTTCTTTCAACGTTATTGGATTATTAAAAAAGCCTTTGTCTCAGTAATCACTGGGACAAAGGCTGTAACAGCTTCTGCGGTACCACCCGGTTTGGTGCATAAGCACCCACTCGCTCCATGTACTAACATACATGCTCCCTTTGTAACGGATGGAGTTTCCGTCAGGCATTACTCACCGGAATATTTCCGGTTTTCTTCCTGCCCTCGCAAGTCCATTCGGTATTACGTTTATTGCCGCATTTCCACCGGCAGCGGCTCTCTGTAAATAAATCGGCAATACCTACTACTCTTGTTCAACGGTTTAGGGTACGTATTCATTTGTATTTTTTTCATAGTATATACAGTTTCATGGAAAATGTCAACATATTTTTTAAGATTTATTTCAAGGTCCGGAGCAGCTCGTTAATCTCCTCAAGCTTTGGCGGATTAAGGGGAATGGGGAATTTTGTTACGGCTACGGCAGAGCAGGCGCTTGCAAAGGCAACCAGGTCGTCATCGTTCATCCCCTTAAGCAGCCCGTAGACACAGCCCGCCTTAAAGGTGTCTCCCGCTCCGAGCGTGCTTACCACGTTTACCTTAAACGGCTCGAAGGTTTTTACCTCCCCGTCTCTTCTTCCATAATAAAAACGCTTTCCGCCATGGGTTATAATTGTAAGGCCGCTGCTGTTCTTAAGGTACAGCGGCAAAAGCTCTTCCCTGGTCATCCCGGGATAATGGGTCTGAATGCCTTCGCCTGATATTACCGATACGGCCGCATGGCGGTGTATATAGCTGTCATACCTGCAGTCGATGGTAACATAAGGCTTGTTGTGCATGATGCAGTACCTGGCCGCCGTCTCCGAGGCCTCTTCAAAATAAGGATCAATCGCAGCCACCCGGCAGCTTATTATATCCTCCTCCTTCGGAGTATTCCACTGCCTGCGTCCGCTTAAGTAAAATTCCTGGAATGTACCCATCGGGGTACGCGTGTCATCGGCAACTATTATGTAATCCTCAAGGCCTGCATAATTCCTGTCAAAATACAGTGAATCAAGCTGGACCGTCTTATCCTTGTAAAACTCCCTTATAAGAGGTTCCACTTCATAACCGATATGATTGCCATCAACTCTTACATTCACCCCAAGGGATGCCAAAACCGTAGCACAGGTTCCTGTTTCTCCCCCCGGAAGCCGGTATCTTTCCTTAATTTCCGAGTACTCGTCGGGTTTAGGGAAGCCGCCTTTCAATAAAAAACTGGAGGAAGCAAGTATCATTCCAAACAAATATGCATCAGATTTCATAATAAGCCAATAAGCCTCCTTATTATTCATTAGTTCGGCCCGATCAAGTAAATACCGGCCCAAAGGGGATTTCCGGCGAAAATAATGCTTAAACAGGCTTAATCGAATTATACACAACTAAATCGGGCATTGTAAATAACATGGATAAAATTTTATCCTTGACAATTGTATGTGAAAACCGTATAATCATTTAGCGTGCAAAACTGCATGACGGTTTTTCTATGCTTTTTTTAAGGATTGCAAGCCATTGCAGTATGCAGGAAACCACAGATTTATAATTAAACTCAGGAGGTGAAAAATTAATGCCTACATTTAACCAGCTGGTAAGAAAGGGCAGAAAGGCGGTTGAATACAAGTCAAATTCTCCTGCTTTGCTGAAGAGCTACAACTCATTAAAAAAGAGAACAACCACTTTGGCTTCACCGCAGAAGAGAGGCGTGTGCACAGCAGTAAGAACAGCAACACCAAAGAAGCCTAATTCAGCCCTTCGTAAAATCGCCAGGGTCCGCCTGTCCAATGGTATAGAAGTTACAAGCTATATACCCGGAGAAGGCCATAACCTTCAGGAACACAGCGTTGTGCTGATTAGGGGCGGAAGAGTTAAGGATTTGCCTGGTACCAGATACCACATCATCAGAGGTACACTTGATACGGCCGGCGTTGCCAACAGAAGGAAGGCACGTTCAAAGTACGGTGCAAAAAGACCGAAAGATGCAAAGAAATAATATAGCCTAGTGTATTACGAAACAGGTTAAGTTAAGTGCCGGATTAATTTTTTATCTAAATGATTTGTTTTCTGTGGTTTGCCAATTATGAAAAACAGCATTTCATATAGATAAATTAAGCTGAGCACGAACACAATCATTGAAAGCGGAAAGCTTTCATTTGTGAGTACCTAGGAATTAATGTAACTCTGACGATGTTTCACTTCGTCAAGTATTGTTAAGGAGGGAAGTAACGTGCCAAGAAAAGGACATGTGCCTAAAAGGGATGTACTGGCGGATCCGCTGTATAATAACAAAGTTGTAACCAAGCTGATCAACAATGTCATGTTGGACGGCAAGAAGGGCGTCGCACAGAAAATTGTATACGGTGCCTTTGACAAGGTTGCAGAGAAGACAGGAAAGGATCCGATCGAGGTATTCGAGGAAGCCATGAATAACATCATGCCTGTACTTGAGGTTAAAGCGAGACGTATCGGTGGAGCTACCTATCAGGTTCCCGTAGAGGTTAGACCTGAGAGAAGACAGGCGCTGGCCCTGAGATGGTTGACAACATACGCAAGAAACAGAGGCGAAAAAACCATGCAGGACAAACTGGCGAACGAAATTATTGATGCGGCCAACAATACCGGTGCATCCGTAAAGAAGAAAGAAGATATGCACAAGATGGCAGAGGCCAACAAGGCATTTGCTCATTACAGATGGTAACAGCAACTATAAGAATTATATTTGGTTTGTTATGATAAACTAAAACAGAAGAAACAAGACTTTTATTCGTTTATCATTCTTTGCCAGCGGCAAGCAGGTTGCAGTTTAATTTGCTTGTTTAGATTTAAGGAGGAATTATTTTTGGCAGGAAGAAAGTATCCGTTGGAAAGGACTCGGAATATCGGTATAATGGCTCACATCGATGCCGGAAAGACCACACTTACAGAGCGTATTCTATATTATACCGGTATAAACTACAAAATGGGTGATACACACGAGGGTACTGCCGCCATGGACTGGATGGAGCAGGAACAGGAGAGGGGTATCACCATAACTTCAGCAGCGACCACGTGTTATTGGACGCAGGAACTGGAGCACAAGAAGATACCAGGAGCACTTGAACATCGTATCAACATTATTGATACGCCAGGACACGTGGACTTTACGATTGAAGTTGAGCGTTCATTGCGCGTTCTGGACGGTGCGGTAGGTGTGTTCTGTGCAAAGGGCGGTGTCGAGCCCCAGTCTGAAACAGTATGGCGCCAGGCTGATAAATATAACGTACCGAGATTGGCATTTGTTAATAAAATGGACATCTCCGGTGCAGACTTTTTTAATGTAATCAGCATGATAAGATCGAGGCTTGGCAAGAATCCCGTAGCCATACAGCTTCCAATCGGTAAAGAGGACACCTATAGAGGGCTTGTCGATTTATTCGAGATGAAAGCTTATTACTATAATGACGATAAGGGCGAGGACATCACTGTTACCGAGATTCCCGACGATATGAGGGATTTGGCCGAGGAATACAGGAGTATTATGATCGAGGCAATCTGTGATACGGATGATGCCTTGATGGAAAGATATCTTGAAGGGGAGGAAATTCCTGTACAAGATTTAAAAACTGCCTTAAGGGTGGCAACCATCTCCGGAAAGATCGTACCTGTTTTATGCGGCTCCGCATACCGCAACAAGGGAGTTCAGAAGCTGCTGGATGCAATAATTGAATATCTGCCCGCTCCTACAGATATTCCGGATGTCAGGGGCGTCGATGAAAACGGCAATGAGGTTATAAGAAAATCTTCCGACGATGAGCCGTTTGCGGCATTGGCATTTAAGATCATGACCGATCCGTTTGTAGGAAAGCTGGCATATTTCAGAGTATATTCCGGAACCCTGAACGCAGGCTCCTATGTTCTTAATTCTACAAAGAACAAGAAAGAACGCATAGGACGAATACTCCAGATGCACGCCAACAAGCGGGAAGACCTGGAGAAGGCATACTCGGGAGACATTGCGGCAGTAGTAGGCCTTAAGTTTACTACCACGGGAGATACGCTCTGTGATGAGAACCATCCGGTTATACTCGAATCCATGGATTTCCCCGAGCCGGTTATAAATGTCGCTATAGAGCCTAAGACCAAGGCCGGTCAGGACAAGATGGGAGAAGCCCTGGCAAAGCATGCCGAGGAGGATCCCACCTTCAGGGCATATACCGATGAGGAAACCGGTCAGACAATCATTGCGGGAATGGGAGAGCTTCACCTTGAGATCATTGTCGACAGACTTCTGCGTGAGTTCAAAGTGGAGGCAAATGTAGGCGCACCTCAGGTTGCATACAAGGAAGCATTTACGAAAATTGTCGAGGTTGACAGCAAGTATGTAAGGCAGACCGGCGGACGTGGTCAATACGCGCACTGCAAAGTCAGGTTTGAGCCGATTGATCCGAATGGTGAAAAGACATTCGAATTTGCTTCCGAGGTAGTCGGCGGAGCAATCCCTAAGGAATATATACCGGCCGTCGGAGCAGGTATAGAGGAGGCCACCAAGGCCGGTATTCTTGGAGGATACCCGGTACTGGGCGTAAGGGCTGTCGTATTCGACGGATCATACCATGAGGTGGACTCCAGCGAAATGGCATTCAAGATTGCGGGTTCCATGGCCTTCAAAGATGCCATGAGCAAGGGCGGTTGCGTATTGCTTGAGCCCATTATGAGAGTGGAGGTTACCGTACCCGATGAATACATGGGAGATGTTATCGGAGATATCAACTCCCGCCGCGGACGCATCGACGGTACCGAGGATCTTAACGGCTCGAAGCTGATTCGCGGATATGTTCCTCTGTCTGAGATGTTTGGCTATGCCACATCGCTTAGATCACGCACACAGGGACGCGGAGCATATTCAATGTTCTTCCATTCATATGAACAGGTGCCCAAGAGCGTACAGGATAAGGTTCTGGCAACAAGAGGCAGAAGCTGAAAAAACACCGCGAGCTTGCAAAATAAACAAGAATTATTGCTTTTTCATTATCTTAATGCTTGAAAATATTTCTAACTTGAAATATAATATGGCATATGAGACTAATATTTTAGGAAACCACAAATAAAACAATCTGCTAAAAAAGCATATATTTTAAAGGAGGACGTTGTAAAATGGCTAAGGCTAAATTTGAGAGAACCAAACCGCATGTTAATGTCGGTACAATAGGTCACGTTGACCATGGCAAAACAACCCTTACAGCTGCTATTACCAAGACTCTTCATGACAGGCTTGGTACCGGTGAGTTTGTAGAATTTGATAAGATCGACAAGGCTCCCGAGGAGAGGAGTAGAGGAATAACAATCTCCACTTCACACGTTGAGTATGAGTCAAGCAAGAGACACTATGCTCATGTTGACTGCCCAGGACACGCAGACTATGTTAAGAACATGATTACAGGTGCCGCCCAGATGGATGGCGCAATTCTCGTAGTTGCAGCTACCGACGGTGTTATGGCTCAGACGAAGGAGCATATCCTTCTTGCCCGTCAGGTTGGTGTTCCTTACATCATCGTATTCATGAACAAGTGCGACATGGTTGACGATCCTGAGTTATTGGATCTGGTTGAGATGGAGATTAGGGACCTGCTGAACGAGTACGGATTCCCTGGTGACGATACCCCTGTTATCAGAGGTTCAGCTCTCAAGGCTCTTGAAGATTCCTCAAGCGAGTGGGCAGACAAGGTTCTTGAGTTAATCGATGCTCTTGATACTTGGGTTCCGGATCCTCAGAGAGAAAGTGACAAGCCTTTCCTTATGCCTGTTGAGGACGTATTCTCAATTACCGGTCGTGGAACCGTTGCTACCGGCCGTGTTGAGCGTGGTATGCTGAAGGTTTCCGAGGAAGTTGAAATCGTTGGTATGGCTGATGAACCCCGCAAGGTTGTTGTAACCGGTATCGAGATGTTCAGAAAGCTTCTTGATTATGCACAGGCCGGTGACAACATTGGTGCTCTGCTTCGTGGTGTTCAGAGAAATGAAATCGAAAGAGGACAGGTTCTCTGCAAGCCCGGTTCAGTTAAGTGCCATAAGAAGTTCACAGCTCAGGTTTACGTATTGACCAAGGAAGAAGGCGGACGTCATACTCCTTTCTTCAACAACTACAGACCTCAGTTCTATTTCAGAACAACCGACGTTACCGGAGTTATCAATCTTCCTGAAGGTGTCGAGATGTGCATGCCTGGTGACAACATCGAGATGACTGTTGAACTGATTTATCCTATCGCCATGGAGCAAGGCTTAGGTTTTGCTATTCGTGAAGGCGGAAGAACTGTAGGATCAGGCAAGGTTGTTTCCATCATCGAATAATTCAACATATATATCATAAATGCAATAAGCTCCCGGCATAATTCTCTAATTAGCCGGGAGTTTTTATTCAGTAATTATATTGCTAAAACCAACAGTCAAAATGTTCGATAAATATATAAAATAATACTTTTATACCAGGCAATTGATGCCATCTTGTAAAAAATCACTTTGATTAAGAAGGAAAATAAGATATAATATTTATGGTATGTTTAATATGGCCAAATATGGAAAAAAATATAAAAGGCATAAAAATATTTACCAGGATAATAATAGCTTCATAAAAGATAGAATTGTTATCTGCAGCGAAGGAAAGGAGTTTCATTATGATGAGCACCGATATCGGAATTGATTTGGGGACAGCGAGTGTTTTGGTTTATATAAAAGGAAAGGGCGTTGTACTTAAGGAGCCATCGGTTGTGGCTTTT
This sequence comes from Clostridiales bacterium, assembly GCA_012735495.1. Taxonomy (GTDB): domain Bacteria; phylum Bacillota; class Clostridia; order Lachnospirales; family Lachnospiraceae; genus Mobilitalea. The sequence goes on along the minus strand of JAAYHD010000032.1, from coordinate 31,181 downwards.
GACAGGGATACCAACAAGATCAAGGCCATTGGCGAGGAGGCCAGGCTGATGCTTGGCAGAACCCCCGGCAATATTGTTGCGGTAAGACCCCTTAGACAGGGAGTCATCTCGGATTATACCGTTACCGAGAAAATGCTAAAGTATTTCATTCAGAAGGCGGTCGGCAAGCAAAGATTCAGAAAGCCTAGAATCAGCGTATGTGTTCCCAGCGGTGTAACGGAAGTTGAGAAGAAAGCCGTTGAAGACGCCACATACCAGGCCGGTGCCAGGGAAGTTGCCATTATTGAGGAGCCCATAGCGGCAGCCATCGGTGCCGGTATCGACATTTCAAGACCGTGCGGCAACATGATCGTTGATGTCGGCGGAGGTACAACGGATATAGCTGTTATATCCCTGGGGGGCACTGTTGTAAGCACTTCCGTTAAGATTGCCGGCGGTGATTTTGACGACGCAATAGCAAGATATATGAGAAAGAAACATAATCTTCTGATCGGTGAAAGGACGGCGGAAGAAATCAAGATCAGGATAGGCTCCGCATACCGCAGGCCTGAATCCGTGTCCATGGAGGTCAGGGGAAGGAATCTTGTAACCGGACTGCCAAAGACTATTACGGTGACTTCAGAAGAGACCGAAGAGGCTTTAAGGGAAACCACTGCCCAGATAGTTGAGGCTGTACATTCCGTACTGGAAAAGACCCCGCCCGAGCTTGCCGCAGACATAGCGGACAGGGGCATCGTGCTGACAGGCGGAGGCTGCCTGCTTTACGGACTTGAACAGCTCATACAGGAGAAGACGGGAATAACAACCATGACGGCGGAAGATCCCATGACGGCCGTTGCCATAGGAACAGGCAAGTTTGTTGAGTTTTTAAGCGGAAGAAGAGATTAGGTCCATAATATAAAGGAGCTGGTAGGATTGGTAAGAGGTCTCTATACGGCATATACCGGAATGGCTAATGAGCAGAAAAGGCTTGACATCATAGCCAACAATCTGGCGAATGCCTCAACAGTAGGCTACAAGGAAGAGAATGTGACAAATCAGGCATTTGACGAGGTGCTGACCATTAAGGTCCGCGACAATTCGGAATCCTTTGTGGACAGGCCCGTCGGCAGGATGAGTCTGGGTGTCAAGCTTGGGGAGGCATACACGAACTTTACCCAGGGCTCATTAAGGAATACCGGTAATACTTATCATCTTGCCCTGGAGGGCAAGGGATTTTTTGCCGTGTCGGTTACGGACAGGGACGGAAATGCCGATATTAAATATACAAGGAATGGTACCTTTACAATGACAAAGGATGGTCATATCGTTGATTCGGACGGAAACCACCTGTTGGGTGAAAGCGGAGAAATCATAGTTCCCGTCGATGCTGCGGATGTTGTTATTGATGCAACCGGAGGCATATATGCGGACGGAAACTATGTAGATACCCTGCTTATCACTGATTTTGAGGATTATAACTACCTGAAAAGAGCAGGTGATACGATGTTTGAGGCCTTGGAAGGAGCGGTAACTATACCCGCCTCCGCAACCGTGGCTCAGGGCTATACGGAGCAGTCCAATGTAAATGTGGTATCCGAGATGGTTGAAATGATTGCCGTTACCAGGGCTTATGAGGCAAACCAAAAGGTAATACAGTCAATCGATCAGACCCTTGATTTGGCTGCAAATTCTGTAGGCAAAGTGTGATAGGCGTTATTACTTAGGAGGTAAATGTTATGATGAGATCCTTGTGGACGGCAGCGTCCGGCATGATAACCCAGCAAACCAATGTTGATGTCATTTCCAACAACCTGGCGAATATCAATACCACAGGTTACAAGAAGGAGACGGCGGAATTCAAGACCTTACTCTACCAGACTCTTCAGGAACAATCATATGATAACAACGGGGACCCTAAGCCTGCCGGAATACAGGTTGGCCTTGGAGTAAGGAATTCGGCGATTACCACCCATTATACACAGGGTACATTGATACAGACGGAAAACGATTTTGATTTTGCAATAGAAGGAAAAGGCTTCTTTATGGTCAGGATGCCGGATGGAAGCCTGGGTTATACCAGAAACGGTTCCTTTGGGCTTGCCAACGGTCCCGACGGGTTTACGATAGCGGATTCGAACGGCAACCCGCTGCTGGATATAACAGGATCGCCCATTGTAATTGATGAAGCATATAATCCGTCAAAGATAACAATAAATGAGTTTGGCGAGTTTTATTATTCGGATGAGGACAATGCGGCATTTCCGATGGGAATTACCATAGCCTTGGTGCAGTTTAACAATCCGGGCGGACTTAAGAAGGAATCGGGAAGCATCCTCAAGGAGACCGAGGCATCGGGAGCGCCAAGACTGGAATATGACGATTTTTCGTTGGAAAGAAGCAAGATCAGGCAGGGTTACCTGGAAGGCTCGAATGTACAGGCCATAGATGAAATAGTAAATCTTATAGTAGCCCAGAGAGCATATGAGATGAATTCCAAGATAATCACCGCGGTTGACCAGATGCTTCAGCAAGCAAATAATTTAAGATAATAGCCTGTATCCTTATTAATAAGAAAGGGGAGAGACCGCCATGAGCATGAATATTGATTCAAACTCCCTCCATATGATGAAGGGGACCTTGGCGGCGGGCAACTCAAAGCTGAGTGACCTGGAAGAAAGATTAAAGAACAAGCCTGCCACAGATGAAGAGCTTATGGAGGCATGCAAGAGCTTTGAAGCATATTTGCTGGAGCAGGTTATGAAGGGGATGGAAAAAACCATCCCATACGATGAAGAGGAAAAGGAGAATCCGTACCTGGATTACTTCGGTGACATGCTTTATCAGGAATACGCGAAAAGTGCAGCTGAAAACCAAGGGCTCGGAATTGCGCAAATGCTGTACGAGTCATTAAAAAGAAACGGGTTTAATACATAAGACATAAGCAATGTCATTCTCATTAAATGATGACGGTACCGGGCACCATTCCCAGGATATATTTGCAGCTGGTGCCTGAAATCGTCATTATTGTTTTATATACACTTTTTATTGGCTGCAAGCCGGAGGTTGGCGCATGGCGGAGACGGTAAAGGGCTATGTTGAGAAAATTGTATACAGGAATGACGAGAACGGATACACGGTATTCAGCCTCGCACATGAAGGGGAAGAGATTACCTGTGTCGGATATGTTGCCGTGCTGAATGAAGGTGAACACATCCAGGCCATGGGTGAATTTACGCAGCACCCCGTTTATGGGGAGCAATTTTTGCTGGAAAGCTATGAAGTACTGGAGCCTGAGGATGCGTTTTCGATTGAGCAGTACCTAAGCTCTGGAGCCATCAAGGGTATCGGAAAGGCATTGGCAGCCAGAATTGTGCAGAAATTCGGTGACAGCACATTCAGGATAATCATGGAGGAGCCAGGCAGGCTTGCCGAGGTAAAGGGAATCAGCGAGCGCATGGCAATTGAAATCTACCGACAGTTTGAAGAAAAAAGGGATATGCGGAATGCCATGATGTTCCTTCAAAAATACAACATTACAGGGAATCTGGCGGCAAAGATATACCAGGAGTACGGTCAACGGATGTATGACATCATAAGGGAAAATCCTTACCATCTTGCGGAGGATATTACCGGTGTGGGTTTCAGGACTGCCGACGAAATAGCAAGTAGGGTGGGCATTGAACCGAATTCCGATTACAGGATTAAGGCTGGTATATTGTATATACTCATGCAGGCCTCCGCGGAGGGGCATGTATACCTGCCTGAGCCTGAGCTGATGCAAAGGGCCGGGGACCTGCTTTTATGCGAGGAGGATCAGGTACGCAAGCAGGTTACGAACCTGAGTCTTGAAAAGAAAATAATTGTGGTTGAGACCGGGCAGGAAAGGGTAATTTACAGCGCCGTGTTTTATTATATGGAGCTTAACATCGCAAGAATGCTTCATGAGCTTAATATAAAATACTATTACAACAGCGAGGAGCTAAACAAAAAGCTTGCCCGAATAGAGGACATGACGAAAACGGTGCTGGATGAGCATCAAAGAATTGCCTTTAAAGAAGCGGTATATAACGGTCTGCTTATTATCACGGGCGGACCGGGTACGGGCAAAACCACCCTAATAAATGCAATAATAAAGTTCTTTGAAATGGAAGGGCTGAGCATCCTGCTGGCCGCGCCTACCGGGAGGGCAGCAAAAAGGATGAGTGAGGCCACCGGATATGAAGCCAGGACCATTCACAGGATGCTCGAATTAAGCAAGCTGACCCAGGGAGATGGGGACAATTATACGTTCCAGAGGAATGAGACCAACCCGCTGGAAACGGATGTGCTTATCATAGATGAAATGTCCATGGTGGATATAGGTCTTATGAACGCTTTACTGAAGGCCGTGCCCGTCGGAACCAGGCTGATACTTGTAGGGGATGTGAACCAGCTGCCAAGTGTCGGACCCGGAAATGTCCTTAAGGATATCATTAATTCCCACTGCTTTAATGTTGTGAAGCTGACGAAAATATTCCGCCAGGAAGAGGGAAGCGATATAATTGTAAACGCCCATAAAATCAACGCCGGCGAGCAAATTAATCTCGACAACAAGAGCAAGGATTTTTTCATGCTGAGAAGGAACGAGGCAAATGTCATATCCGCTGTTATAATCAACCTGGTCAAAAACAAGCTGCCCAAGTATGTCAACGCCACCCCGTTTGACATACAGGTTCTTACGCCGATGAGAAAAGGGGAACTGGGGGTTGAAAAGCTGAATAAAGCGCTTCAGGAGGCGTTAAATCCGCCGGCCCCGGACAAAAAGGAAAAGGAATACCATGATATGGTTTTCCGTGAGGGCGACAAGGTTATGCAAATCAAAAACAACTACCAGCTGACATGGGAGATAAAAAGCATATTCGGCATAACCGTTCAGACCGGTACGGGCGTTTTTAACGGGGATGCGGGTATTATCCGTGAAATCAATCCGTTTGCGGAGTACATGACCGTGGAGTTTGACGACAACAGGCTGGTGAATTATAGCTTCAGCCAGCTGGACGAACTGGAGCTGGCATATGCGGTTACCGTACACAAGTCGCAGGGAAGCGAATACCCGGCGGTGGTTATACCCATACTGGACGGACCGAGGCTGCTCTTTAACCGAAACCTTCTTTATACTGCCGTAACAAGAGCCAAAAACTGTGTTGTAATTGTCGGAAGCGACAAGATGGTTAAATACATGATAGACAATGAAAGCGAGCAAAAGCGCTATTCAAGGCTTAGTGAGCAGATAAAGGAAATGGTTGTTTAAATTAGCTAGTGCATTATTCCAGCAAATGGGTTATAATAACTTTAAAATAGAAGTTATCATAATGGAGGTCTTAACATTGTCTTATACTACATTGGTTGTCATGGCTGCCGGAATGGGCAGCAGGTACGGAGGGATCAAGCAGCTGGAAGCTGTTGGACCAAACGGCGAGATTATCATGGATTATTCCGTATATGATGCCATGCAGGCGGGCTTCAACAAGGTGGTATTTATAATACGCAGGGACATTGAAGAGGATTTCAGGGAAATCATTGGAAACCGCATGGAGAAAAGGGTAAAGGTCGAATATGTATTCCAGGAACTGGATGCCTTGCCTGACGGCTATAAGCCCCGGCCGGACCGTACCAAACCTTGGGGCACGGGACATGCCATACTGTGCTGCAAGGATGTTGTAGACGAACCCTTCATAGTTATAAATGCCGACGATTATTACGGCAAGGAAGCATACCGCCTGATATATGATTATATAAATTCAAGCAGGCATGAACCGGATATGTACTGCATGGCAGGATTTATACTGGGAAATACGTTAAGCGAAAACGGCGCGGTAACCCGCGGTGTCTGCAGGACCGATAGTGACGGCTTTCTTGTTGATATAGTAGAAACCTCGGGGATTGTCAGGGAAAATGATCATGCAAAGGCTCAGGGCAGGAACGGGGAGGATATAAGGATTGCCCTCGACAGCGTGGTGTCCATGAACATGTGGGGATTCAAGCCAAGCCTGTTTAAGGAGTTGGAGAAGGGCTTCAATGAGTTCCTCGCAGGCATTTCACCCGATGATGTAAAGAAAGAGTATCTTCTTCCCGATGTAGTGGGTAAACTGGTACATGACAAGAAAGCGAAGGTCAAGGTACTGGCAACGACGGACCGCTGGTTCGGCGTTACCTATAAGGAGGATAAAGCATCCGTTGTCAAGGCCATCAAGGAACTGGTCGACAAAGGCGCTTATCCCGGCTTAAAGTAAGGAGCACGCATTGCTGCAAGTCGTATTGGATTTGATATATCCGGCAAGATGCCCGGTTTGCAAGGAAATAGTAATACCCAAGGGAAGAAAAATCTGTGTTCCGTGTGAAAGCAGGCTGCAGGTAATCCATGAGCCGCGCTGCAAGAAATGCAGCAAACCGCTTGAACAGGATCAAATTGAATACTGCAGCGACTGTGAGCGAAAGGAATACCACTTTGAATACGGATATTCCTTATGGATATATGACTCCGTCATGAAGAGCTCCGTATCCGATTTCAAGTACCGCCACAAGAAGGAATATGCTGATTATTACGTTGAGATGCTGGTAAAGCATTTCGGTAACGCGATTGCAAAGATGGCTCCGGATGCCGTTGTACCTGTACCGGTGCATAAAAGCAAATACAGGGAAAGAGGATATAACCAGGCTGAAATTCTTGCAAATGGAATAGGGAAGAGGCTTGGCATACCCGTTATGCCGGATTTTCTGGTAAGAAGCAAAAAGACACTGCCGCAGAAGCAGTTAAGCGACAAGGAGCGGCTGAAAAACCTGCAGGAAGCCTTCATGGTTAATAAAAAGGCCGGATGCGGCCTGTCAATGCCTGCAAAGGTACTGCTGGTGGATGATATTTATACAACCGGAAGCACTATTGAAGCTTGTACGAATGTCTTATTAAAACATGGCGTAAAGCATGTTTATTTTATAACACTTTGTATCGGAAAAGGCTTCTAGGTGCAATTACGCCGTTGATTTGCCGGGTTCTGAAATGAGGCCGGAAAACCCGGATGAGCTAAAACCTGGAAGAGCGTGAACAGGAGGAGAAAAAATGGATGTAAGAAATTGCAAAGAATGTGGAAAGCTGTTTAATTACATCTCGGGACCGCCATTATGTCCAGCCTGTAAGAGAAAATTGGAAGATATATTTGAAAAAGTTAAAGAATATATATATGACCATCCGCGGGTAGGAATCCAGGAAGTATCGGAGGAATTCAACATCAGCGTGGCACTTATCAAGCAGTGGATCCGCGAGGAAAGACTGGCCTTTGCCGAGGATTCCATGATCGGAATTGACTGTGAGCTTTGCGGGGCGCTGATAAAAACCGGAAGGTACTGCAAGGCATGCAAGGTTAAGCTTGCAAGAAAGCTGCAGGAGCTATATCCCAGCCAGAGGCCGGTTGTCAACAGATCCAAGGACTACAGGGAAAATGCCAAGATGCGCTTTTTGGATCCGGACAGAAATAATGACAAGTAATTTGCGGCAGTTATTTATTGTTTTGCAAACGGATACCGTCATCCTCTATGATGATGTATCCGTTTTTATATAATCTTCCGACAGCTCTTTTGAACGCGTTCTTGCTCATGCGGAACCTGTTTTTTATATCCTTGGCATCGGATTTGTCATGATAGGGAAGAAATCCGCCTTCCTCCTTCAGGCAATTCAATATAAGCTGTGCATCGGTATCCATTTGCTTATAGGATTTATCCCGCAGGCTTAAGGTAAGCTTGTTGTCTTCCCTGATATGGGAGACCCTTGCTTCAACCACATCACCGTACTTGAGCGGGATAAAAAGCTCATTATTCGGTATTAGTGCCGAGTAAACATTATCTACCGCGACAAAGGCTCCGAAAGCATCGATAATATCGTAGACAAAACCGGATACTGAATCACCGGTCCTGTAGCCGGAACCGGTCTTAAGATAATCGTATACCTTCATGGTGGCGCACAGGCGGTCGCTTTTGTCTATATACAGGGCTGCCAGGACATTGTCCCCCTCCTTGACCTTGATGGTCTGCTCCTTGTATGGCAGCAGCAGATCCTTGGAAAGGCCCCAATCAAGAAAAGCACCTATCCTGGTGACCTGTTTCACCTTAAGGACGGCGGTATCGCCAACGGTCAAGGGAACATCCGCGGTTGTGGCAATCTCCCTGTCCTCGGAATCCTTATAGATAAAGACCCTGATCTTGTCCTTAAGTTTAACCTGCGGCGGGACCTCCCTTGTGGGAAGAAGAACCTTCCTTATGCCTTTTGTGTCCGGCTCGCAAAGATATATACCGTTTGCGGTCATTTGACATACTTCAAGTACCTGGTATTTTCCTAATTCAATCATGTTTATCCCTTCTATGGCCTGTAAATTCCACTATGGCATACGGAGCTTTATCAGCGCCGCTTAAGACGACAATGTATTTGCCATCCGACTGTGATAATCCCGGGTAAATAATATCTCCGAAAACAGCTTGTGTTTTATACTCCACGCGCAGATTTGTCACCATATAATCGTCGGGCAGGTATTCTTCTGCCATTTTTACGTACTGGACGTTGTTTACATGCCTGTATGAATCGATGTTCCTTTTTGCAACCGGAAACGGAGGAAGATCCTCAAGCTTGTCCGGTATTGCTATTTTTCTGCTTTTGTGATCCATGGGATATGGCGGTTCAAGCTTGTAACCGAAACCGTCCCCGGGAATCTTTGCGGGGTATCCTGTTTCCATGTCCATAAAAACCCATATCGAATCGGCAACGGAGGTGACCTGTCCGTTTGAGTCCTTCATTATGAAGTTCCGGTATCCGTAAAAGCCTTTAAATCCGTATGGCCAGGTTCCAACCGTGACATATTCACCTAAGGACACCTGCCTTATAATCTGAAGGTTCCAGCTGACCAGAAGCCATGCCCGCCTGCAGCTATCCGGCTTTGAAAATCCCAGGTTCATATCCTCGGATTGAAATGTGCTGCAGTCCTGGAAGTAATTTAAAATCGATGACGGATCCATAATACCTTTATTATGGTTTATTTCGGTATATCGTATTCTGCTGTCAAAAGTGTACATAACCGGACCTCTCCGAATCATATGATTGCTTTACATTATAACATAACACAAGGCTTTTATAAATTCCAGCAAAGATTATTATTTTTGGTCTTTTTGCCCATATTAATTATGACCCATCGTGACTAAATCACTGGCATTTATTATGCTGATTTGGTATAATTAGCTTGTTTGCAGAAGAAATACAGGACGGAGGATTTTTATGGTTTATGATGTAATTATAATCGGTTCCGGCCCCGCGGGGCTGTCAGCGGCTATATATGCCAAGAGGGCGGAGCTTTCATGTGTTGTGATAGAAAAGGCCGGTTTCAGCGGCGGGCAGATTATCAATACCTATGAAATAGACAATTATCCCGGGCTTCCCGGAATAAGCGGATATGACTTAAGCGCCAGGTTAAGGGAGCATTGCGATAAATTAAATACTGCATTTGTAACAGGTGAGGTTGTGGACTTTAAGCTGGAGGACGGCATAAAGGTAATTATTCTGAATGACGGCACCGAGTACAGGACGAAAACGGTTGTAATTGCATCGGGAGGAAGACCGAGGCATCTCAACGTACCCGGTGAGGATAAATTCGCAGGGCTTGGGCTCTCTTACTGCGCAACCTGTGACGGCGCATTTTTTAAGAATAAGACGGTTGCCGTAGTGGGTGGCGGGGATGTTGCCGTTGAGGATGCCATTTTCCTTTCCAGGCTGTGCAAAAAGGTATATGTCATTCACAGGAGAAACGAATTCAGGGCGATTAAGAGCAGCGCCAACAAGCTGCTTGCCATAGAAAATGTTGAAGTGTTGTGGGACAGCGTTGTAGAAAGCATCAACGGCACCGAAACGGTAGAATCCCTGAATATAAAAAATGTAAAAACCGGTGAAGCCTCGGTCCTTGGTGTTGACGGCATATTCATAGCGGTAGGTTACATTCCGAACTCCCAGATATTCAAGGATATCGTGGCTACGGACGCAAACGGATATATTATTGCCGGTGAGAACTGTGAAACAAATATACCGGGAGTATTTGCCGCCGGTGATATAAGAACCAAGGAACTAAGGCAGATTGTTACGGCAGTTGCCGACGGCGCAAATGCAATTACAGCAGTAGAAAAGTATTTAAATAACATTTAAGCGGTATAAATTATTAACCAAGCGGACAGAAAGTATTAAAAGCACGTTTTTTAGCTATTTTTCGATACTTCCCCTATAAGAATTTATTGACATTCGATATGCAATTTGTTATAATTACCATCAAAGATGTAATAATTTTGTAACAATTTCACCATAGCGTACTAACTTGCATCAGACAAAGGCAGCTTTGCCTGCGATACCTGGGGGGAATAAGATGAAGAAATATCAGGCTATAAAAGCTGCAGTATTTGCAGCGACGGCCTTGGTGTTTTTATCAGCTTCAAAGGATAAGGCTTATGCGGGGCAAATGGCATGGGCTGAGGTTGGTGTGGCCGGGATTTCAAAAACCCTTAATGATATATATACATGCGGCGACGACAGTTTATGTGAAAAAGTCACCGAGTTATATAAAGCGGAGATTTATTCACCTTATTCCAACCTGGGCGTTTCCATAGCAACCAACTATGTAAATATCAGAAAAGAGCCTTCGACGGAAAGCGAAATAGTCGGAAAGCTGTACAATGGCTGCGCGGCCGATATTCTGGAATGGCTGGAGGGCGACTGGGTAAGAATCGTATCCGGTGATGTGGAAGGATATATAGCTTCGAATTATCTTGCAACTGGCAAGGAGGCTGAAAAGCTAGTTGACAAGTATGCCGAGAAATACGCGACCGTTGCCCGGACGCAGACACTGCGTGTCCGTGAACAGCCGAGCACCGAATCGAGAACGTTGGAATTAATTCCTTTGGGAGAGCGTTTCCCGGTTATAAAGGAATATGAAGAATGGGCGGAGATCCTTATAAGCACTGACGACCGGGGTCGTGACTTCTCCGGTTTTGTACATAAGGATTATATAGATATAGAAGTCATATTTAAGAAGGCAATCTCCATAGAAGAAGAGCAAAGGCTTATCAGGCAGCAGCAGGAAGCGGAAAGAGCGGAAGCGGAAAGGCTCCAGCGCCTTGCCGAAGAACAGGAAAGAAAGCGGCTTGAGGAGGAAAGAAGGAAGGAAGAGGAGCGTAAAGCCGCCGAGGAGAAAAAGCAAAGCAGTACAAGCACATCGGGCGGCGGAGGAAGCTCGGGCAGCGCTTTGGGCATAGAGATAGCCAATTACGCACAGAAATTTGTAGGCAACCGATATGTTTGGGGAGGCACCAGCCTGACAAAGGGTGCCGACTGCTCAGGCTTTGTATACACCATATACAAGCAGTTCGGATACAACATACCAAGAGTGTCGAGAGATCAGGCCAAGTCTGCCGGCCGGAAGGTCGACATAAGTGAACGTCAGCCAGGCGACTTGATATTCTATACGGACAACAAAGGTGTTGTCAACCATGTTGCATTATATATAGGCGATGACAAGATTGTGCATGCAGCAAGTTCAAAACAGGGTATAATCATATCGAAGTACAACTACCGCGAGGTTTACTGCATAAGAAGAGTAATTGATTAGGTTTCGGATAATAATGTTTGAAGGGGTAGGGCCGTGAGTTACGTAAATGGCGTAGAAAGAAGAAGGTATAAGAGGCTTCCGATCGAGCTTAAATTGGAAATCGATGAATTATTCAAGCAGGACAATGTTGTTGTCAAAAACATTGGAGCATCAATCCTGGTATATAACATATCAAAAAGCGGTATAGGTTTTATCAGTGAAGCCGATTTGCCGGTGGGGTATTATTTCAGGGGAACCATTCAGTTTGATAACGGCGACTTCTTCAGGGTGGTTATAAAAATTGTAAGGTCCGCCGAATCCGGACAGAATAAAAAGGATTACGGAGCCGAGTTTGTCGGACTGGCGCCGTTTCTTGCAAGCAAAGTGGATAATTATGAAAAAAGCCTTCAACTAAGCAATTAGCCGTTGTTATCATATGTGGGACTGTTACCGTTGTTCGGATGACAGTCTCTTAATTTTTATTTATCAAAATTTCCACAAAAACATGCGGGAATTTATATCTGATTTAATGGGATTAAGATGTTTTATAGCGGTTAAGTAAACAAGCTTTCATAAAATTTTGAAAATTATTTTAATTTAAGAAATTTTCATATGTATTTTTGATCAAAAAAATATGAGAATGAACTATTGACAAAGCCGAATATAGTAATCTTGCACAAAAACATATGCCTGGTTTCCATAAATAGGATATTTTAACTTTGACGCAATAAAGCCCTAAAAAAGTTATCCACATCAAAAAAGACCAACTTTTATATGGAAAGAAGTTATACACGAATTTATCCACATTATCCACATTTATTAACTACTCTTGTCGCATAATGAAAAACGTGTCAAGTACGAAAATCCGTTTTGTTACTTCTGATAAATCGACCGATTATACCCACAAATATACAGAAAATGCCTATTAGCGCAATTGTCGGAAAACATGCCAATATGTAGCTGATTAACAAAAATTTAACGAAAATTGTTGAAAAAAATAAAGGCATATTGGAACAAACTTCTAAAGTGCTTGTAACCTATCTGCCGCTATGCTATAATCTATCTAGGCACCTATCGTATGCTAATATAGGTAAAGGAGTTGATGTTATGCGTTATATAATCAGCGGGAAGAATATCGATGTGACGGATAGCTTGAAAACCGCAGTATATGAGAAGATAGGTAAACTGGAACGTTATTTCACTCCTGATACTGAAGTTCATGTAACTTTTAGTGTTGAGAAGGAAAGACAGAAAATCGAGGTGACCATTCCGGTAAAAGGAAGTATTATCCGTGCAGAAGAGACAAGCAATGACATGTATGTTTCGATCGACCTGGTTGAGGAGATTATTGAGCGCCAGTTAAGAAAGTACAAGAACAAGCTGACAAATCATAAACAAGCTTCTGCTAATTTCAATAAATCATTCATAGAGGACGATTATGTTGAAGACGACGGGATCAAGATTGTTAAGACCAAGCGGTTTGCCATCAAGCCCATGGATGCCGAGGAAGCCTGTGTGCAGATGGAGCTTCTGGGACATAATTTCTATGTATTCAGGAACGCCGCTACCGATGAGGTTAATGTAGTATACAAGAGAAAAGGAAACACCTACGGACTGATCGAGCCTGAGTATTAAGAACGGACAAACCCAGTCAGGTGATTAATTAAGCATTAACGGTTGTCAGAACGGACCGGCTCCGGTATATAAGAGCCGGTCTTTTATTGCCGTTGTTGGTGCCGGTCCGCATAAAATAAAAAGGTTGAATAACCATACCTGTAATGTTACAATATTAAGTGAATAATTGCCAAGCTATGCATGGATACAGGAGTGAAATATAAATGGGACTTTTTGAAAAGATTTTTGGAACCCACAGTGAGCGGGAAATAAAACGCTTAATACCTATAGTTGACCGCATTGAAGCATTGGAGCCTGAGTTCGAGAAGCTGACCGATGCAGAGCTTCGGGCTAAAACCATAGAATTTAAAAACAGACTGAAGAACGGAGAAACACTGGATGATTTGTTAATAGAAGCATATGCCACCGTACGTGAAGCCGCTAAAAGGACTCTTAAGCAAAGGCATTTCAGAGTTCAGCTTATCGGCGGTATTATTCTCCATCAAGGCCGTATTGCGGAGATGAAAACAGGTGAAGGTAAGACGCTGGTGGCAACCCTGCCCGCGTATTTGAACGCCCTTGAAGGAGAAGGGGTACACGTGGTAACCGTCAACGACTACCTGGCGAAGCGTGACGCGGAATGGATGGGACAGATTTATGAGTTCCTGGGATTAAAGGTAGGCGTTATACTAAACAGCATGGACAGGGATGAAAGACGGGAAGCATATGCCTGCGATATTACCTATGGAACCAATAATGAATTCGGTTTCGATTACCTTAGGGACAACATGGTAATATACAAGGAACAGCTCGTTCAGAGAAGTCTTCACTACGCCATCATCGACGAGGTGGACTCAGTGCTTATCGATGAGGCCAGAACTCCTCTTATCATATCCGGCAGCAGCGGGAAATCCACCGAGCTTTACCGTGCCTGCGACATTCTTGCAAGACAGCTGGTCAAGGGTAAGGCAAGCGGTGAGCTGACTAAGATGGCTGCCATAATGAAGGAGGAGATAGTTGAAGAGGGTGATTTTATTGTTAATGAGAAGGAAAGGAATGTCCACCTGACCGCCGAGGGTGTCAAGAAGGTCGAGAAGTTTTTCAATATTGAAAACCTTGCGGATCCGGAGAACATTGAAATCCAGCATAACATAATTCTCGCCCTTAAGGCTCATCATTTAATGCACAGGGATAAGGACTATGTAGTCAAGGATAACGAAGTCCTGATTGTGGACGAGTTTACCGGACGCATAATGCCGGGGAGACGCTACAGCGACGGCCTTCATCAGGCAATCGAGGCCAAGGAGCATGTCAAGGTCAAGAGGGAGAGCAAAACCCTCGCAACTATTACATTCCAGAACTTCTTCAACAAGTATAAGAAAAAATGCGGCATGACCGGTACGGCCCTTACGGAAGAACAGGAATTCAGGGAAATCTACGGAATGGATGTTATCGAGGTTCCTACTAATGTTCCCGTAATCCGTATTGACAGGGAAGATGCAGTATATAAAACAAAAAAGGAAAAGCTGCAGGCAATAATCAGGGAAATAGAAGAAGCCCACAAAAAAGGCCAGCCGGTGCTTGTTGGTACCATAACCATAGAAGCTTCCGAGGAAATAAGTAATCTCTTAAAGAAAAAGAACATACCTCATAATGTACTTAATGCAAAGTTCCACGAGATGGAGGCGCAGATAATCGCTGAAGCAGGAAAGCTCGGAGCGGTTACAATAGCTACAAACATGGCGGGCCGCGGTACCGATATCAAGCTTGGCGAGGGTGTTGCCGAAGTGGGCGGCTTAAAGGTTATCGGTACGGAACGCCATGAAGCAAGGCGTATTGACAATCAGCTTCGCGGACGTGCGGGAAGACAGGGAGATCCAGGTGAAACCAGGTTTTTCATTTCGCTGGAAGACGACCTGATGCGCCTGTTCGGTTCCGAAAGACTTATGAATATCTTCAACTCCCTGGGTATAGCCGAGGGTGAGCAGATAGAACACAAGATGCTTTCAAATGCAATTGAAAAGGCGCAAAAGAGAATAGAGAGCAACAACTTTGCAATAAGAAAAAGCCTGCTGGAGTATGACCAGGTCAACAACGAGCAGAGGGAAGTAATATATGCGGAAAGAAGAAAGGTCTTAAACGGAGAAAACATGCGGGATACCATATTCCGTATGATAACCGATACGGTGGAAAACTGCGTCAACTCGTGCATCAGTGAGGACCAGCCCGCAAGCGAATGGGACTTAAACGAGCTTAACAGCATCCTGCTTCCCATAATACCCATAGAACCGGTTACGCTTAAGCCTGATCAGATGAAGCATATGAAGAAGAACGACTTGATCCAGATGCTTAAGGAAAAAGCCGTCAAGCTTTATGAGGAAAAAGAAGCGGAATTCCCTGATCCCGAGCACTTGAGGGAAATCGAGCGTGTCATTCTTTTAAGGTCCATTGACAGGAAGTGGATGGATCATATAGATGATATGGACCAGCTGCGCCAGGGCATCGGTCTTCAGGCATACGGCAACCGCCAGCCCATTGTGGAATACAAGTTCCAGGGATTTGAAATGTTTGAAGCCATGATTGACGCCATTCAGGAAGAGACCGTAAGGGCCCTGATGCATGTCAAGGTTGAGCAGAAGGTTGAAAGAGAACAGGTGGCCAAGGTCACCGGAACGAACAGGGATGACACTCTTGCTAATGTGCCGGTAAGACGTCAGGGCAAGAAGATTCAGCCCAATGACCCTTGCCCTTGCGGAAGCGGAAGGAAATACAAGCATTGCTGCGGAAAAAACGCATAATTGATGAAAGAGGTGATATGGTGGTTGAGCTGGACCAATTTAAATATACATTGGAATCCTATGAAAAACCGCTGATTGAAGTGGGGGATTCACTTTGACCTTGCGTCAAAGAAGCTGCGCATCGAGGAAATAAGCAAAACCATGGAAGAACCCGGCTTTTGGGATGATGCGGGCAGAGCCCAGATGATGATGAAGGAGCTCACCAAGCTTAAGGATGTTGTCGAGGAATATACCAGACTGAAAACGGAATATGAAGATGTAGCCACGCTTATCCAGATAGGTTACGAGGAGAACGACGAATCAATCCTGCCTGAAATAGAGGAATCCCTGGAGAAATTCATAAAGGACCTGGAGGATTTGAAGCTTAAGACATTATTGTCGGGAAAGTATGACAAGTACAATGCTATTCTGACGCTCCATGCCGGGGCGGGCGGAACGGAAAGCTGCGATTGGGCAAGCATGCTTCTTAGGATGTATCAAAGGTGGGCCGATAAAAGGGGTTTTTCCACGCAAATCCTTGATTACCTGGAGGGCGACGAGGCGGGATTCAAGTCGGTTACGCTGCAGGTTAACGGGGAAAATGCCTATGGTTACTTAAAATCCGAACATGGTGTTCACCGCCTGGTAAGGATTTCACCGTTTAATGCGGCAGGCAAGCGCCAAACCTCCTTCGTATCCTGCGATGTCATGCCGGATATTGAGGATGATATTGAAACCCAGATAGACATAGATGAAAAGGATTTAAGAATAGACACTTACCGTTCCAGCGGAGCCGGGGGACAGCATGTTAATAAAACCTCGTCCGCAGTCAGGATAACCCATCTGCCTACCGGTATTGTCGTCCAATGCCAGAATGAAAGGTCACAGCTTCAGAATAAGGATAGGGCCATGAAGATCCTCAAAACGAAGCTGTACCTTCTTAAGCAGCAGGAGAACCAGGAAAAGATATCGGAGATCCGGGGCGAAGTAAAGGAAATCGGATGGGGAAACCAGATCCGTTCATATGTGCTGCAGCCTTATACATTGGTAAAGGACCACAGGACCAACGAGGAAGTAGGCAATGCGCAGGGTGTTCTTGACGGAGATATAGATCCTTTCATAAATGCATATTTGAAATGGGAAGCACAGAAGAAGTCTTAAGGGCAGTGGGAGGTAGCCTATGAGTTCAAAGTACGCTGTATTTACGATTAATGATGAAGAGTACGGAATGGACGTTATCGAGGTAAGTACGATTGAAAAGGGCCTTGCCATAAAGAAAATGGAGAATGCGCCTGAAAATGTAAAGGGCAAGACCGACCTGCGGGGGGATGAAATCCCGGTTTACAGTCTCCGAAAAAGAATGGGTTTTGAGGACAGAAATCCCGATAAGGACACCAGGTTTCTCATAGTCAATTCAAAAGGCATTAATATTGCGGTTGAGATTGACCGCATGACGGGAATTGTTGATGTTGAAGACAAAGACATTCATGATGTTCCGAAGGTGGCTAAAAACGGCGGAAACTCATACATCAAATCCATTGCCAACATGGGCGAAGGCCGGCTTATACTGATACTGGACGGCGGTTCGTTGTTAACCGATGATGAACTGGCAGCCCTGCGGCCAAAAAAATAAATTCTGTGATAAACTTATTCCAAATCTGATAAGAGGTATTCGTATCATCAGGGGAAGCAATCCTCTGATGATATTTTTATTTATAACCCGTTAATCCATCACATACCCGTTTTGTTCATGATTTTATACAATAAAATTATTATTTATAAGTTTTAACTAAGCATAAGTCACAAAGTTGCCGATTTTGGCAGCCGGACGTGAACTTGGTATTGCATTATGAATAAATATATGATAAGATTTCCTTCTTAGAAAGACAATTGTACTTGTGATACATACATTCGAACGTAATGAAGTTGTAGAGAGGAGTGAAGACGTGAGGGACGAGGAGTATTACATTGTAAAAAAGAAAGCGCTTCCTGAGGTTCTCTTAAAGGTTGTCGAAGCAAAAAGGCTTATCGATTCCGAACGGGTTATGACTGTACAGGAAGCAACGGAAGCGGTAAACATAAGCAGAAGCTCGTTTTACAAGTATCGGGATGATATTTTCCCTTTTTATGAGCATTCAAGGGGAAAGACTATTACTTTTATGATGCAGATGGACGATACTCCCGGACTGCTCTCAAAGGTGCTCAATCATGTGGCAAGATCACAGGCGAATATATTAACCATACATCAGACTATTCCGGTCAACAAGATTGCCATGCTGACGTTAAGCATAGAGATTCTGCCCCAGACCGAGGACATATCCGCCATGCTGGAGGCAATTGAAAATCTTGAAGGCATACATTATGTCAAAATACTAGCCAGAGAATAAGGACGACATCACTTCCGACAGGCATCACTTAGTATAACGGAAATGGAGGAATATAATGATTAATATAGCGGTCTTAGGATACGGCACGATAGGCTCGGGTGTTGTGGAGGTTCTTAAAACAAACGGGGACAGCATTCAAAAAAGAGCCGGGGACAGGATTAATATCAAGTATGTTCTGGATATAAGGGAATTTCCGGGCGATCCGATTATGGAGATTCTCGTTCATGATTATAATGTAATACTGAATGATCCTGAGGTTAAGATTGTAATCGAGGTGATGGGCGGAATCGAACCGGCCTATACCTATGTGAAGCAAGCCCTGCTCAATGGAAAGAGCGTGGTGACATCGAACAAGGAACTGGTAGCCAAGCACGGAGCAGAGCTGATTGACATTGCCAAGGAAAGGGAACTGAATTTCCTGTTTGAGGCCAGTGTCGGCGGCGGGATACCGATTATCCGCCCGCTCAACCAGTCACTGACTGCTGACGAAATTGTTGAAATCACAGGTATTTTAAACGGCACCACCAATTATATATTGACCAAAATGAGTGAAGAAGGCATCAGCTTTGAGGAAGCCTTGAAGAATGCCCAGGCGCTGGGATATGCCGAAAGGAATCCCTCTGCGGATGTAGATGGATATGACGCCTGCAGAAAGATTGCCATTCTTTCATCCCTGGCTTACGGCATGCAGGTGGATTTCGAGGATATTTACACCGAAGGCATCTCAGGCATAACGGATATAGATATAAAATATGCGCAAAAGCTTGACGCCAGGATAAAACTATTTGCCACCAGCATCCGTGAGGATGAAAAAGAGGTATATGCCATGGTCGCGCCCATGATGATAAGGTCGAACCATCCGCTGTACAGCGTCGGGGATGTGTTCAACGGCATATATGTCCGCGGAAACGTCATAGGAGATGTCATGTTCTACGGAAGCGGAGCGGGGAAGCTTCCTACGGCCAGCGCGGTTGTGGCCGATATAGTGGACGCGGCAAAGCATCTTAACAAGAATATATGGACCATATGGAGCAGCAAGAAGCTGGAGCTTATGGACATAGATTCCGTAAAGCACAGGTTCTTTGTGAGGATTGACAAGAAAAAGGCTTTATTGGACGACATGAGAAGAATATTCGGCGACATAACCGAGGTTCCGGAAGTGGTGGAAAATGAAGCGGCATTTATCACCCCCCTGATTACAGAGAAGGAAATGAAGGATAAGATGGAGCATATTCCTGGACTTTTGAGTAGAATCCGGGTTAGATTCTAATAGATTTTACGAAAGGATTGTAGACAGTGAAATACATTGTAATACTCGGAGACGGAATGGCTGATGAGCTGATTCCGATGCTTGGCGATAAGACACCGCTGATGGCGGCAAAAACACCTTGTATTGACGCATTGGCCAAAAAATCGGAGATTGGTTTGGTACATACCATACCCAAGGGAATGAAACCTGGAAGCGACACCGCAAATCTTTCGGTGCTGGGGTATGATCCGGCCAAGTATTATACCGGAAGGTCCCCGCTGGAGGCATTAAGCATTGGGGTCGATATGAAGGAAACGGACGTGGCCTTAAGATGCAATATCGTAACTCTTTCCGGGGAAGGCTCCTATGAGGATAAAACCATTATAGACCACAGCTCGGGAGAAATTTCAACGGAAGATGCGGCGGTCCTTATTGAGGCGGTAAGAAAAGAGCTTGAAAATGATGATTACAGGTTCTATGTAGGAACAAGCTACCGCCATCTTACAATATGGAGAAACGGACAGGTCGTACCGCTTACGGAACCCCATGACATCCTGGGCAGCAGGATAGGAAAATACCTGCCAAAGGATGACAGGCTGAGGGATATGATGATAAGAAGCTATGATATTCTTAACAATCATCCGTTAAACATCGAGCGGTCAAAAAAGGGTCTAAACAAGGCAAATTCCATTTGGTTCTGGGGAGCGGGAACCAGGCCTGCGCTGATATCATTTGAGGAGAAATATAATAAAAAGGGAGCCATGATTTCTGCGGTGGACCTGTTAAAGGGCATTGCCGTGGGAGCGGGAATGAAGGTCATAAACGTACCGGGAGCCAACGGTACCCTTCATACCAATTATGAAGGCAAGGCAAATGCCGCCCTGGACGCGCTTCTTAAGGACGGTTACGATTTTGTGTACGTTCATGTGGAAGCTCCGGATGAAATGGGTCACCAGGGAAATATTGAGAATAAAATCAAGGCCATAGAATACCTGGATGACAGGATAATCAGGATTATTGCCGAGGGCATGGAGAAGTCCGGCAAAGATTTCAGAATGCTGATACTGCCCGACCATCCCACCCCGATTAGCCGCAGAACCCATACCGCCGATCCGGTGCCGTTTCTTCTGTATGACAGCAGAACAGACAAGATAAACAGGTTTTCCTTTAATGAATTAGACGCGATTTGCAGCGGCAACGAGGTTCTTAAAGGACATACTCTCATGGATAAGTTATTTGGCAATGATGAATTGGAATAATACCATTTCTATAATCTTATTGATAGGGAGGCATCTATGTTAATTGTAAAAAAGTTTGGCGGGACATCTGTCGCCGATAAGGAAAGAATCTTTAACGTGGCAAGAAGAATAGAAGCCGATTATAAGGAAGGCCACGAAGTTATCGTTGTTCTGTCGGCCATGGGAAAGCAGACCGATATCCTGATTCAGATGGCAAAGGACATAAATCCTAATCCTCCGAAGAGGGAACTGGATATGCTTCTTACAACCGGAGAACAGGTATCTGTCGCGTTGATGGCAATGGCTCTGGATTCGATGGGTGTACCGGCGGTATCGCTGAACGCATACCAGGTTGCGATGCATACCACGTCCGTACACGGCAATGCCAGGCTGAAAAGGATCGATACGGACAGGATACGCAACGAGCTGCAAAACAGGCGGGTTGTATTGGTTACGGGCTTCCAAGGGGTCAACAAATACGATGATTACACGACACTTGGAAGGGGAGGATCCGATACAACGGCAGTGGCCCTGGCTGCAGCCCTTCATGCAGACAAGTGTGAAATATTCACCGATGTCGATGGAGTATATACGGCCGATCCGAGGATTGTACCGACGGCAAGAAAGCTGAAGGAGATCACATATGATGAAATGCTTGAGATGGCGTCGTTAGGCGCAGGGGTACTGCACAACAGGTCTGTTGAAATGGCAAAGAAATATGGAGTACAGCTGGTAGTTCGTTCCAGTTTGAATTTCAATGAAGGCACAATAGTCAAGGAGGTAGTAAATATGGAAAAAATGCTGGTTAGCGGTGTGACTTCCGATAAGAACACAGCCAGGATAGCCGTTATCGGATTGGAAGATCAGCCCGGTGTTGCTTTTAAGCTGTTTAATCTTTTGGCTAAACACAATATTAATGTAGATATCATACTGCAGTCCATTGGCCGCGACGGGACAAAGGACATCAGCTTCACGGTCAAGGAAGAGGATCTTGATGAGGCTGTCAGAATTATTGAGAGCAACCGTAATGGCAATTTAAAATGCCAGGAAATCGATATTGAAAGGGGCGTGGCCAAGGTCTCCATTGTCGGAGCGGGCATGATGTCCAACGCGGGAATTGCCGCAAAGATGTTTGAGGCATTATATGATGTCGGTGTTAACATCAAGATGATTTCCACCTCTGAGATTAGGGTTACCGTGCTGATTGACGAAGCCCATGTGGAAAAGGCCGTTAATGCGGTGCATGAAAAATTCCTTTTGTCACAGATGTAGATATTAATTTGATTATATGAGGGTCAGGTTCATAATAAGGCAATATCATGCCCGGCCCCCTCACACACGGTTATGGGTATGGAATTCTTCTCCTAAACGTGCATTGCGGGGCACCGTACATGGCACAGCCTTATGGCGAACCTGACCCTTTTAAGGATTTCGGTAATAATTACTGCCCGATTAAATAGCAGTCTTGATTTTAAATTTATGCTTCAAAATGGTTTGCATTTATTTATCATTCTTTGAAATGATTTCATTTATTTTATGCTTTCAGATCCAGGTTCATGCCGGCAAGTATGCCGCCTTCCAGGGCCTTTCTGTTGTTCTCATAAGGGTTGGAGGTGTCATACTCAATGCGGGTCCTGGTTTCACCGCCGGCCACGTAGGGAGTGTGGCATTCCGGGCATACGGCAAATTTTAAGCTGACCGAGGCATATACCACCCTGCCGCCTTTTAGGCTTGCCTTATTGTACGCGTTGGCCACATGCTCCTGTTCATGGGAGGAGACCACGGCATAGGAGGATTGGGGCGAAATACGGGTGGGAGTTTTAAAGGACACGGTAGGATCATTGGAAGCATCCACGTATCTTCTGTTCTTGCAGGTTTGGCATTCTTCCTGCTTTGCCCTGGTTACGGCGGATTTGCCGTTGGCTTTATCTGTACTTGATACTCTGCCTGCCGCCCCGACCGGCTCGGCCTTCGACATGCTGTCCGCCGGATAAATATAAGCTGTCGGATATTGAAATGAAACCGGACCTATCATGCAGTTCCTCCTTTCCGTAAGATAAAATAAATGACTAATAATATTGCTTTATTGAAATTTGCCTTACTTTAGTGTAATTGGCAATAATTTATATATTAATAATAAATCATGTTTTTTAATTTGTAAATGTTATTTGCAAAGCTGCCAGGCCAATATGTTCGTTGATTTCGGCATATTGTTCTGATATTATTAGAATGTTGGATAATCTTAAAGCAGGTAAAATATGGATCACAGACGGATTCAAGTATTTTAAACAATAATCTTATGCCTTAAGGAGTATGATATGGATATTTTAAGACAACTGCAGGAAGAACTGAACATACGGCTTGAGCAGGCTGAGGCGGCCGTAAAGCTGATTGACGAGGGCAATACGATACCTTTCATTGCCCGGTACCGTAAGGAAGCTACGGGCTCACTAAATGATGAACAGCTCAGAAATCTTTATGAAAGGCTTCAGTACCTGAGAAACCTTGAGGACAGGAAAAACCAGGTGCTTAAGAGCATAGAAGAGCAGGGAAAACTGACCGACGAGTTAAAACAGCAAATTCTTGAGGCAAAAACGATGGTGGCCGTGGAGGATTTGTACCGTCCTTACAAACCAAAGAGAAGGACAAGGGCCACTATAGCGAAGGAGAAGGGACTTGATGGCCTTGCGCGGATTATCATGGCGCAGGATACAGACAGGCCAGTCAGTGAGCACGCCAAGGAATACCTGTCTGAGGAAAAAGGGGTTATGACTGTTGAGGATGCCATAGCCGGTGCCATGGATATCATTGCCGAAGAGGTGTCCGACGAGGCGGAGTTCAGAACCTACATCCGCGAAGTCACAATGAAGGAAGGCAGGCTGGTCTCCGCTGCAAAGGATGAGAAGGCGGAAAGCGTTTATGAAATGTATTATAACTACGAAGAGGATGTCGAAAAGGTGCCCGGCCACAGGGTGCTTGCCATAAACCGCGGCGAAAATGAAAAATTCCTGGCCGTTAAGATTGCCGCCCCGGAGGAACGGATTCTTCGATACCTGGAAAAGAAAGTAATAACCAGGGATAATGAACATACAAATGACATTCTGCGGGCTGTTATTGAAGACAGTTATAAGAGACTTATTGCCCCGGCAATAGAGAGGGAAATCAGGAACCATCTTACCGAAATGGCCGAGGACGGGGCTATCAAGGTATTTGCAAAGAACCTTTACCAGCTTCTCATGCAGCCTCCTATCGCGGGACACACCGTTCTCGGATGGGATCCGGCTTACCGCACCGGGTGCAAGCTGGCTGTTGTGGACAGCACGGGCAAGGTTCTCGATACGGATGTAATATACCCGACTCCGCCGCAGAACAAGACGGAAGAGGCAAAAGCCGTCCTAAAGAAATTGATTGACAAGTACAATATAACGATAATATCCTTGGGCAACGGCACCGCTTCAAGAGAATCAGAAAAATTCATTGTGGATTTTCTTAAAGAAATCGACAAGCCGGTAAGCTATGTAATCGTAAATGAGGCGGGCGCGTCGGTATATTCGGCAAGCAAGCTTGCAACCGAGGAGTTTCCGAATTTTGACGTGGGACAAAGAAGCGCGGCTTCCATAGCAAGAAGGCTTCAGGACCCGTTGGCCGAGTTGGTTAAAATTGACCCCAAGTCGATAGGTGTAGGACAGTATCAGCATGACATGAACCAGAAAAAGCTTTCCGATACCCTGTCCGGTGTCGTGGAAAACTGTGTGAACATGGTAGGCGTGGACCTTAATACCGCATCCGTGTCCCTGCTGGAATACGTATCGGGAATCAATAAGACAATTGCTGCCAATATCGTTGAATACAGGGAAGTAAACGGAAGATTCCGCAGCAGAAACGAGCTGCTTAAGGTGCCTAAGCTCGGGCCCAAGGTCTTTGAACAGTGCGCGGGATTCCTTCGTATTCTTGACGGAGACAATCCTCTTGACGCAACCGGTGTGCATCCGGAATCCTATGAAGCTACTAATACCCTTTTAACGAAGCTGGGGCTTACACTGAATGATATAAAGATGATACAGGCCAAAGCTTCGGAAAAGAAGCGTGCCGGCAGGCAGGATAAAAAGGAAGAGGTACCGGGGAAAAAGAAAAAGAATACCGGGCTCATGGTAAAATCACAGGATACGGCCATGGCAAAGGCCCTGGCGGCTGCAGTATCGGGCGTATCAGCGCAAACAAACGGTGAAGCGTCAAATGATGAATCAGTTGATGGGAAAACGGGTTCTGCAATCGATCGGGATTATGGTGATTCCTTCTTAAGCAGAAAGATAGGAGATGCCGGAAAACTGGCCAAGGAGCTTGGTATAGGTGATATTACACTGGCTGATATTATTAGGGAACTTGAAAAACCCGGAAGGGACCCAAGGGACGAGATGCCAAAGCCGATATTGCGGACCGATGTGCTTGAAATATCCGATTTACGGGAAGGAATGATACTTAAAGGCACGGTTCGGAATGTAACAGACTTTGGAGTATTTGTGGATATAGGTGTCCACCAGGACGGCCTAGTTCATGTCTCCCAGATGTCCGACAAGAGATTTGTGAAGCATCCCCTGGATGTGGTGAGCGTCGGTGACATTGTTGAGGTGAGGGTACTCAGCGTGGACGCTGCAAAAAGCCGCATCGGGCTGTCAATGATAATATAGCGGCTATGCATATCGTATAGAAATTAAGGCATATCGGCGCCGTATTTGTCATTTTATATAATTGACAACACATTATTCAGGATATAATATATTAGTACAAAATATAATAAGGAAATTCTTCGGGGCAGGGTGAAATTCCCGACCGGCGGTTATAGTCCGCGACTCATAATGATGTTCTGTTTATCATTATGACTGATTTGGTGAAATTCCAAAACCGACAGTAAAGTCTGGATGGGAGAAGAAAAGCAGGTTGAGCCTGGTTTATTGCCCCCGATTTATTGTCGGGGGTTTATTAATGCAAATGCCTTACGCCTGCTGCTTTCTATGACCGGGATTTCCTTGATAAAAGGAGATGGGGAATAAATGATTCAAGCTAAAGACAGACAAAAGGCAATCACTCGTTTATCCGTAAAGTCCATGACCATCATGGCTTTGCTTGGTGCGCTGGCGGTTGTGTTAATGCTTTTTGAAATTCCGCTGTGGTTTGCACCGTCATTTTATGAGCTGGATTTCAGCGAGGTTCCGGTTCTAATAGGCGCATTTGCGTTGGGACCCGTTGCCGGAATGATTATTGAGCTGATCAAGATATTGGCAAACCTGGTTATTACCGGGACTGACACGGCAGGTATAGGTGAATTCGCCAACTTTTTGATCGGCTGTTCCATTGTGGTACCGGCGGCTATGGTTTACCACAGGAACAAGACATTTAAAAACGCCATAATCGGCTTAATAACCGGCACGGCATGCCTGGTTGTCCTGGGAGGACTTATGAATGCATTTGTGCTTCTGCCGGTCTATGCGTATTTCTTCAATATTCCAGTGGATACCCTGATAGACATGGGAACCAAGGTAAATAAGTCAATAACGGATATGTCGACATTTATCTTCTATGCCGTGGTACCATTTAACCTTTTAAAAGGTGTATCGGTTTCCCTGATAACCCTGTTGGTATATAAGAGAATCAGCAGAGTTATCAAATCCATAGCTGGAATAAAATAAAATAAAATCAAGGATAGGATTTTATAATCCTATCTTTTTTTTGAGTTGTTTGATATAATGTTTCCGTAATAAAATGCGCCCGATAAAACGACGGCAAAGAAATGTACCGGGCAGCCGGATATATTACGGAATGAGGTTAATCGATGATTATAGAGAGCTTCAGCGCGCAGGATACTTATGAAATCGGATACAGGATGGGAAGTCAGGCGGTCAAAGGCCAGGTGTATTGCATAAACGGTGATCTTGGTGTGGGCAAAACCGTCTTTACACAAGGCTTTGCCAAAGGAATGGGCGTGGACGAGCCTGTAAACAGCCCTACATTTACCATAGTACAGGTATACGAAGGCAGGAATATGCCCCTCTATCATTTTGACGTGTACCGCATAGGGGATATTGCGGAAATGGAAGAAATAGGATATGAAGAGTATTTTTATGGGGATGGGGTCTGCCTGATAGAATGGGCGAAGCTGATAGATGAAATACTGCCCGAAGACAGGGTAACCGTCAACATAAGGAAGAACCCGGACAAAGGGTACGATTACAGGGAAATCGAAATCTTATAGGAATCCAAGAAGGTGGAATATCATGAAGATACTGGCACTTGACAGCTCGGGACTTGTGGCCTCGGTGGCAATCGCATCTGAAGATGTTATTATGGCGGAATATACGGTTAATTATAAGAAGACGCATTCCCAGACCCTTCTGCCCATGCTTGACGAAATCGTTAGAATGGTTAACCTGGATCTGGCGGAGGTGGACGCCATAGCAGTAACGGCCGGTCCGGGATCCTTTACAGGACTAAGGATTGGATCCGCAACCGCCAAAGGACTGGGACTTGCCTTGAATAAACCGGTTATTCCGGTTCCTACAATCGACTGCCTTGCCTATAACCTTTACGGCACGGACAAATTGATATGCCCCATCATGGATGCCAGGAGAAACCAGGTTTATACCGGGCTGTATGAATTTGAGGGCGGCGATTTTGTGGTTGTTTCCCCGCAGAAAGCGGTCAGTATGGATGAAATAATCGATGAAATCAACGGTATCGGGAAAGAGGCCATATTCCTGGGAGATGCCGTTCCGATACAAAAAGATAGGATAGCTGAGCGCATTAAGGTGAATTATTCATTTGCACCGCTGCATTTGAACAGGCAAAGGGCGGGAGCGGCCGCCGCCCTTGGCATTATGAAGTATAAGGCCGGCCAATTTGAGACTGCGGCTGAGCACCAGCCGGTTTATCTAAGAGTAAGCCAGGCGGAAAGGGAAAGGACCAAAAAGACACTGCTGATCAGGGACATGACCGTGAATGACGTTGACGAAGTATACGGCATTGAAAAAGAAACCTTTTCCGAGCCATGGAGCAGGGCTTCATTCACGGAATCGCTGTCGGATCCGAACAACACTTACCTGGTTGCGGAAGCGGACGATAAAATTGTGGGATACTGCGGGTTCTGGGGCATTGCCGGGGAAGGCCACATATGCAATGTGGCTGTCAGGCAAGAATACAGGAACCGGGAAATAGGATATACAATGCTTAAGGAGCTTATAGCCCGGGCAAAAAGCAAAGGCATTGCATCCATGACCCTTGAGGTCAGAAGCTCCAACCAGCCGGCAATAAACCTTTATAAGAAGCTTGGTTTTACCGAGGCGGGGACAAGAAAAAATTTCTATGCAAAGCCTGTGGAGGATGCAATTATCATGTGGCTTGCTCCAATACAATAATTCCCACTGTAAATATATTGGGATAAGGTTTATAATAATTGTACAGCAGGCAGCCGTGTGCATCTATTTGGGAGGGATAAGTGTTGAAAAAGGCAGTGGAATTATTCTGCAACTCATGCGGGAAGAAATTAAAGATGGAAAATGGTATATTAAAGGAGGATGCCTTTGAGGCGGTAAAGGAGTGGGGATATTTTTCCGACTGGGATACCCAGGTCCACCGTTTCAACTTGTGCGAGGAATGTTATAAAAAGATAACCGCGGGTTTTGAGATTCCGGTGGAGATTACGACAAAAACGGAAGTTCTCTGATCATATGACCTGTTTATATCGGCTCTTTGTCGGGCTTGCCCAAACCGGACCAAGAGCTGTTTTTATGTCTGAAATTATCAGGCATTTATTTTTACTTAGGCAATAGTAAATAGAGCCGGAATATGCTATTATTTATATATTAGCTTGACTTAATGGTATATTTTGATATTTTTCTGCCGATAAAAAGAATGGACGGTATAATAAAGCATAAGGAAAGGTACGGAATTAGATGTTGGATGTATGTTTACTGGGAACAAGCGGTATGATGCCGCTGCCGGGAAGGTGGCTCTCGGCTCTCATGACAAGATATAACGGAAAAAGCCTGCTGATAGACTGTGGTGAGGGGACGCAAATAGCAATAAGGGAGAAGGGATGGAGTGTCCATTCAATTGATATAATATGCATAACCCATTATCACGGGGATCATATCAGCGGTTTGCCGGGGCTTCTTTTATCCATGGGCAACTCGGAGCGCATCGAGCCGGTATATATGATCGGGCCTAAAGGGCTTAAGAAGGTTGTTGATTCCTTAAGAGTAATAGCGCCCGAATTGCCGTTTGAATTAAATTTTATTGAGCTTACGGAGCCTGAGCAGGAAATTGAAATCTGCGGATATACTCTAAGGGCATTTCAGGTTAACCACAATATAACTTGCTATGGCTACAGCATTATTATAAAAAGAACCGGGCGGTTTTTCCCCGAGAAGGCAAAGGAACACAACATACCGATAGAATACTGGAACCGCCTTCAGAAAGGCGAGATTATTAAAGACGCCGGGAGAGTATATACTCCCGACATGGTTCTGGGCCCGGAGAGAAAAGGCATAAAGCTGACATATTGTACCGACACAAGACCGACAAAATCCATCATAAATAATGCCATGGGAGCGGACTTGCTGATTTGCGAGGGAATGTACGGGGAAGCGGACATGGATGAAAAAGCAAAAGCTTACAAGCACATGACCTTCCGTGAAGCGGCGACGATTGCATATAAGGCAGGCGTACGTGAGCTGTGGCTGACCCATTACAGCCCTTCGCTTACAAGGCCTGAGGACTTTATTGATGAAGCCAGAAGGATATTTCCAAATACAAAGGCGGGAAGAGACAAAAAAACGGTCACCCTGGAGTTCGATAAAAACGAATAGAAATGGATGCAGTCAGATAAGAATCAGAAAAGTCTGTGTTTATGGGAGGTAATATATGAATAAGGCAAGAAGGCCGATATCGACGGTTTTTACGTTTATTTCGATTATAGCAGTCATTGTGGTGCTGATTTTTGTCAATCAAAACAAGCAAAAAAAAGAGGAGAATGTAAAGACCCGTGAAAAAATGACGGAGATAGAGCAGATGCTTGCATTGGACCTGGACAGCGACTACCCGAAAACGCCAAGGGAAGTGGCAAAGCTTCACGGTGATATGACGAGGCTGCTGTACTCCGGAATTTATGACGGCCAGATAAAGCAGCTGGCACTCAAGATAAGGGAATTGTGTGATGAGGAATTTCTTGAACGCAATCCCGAGGAGCAGTACCTTACGGACCTGTATACGGACATATCCCTGTGGAAGGAATTTGGCCGGCATATTGAGCTTAGCTTGGTGGTACATGAGGACAAGGAGGAGTTCTATGAAAAGGACGGAAGAAGCTATGCCACGGCATTTGTATCATTTACCATACAGGAGAAAGCAAAAACTTCGGAGCTAAGAAGGTACATAATGAGAAAAGACGACCAGGGAAGATGGAAAATTCTTGGGTGGGAGTATATAACTGAAGATTAGAACAGATGGAGATAGTTTTTTATGATTAAGGAAGAAATAAATGTTTTGGCTATTGAGACATCGTGCGACGAAACGGCGGCAGCGGTCGTAAGAAACGGAAGAGAAGTCAGGTCAAATATAATTTCATCACAGATAGAGCTCCATAAAATATATGGAGGTGTGGTGCCTGAGATAGCATCAAGAAAGCATATAGAAAAGATAAACCAGGTTATTGAGGAAGCCTTGGCGGAAGCGCAAACCTCCCTGGAGGATATAGATGTGATTGGAGTAACCTACGGGCCAGGTCTGGTGGGAGCCCTGCTGGTTGGTGTTGCGGAAGCAAAAGCCATCAGCTTTGCGGCAAAAAAGCCGCTGATAGGGGTTCATCATATCGAAGGCCATATCTGCGCCAATTTTATTGAGCATAAACAGCTTGAACCGCCGTTTCTGTGCCTGGTTGTATCCGGGGGACATACTCATTTGGTATTGGTTAAGGATTACGGTGTATACGAGATAATCGGAAGAACCAGGGATGATGCGGCAGGGGAAGCCTTTGACAAGATTGCCAGGGCCATTGGACTGGGGTATCCGGGAGGGCCCAAGATAGACAAGCTGTCCCGGGAAGGCAATCCGGACGCTATTGTGTTTCCCAGGGCACATATCGAGGGAGCTCCGTACGATTTCAGCTTCAGCGGATTGAAATCGGCGGTTTTAAATTACCTTAATTCCCAGCAAATGAAAAATGAGGAGATTAATAAGGCCGATGTGGCGGCATCCTTCCAGCAGTCGGTGGTTGACGTACTGGTAAGCAGGACGAT
>JAAYHD010000031.1 GCA_012735495.1 Clostridiales bacterium | reverse complement strand
GGCCAACAGCCTAACATGCCATGTACTCATCGTCAACAGCTTTCGCGGCATAAACGCTTAGGCTATTGTCTCATTAGCTACCGTTTGATAACCGAGGTAATTTAC
This sequence comes from Clostridiales bacterium, assembly GCA_012735495.1. Lineage (GTDB taxonomy): Bacteria > Bacillota > Clostridia > Lachnospirales > Lachnospiraceae > Mobilitalea. The sequence goes on along the minus strand of JAAYHD010000031.1, from coordinate 2,311 downwards.
ACACTAATTTGGACTTGACTTTTTTTATAGACCTTGTTTTACTGTTCTATATTAACATATATGTTAAGACATATACTAATAGAATTTTTGCGCAATCAGTTTTATGATAAATCTCATAAGATTGCCATAAGTATCCTTTTGTACGTGTAAAGAGGTGTTATGGGGATGAAAGAAGCATGGGAAAATCTGTGTAAGGGATTCTCTTCAGAAAAACTGACCAATCTTCTGCGTCGTACAGCAGGCAGCTTCAGACCGATGCAAGATTCCCTTGACGGCTTTATTACTGATGAAGCATTTGATAAGGCTGAACAGATAGGGGTACTTGAGCTGCCCGATTCTCAGACCCTTATTATGGCCGTGGTTCAGGTAAGGGATGAGCTTAATGCTCGTTCAGGCAAACGCAGGCAATATGATCTGGCAAAACGTATTCTAAGGCACAGCAATCATAATGCAGGCATTTTCGCTTTCCATGATAATGCAGGCCGTTTTCGGCTCTCATTGATAACTGTCACATATCACGGTACTCAGCGCCGATTCAGTACATTTAAACGCTTTACATTTTTTGTTGATCCTCAGCTTCCCAACAAAACCTTTTTGCAGCAAATGACCGGTGCCGATTTTTCCGATCTCACAGGGATTCTGGAGACATTTTCCCTTGAAGCGGTTTCTGATGAATTCTATAGGGAGTTCGAGCCCAGGTTCAGGGCTATTGCAGAAGCTGTGCAAGGTACTGATAAAGATGATATAAAACAGGATCTAGCTTTGCTATTTGCCATCCGGGTTATCTTTTTAGGTTTTGTGCAGAAGAAGGAATGGCTTGGAAACAATCCAAGGTTCTTGCAGGACTACTGGAAGGAATATTCAGAGTCAGGCTGTACTGACACCTTCTACCGGGAATGGCTGGAGCCTCTTTTCTTTGATGCGCTGAGCTCAGCACCCGGAACAATAGTGACTCATGGGAATTCCCCTATTTCCAAGGACACCCGGACGGCACTCCAGATGGCACCTTACTTAAATGGTGAACTGTTTAAACGAAAGAAGGATATAGATGATCAAGGTTATTGGATTCCTGACAAGCTGATTGGTGAATTTTTTGATTTTCTTTTCCAGTATAATTTTACCGTGGAAGAGAATGAGCTCTACGATGAAGAACTGGAACTGAATCCGGAGTTCCTGGGCATCATATTTGAGAGAATTACAAACATGGATCAGGGAGCAGTCTACACCCCGCGGGCGGAAGTCGATTTTATGTGCCGCCTGGCCCTGGTAAAATGGTTGGAAAGAACAACTGAAATTGATAAAAGGGATTTGTACCGCCTTTTCTTTCGTGATGCAGGCACAGGCGAGGAATACGATGAATACCAGAAACAAGGTGATTTTTCAGCATATGAAATCAGGCGCTTAATCAAGCGGCTGGAAAATGTAACCATATGCGACCCGGCTGCCGGTTCGGGCGCTTTTGAAGTGGGCATGCTGCAAGTACTGGAACAGGTGCTTGATAATCTCTATTCCCGCCATAACACTCCTGCTGAGCTGAAGTCAGCTGCTCCAAAGCCGTTTGATAGGAAAATGTCCATAATTGCCCAGTCACTGTATGGCGTTGAGGTAAAGCGCTGGGCGGTATGGATAAATCACCTGCGGTTATGGCTGGCTCTTTTTGTGGATATGCCCGATGACTATTTACATAAATTCGAACCTTTGCTGCCCAACCTGACCTTTAAAGTACGCACCGGTGATTCCCTGGTGCAGCGGATTGGCAGCAGGACATTCCCGGTCCAGGGTCACGCAGATCTTCCGGCGGATCTCAAACGCAGGATAACCCAGCTTAAACAGAGGAAAAGAGAATTTTTCTATAATAAAAACAGGGATTATCGCCGAATTGAGCAGGAGGAGCTGCTTGTTTACCGGGCTATTCTAAATGCGGAAATAGAAGAACGGAAAAAGCAAATTCGGGGGCTGGATGAACCCAGGCAGGAACAGCAAAGCTTTATACAGCCTGACCTTGAACAGATGGATATAGATTTGGCCAAAGGGACAGAAGAACAGCTTTCCAGGCTGGACGCAGAAATCAGAGATCTGGAAGAGCAAAAGCGGAACCTGAAGGACGAACGTCCTTTCATCTGGAGTATTGAGTTTGCCGAGATCTTTTTTGAACGCGGCGGTTTTGACATAATTATCGGCAATCCGCCTTATCTGCGCCAGGAGGAGATTAACGATCCAAACGACATGCTTGAGCCACAGGCTTATAAAGAAGCCCTGCTGGAGATGGTAAGGCTGGATTTCCCTGAATACTTCGCCAAGTCACGGGCGC
>JAAYHD010000030.1 GCA_012735495.1 Clostridiales bacterium | reverse complement strand
GGAATTTATAAGGGCTTGCCGTGGATACAATTATGGTCTTTACATTGCCTTGCGCCGTGCCTGCCGTTGATTTCGCATATTTTTCATATACGCTGACGGCTACGGCCGTATGGGTGTCTATTACATAACCGGTTTCCGCATATACCCTGCGGATGGCCTCCATGGTCTCGCTGACCGTGGCATATCCTCCGATGAAGCTGTCCAGTCTGCTTCTCATATCCGGTGTTATCTCGTACCTGCCCGTGGCTGAAAGCTCCGCCATCAGCTGTCCGGTCTTGTCCGAATCGTCTCCCGCTATATGATATATCAATCGTTCAAGGTTGCTGGATATCAGGATATCCATGGACGGCGATATGGTCAGTATGAACTGACGGTTGCGGTCATATATGCCCGTTGTGAAGAAATCGTACAGCACCTTGTTGTCGTTGGACGCGCAAATAAGCTTAGCTATGGGAAGCCCCATCCTCTTGGCATAATAAGCCGCAAGTATATTGCCGAAGTTGCCTGTGGGAACCACAAAATTAATCTCTTCTCCCGGTGAAATATCATTTCTTCTGCACAGATCCGCATAGGCATGGACATAGTATACTATCTGCGGAAGCAGGCGCCCGATATTGATGGAGTTAGCCGATGAAAACCTGTAGCCTGCCCTGCCCATCCATTCCTTCATTTCCTGGTCAGAGAATATCTTCTTTACTCCGGTCTGGGCATCGTCGAAATTCCCGCGGATTCCGATTACATAGGTATTGCCGCCTTTCTGGGTAATCATCTGCTTTTCCTGTATGCGGCTTACCCCGTCCTTTGGATAAAAGACTATGATCCTGGTTCCCTTAACATCAGCGAAGCCTGCCAAAGCGGCCTTTCCCGTGTCTCCGGAGGTTGCCGTAAGTATCACAATCTCGTCGGAAATGTTGTTTTTTCTTGCCGCCGCAGTCAGAAGATGCGGCAATATGGACAGCGCCATATCCTTAAACGCTATGGTTGCTCCATGGAAAAGCTCAAGAAAATACAGCCCGCCCTTTTTAACCAGGGGAGCAATTTCGGGAGTGTCAAATTTATCGTCATAAGCCTTATCTATGCATTCTTTAATCTCGTTTTCCGTATAGTCCGTAAGATATAGCTTCAAAATCTCATACGCCAGCCTGTGGTAATCCATGCGGATAAGCTCGTCCATGGCCACATCCAGCCTGGGTATGACTTCGGGAACAAACAATCCTCCATCCGGAGCCAAACCCTGAAGAATTGCCTGGGATGCCGTGGCTTTTATGCTTTTGTTCCTTGTACTGTGATACATTAAGTTCATGTCTTCCAGTCCCCTTTACAAAAAATAATCCGCCTTTTCAGCGCAGAAAATAATCCGCCTTTTGGGCGGATTATAACATATCTTATTGCCGTATTCCAGCATATTTATTAAATTATTTAAAAAATTCATGCTCGCCGTGTTTAAACAGCAGTTCAAGATTACTGTCAAACCATTTTATGCTGCTTTTCCTGGCAAGTTTTCTTGCCATGAAATACAAGGCGCCCTGCGAATAATCCTCTCCGCTTATCGCCCTTTTCACCGCTTCCCTGGTTTCTTCGGATACCTCAACCTGCCAGTATCTCTTATCGGCTATGGGCGAGAACTGGTACTTGTCTCCAACCTTCTGGAATACCACTTCCTTGACGGTATCGGGAAATTCCTCGGATTCCATCCGGTTAAATATAACATTTGCAACCAGTATCTTTCCTATTATATCCTCACCTGTCGCTTCCGCCTCCACAATTTGCTCAAGTATCTTGATGTCTTCATTGGTTAGTTTAAAATTACGTGTTGTCTTTTTTTCCACCAGGTTTGCCTTAGGCAGCGAAAAGCTGGATATCTCGTCTTCTCCGTCTTCTTCTGCGAATACCTCGCTGGTTCCCAGCTGTGCCATCATGTGGCTGTATTCTTCATCATTCATTGCGAAACCAAGCAGCCAATTGGTGTCGTCCGGTTCAGCGACCCGCCGTGATTGTTCCGTCAGCCCGTCAGTTCGACTGACTGTGGCCGTTTGGGCCGCTGCCTGCTCACCGGTGCTTGCGGTATAAGCAGCCGCCTGGTCCGTTGTCCGCCCCTCATTGCTGTCGGGGACTTCAAGTACCTGTTTTTCTTCATCAGATTGTATTTCCATCCTTCCTGCCTTGGATTTGACATTATAGAATATGTCCGATCCGATTACAAGCAAAAGGAATGACAATACATACGCTGCAATCACCAGGTAAATGCCATGTCCGGATTCCCGCAGCTTCCTCTTCTGAAGAAACGTATTTATGATTGTCATATAAATAACCATGCCTTTCTTAATTCTCCATTTGCTTTATAACGTGATTTATAATTACCATATAATGGCACTGTGGCCAGTGCTAATCTGCATTATATGACCCATATTTTTTGGTGTCAATAAGAACCATATAAATTCGTAAGATACGCTCATATGTTATTTCCATTTATTACTATTCATCGTTATTATCGACGAATATTAACGATTTTTACTCGTCTGTTTTGTATATTATGCATATGTAATTTTTAACAAATTATTAAGATATTATTAAATATTTTATGCATCTGTTTTAAAATTATGCAAATTCTACAACAATAGTACGAAAAAAATATATTTTTTTTGTTGTACATGTTTGGTTGTTGCTTCACTTGACATAATCTGATATAGTCTATTTCAGGAGGGATAATTATGCTGACGGGTGTATATCCTGCCCGTAAGAAAAACGGTGAATCTTACTTCAGGGCATCAATTACATATATGAACAAGCATATCAGCCTCGGAAGCTATTCCACCGAGGCAAAGGCCCATAAAGCATATCAAACCGCAAGGAAGGTTCTTGACAACAAGGCGCGGTACAGAATTGACAATTATCCTTCCTCCTGCCCGATTCCGTTTCAGAAATGGGTTGTTCTCATTAATGCCCGGGACAACGGAATTTACATAAAAAACCCGGTTTATATAAGAAAGCGCTATTTCATTTATTATATTGACAGGGATACGGCTTTGAAATTTGACGCCGAGGACTTGTTTTATTATGCAAGACATAAGATTATTAAACGGGGAGGACATCTTTTTACCTCCGAGTACGGTATGCAGGTGAATATTTTGTCCAGATACGGCATCAAGAATTACGCCGTGCCCGGCAGGGATTATGTGTTTGTTAACGGAGACGACACGGATTTCCGTTATTCCAATATAGAAATTATCAACCGGTATAACGGGGTTTCAAAGATTTTCAGAAACGGCAAGACCTGCTACCAGGCCAGGATTCATATAAATGGTTATTATATAATAGGAAGATATTCAACTGAAGAAGAGGCTGCCATTGCATATAACAAGGCGGTAAACATACTGAAAGACAAGGGTTTTTCCAAGAATTACTCATTGAATTACATAGAAGGGATGGATGAAATTGCCTACGCCTCAATGTATCAGCGTGTCAGGATATCTAAGAGAATAAGAGAGTTAGATATTAGAAATATTCTATTGCAATAGAAACAGTTTACCAGCGCTTCTCATTTACTTTTGTCATTTTACGTGTTAGAATATCCAATGTGAGCAGCACAGATGGTCGCGCCTGTAAAGGTGAGGAAAGTCCGGGCTTCACAGGGCAGGGTGCCGGATAACGTCCGGTGGAGGCGACTCCGAGGATAGTGCAACAGAAATAAACCGCCATGGCAGGTTGCCTGCCGTGGTAAGGATGGAAAGGTGGCTTAAGAGACCACCGCCCTTCCGGTAACGGAAGGGGCAGATGTAAACCCCACCCGAAGCAAAGCCAAACAGAAAGCGATACGGTGGCCCGCCGTGCTTTCGGGTAGGCTGCGCAGTATCCGCGAGAGCGGATACTGGAGCCGTATGGCAACATACGGTCCAGATAGATGACCATCCAAGACAGAACCCGGCTTATAGTGCTGCTCATATTTTATACTTTAAAACAGCTGCCGCCAACGAATTCTCTTAGTATCGAATTATTGGGAACCGCATCGCTCGGTGCCCCCATAAAGTAATCCAGGAATTTCAACAGCCTTTTCGCTTCTGCGTACTCTTCACTGTTCTTATCCACTCCAAACAGCATCGGTTCCGCATAAAGCTTTAGTACCGCCAGCTCATATATTAGGGCGGAATTAAACATAATATCCGCGTCTTCCTGGAACGGGAAAATGTTGTCTTCTTCTCCGCGTCTTACAGAAGGCCACATGGTAATGGTTTTCTGCGCGGTTGTGCCTCTTGTCCTCGCATCCCTTACCAGCCTTCTAAGCAATCTTCCATCAGTGGTCGGTATACGGTTATGCTCATCTATGTTCAGCTGCGTCAATGCGCTTATATATATCTTGTATTTGCTTTCCCTTGGAAGCGAATATGACAGGGCGTCATTAAGCCCATGGATTCCTTCTATGACAAGAATTCCGTCCCTATCTATCCGTATGGGATTTTTCCCGTAATCCCTCCTGCCGGTGATGAAATTAAAGACAGGCAGATCCACGGTCTTTCCGTTCAGCAAATCTGTCATGTCCCTGTTGAACTGCTCAACATCAATGGCTTCCAGACACTCATAATTGTAATTGCCAAACTCATCCCTGGGGGTTTTCTCCCTATCAACAAAATAGTTGTCTATGGCAATCGGATGGGGCTTCAGCCCGTGGGCTTTAAGCTGTATCGCAAGCCTGTGCGAAAACGTGGTCTTTCCTGAGGATGAAGGACCCGCAATCATTATAAGCCTTTTATCCTTTTCCTTCTTGATGGCTTCCGCAATATCACTAATCTTCTTTTCCATCAGGGCTTCCTGGACGAGAATCAGCTCGTTGAATTTTCCTTGTGAAATGATGTCATTCAGCGCCCCTACATTTTCCACTTCCATCATCCTGGCCCACTGGTTGGATTCCTTAAGGGTAAGATACAGCTTCTTCATGGGCACAAACGGCTCCACCACCTTGGGATTCTTCATCCTTGGCATAATCAGGACGAATCCGTCTTCATACAAGTCCAGGTCGAAATACTTAAGTATTCCGGTGCTGGGCGGCATGTAACCGTAATAGTAATCCTCAAATCCATCCAGGTTATATATATTCGTCCTTGACACCCTGCGGTAATTGAACAGCTTCTGTTTGTCGTACATCTTGTAACGGGCAAACAGTTCTATGGCTTCATCGGTATCAATGGTATACTTCTCGATGGGTATATCCTGTTCAACCAGCTCCCTCATTCTGGCTTTCACGGCATCCAGCTTTTCTTTTGAAAGCTTGGTCGTACCCTCGTATTCACAGAACAGGCCGTTGCCCAGGGAATACTCTACGGATACCTTTTTTACACTGTCGCCGAATACATTGTAGAAAGCCTTAAGAAGCAGCAGAATCAGGCCTCTTGTATATGTCTTATGGCCTGCATTGTCCGCCGTTGTTACGAAATGAACCGAACAGTCATGATCCACCGGTTTAAACAGCTCGCTCAGCTTGTTGTCAACAAAGGCCAGTATTATGTCATGTTCATAATCCTTCTGGTGTTCCTTTGCAATATCAAGCAACTTGGTACCGACCGGGTATTCTTTTTCAATGTTGTCTATCCTTACTTTAACTAACCGTTTCTTCAACCCTCTTCCCCCTCGTAGTAATTTAATGCGGTTCTTATAAGCCCAAGCATTTCAGCAACTTCATCAAGTCTTCCAGCCGCCCTTTCCGAAGTCTTTGCGGCCAAGCTGTCATAAATCTTTTGGTATTTCTTCATGTTTTCCTGCAGATATTCCAGCATTACCGGATTACGCTCCTCAAGCAGCCGCCTGCCGAAATAAAAATGCTCGGGTCTTACTAACCTGTAATCGTTTATATCAATATCAGCCACATTACACTTCACCTTGAGTATGGCATAATATTTCCCGTCTTCCTTAATCATATTCTCCTTTATTATGGCATACCCAAGATTGTTCAAGGCTTCCCTGACCAGATGAATCTCCGATTGGGGCTGAAGGACAAGCTCCCTTGCCGAAGCCACAATATCCATCCGGTCGTTAAGAATCTTCAGCATCAGCCTTCCGCCCATACCTGCAATCAGTATGGTATCAACTTCTCCGGTATCAAGCATTTTCAAGCCGTCGGACAGGCGGATTGACACCTTGTCCTTCACGCCAAACTTCTCAACATTTCTTGCCGCCCTTTCCAACGGTCCCCTGTTAATATCCATGGCAACTACATATGGTGATATTTTGTTGGACAAAAGATAGGCGGCAGTATACGCATGATCGCATCCTATGTCGGCAACCCGGCTGCCGGGTGTTACCATGTCGGCAACCGCCTGAAGCCTTTTGGACAACTGCATTCTTATCATGGCTTATTCTACTCCAGGTAATCCTTAAGCTTGCGGCTTCTGCTCGGATGCCTGAGCTTTCTTAAGGCTTTGGCCTCTATCTGGCGGATTCTTTCCCTGGTGACATTAAACTCCTTGCCAACTTCCTCCAGTGTCCTTGCTCTTCCGTCATCCAGGCCGAATCTCAGCCTTAATACCTTCTGCTCTCTTTCGGTAAGCGTGCCAAGCACCTCGACAAGCTGTTCCTTAAGCAATGAGAATGCCGCAGCCTCAGCCGGTACTGGTACGTTGTCATCCTGTATGAAATCTCCCAGGTGGCTGTCTTCTTCCTCGCCTATGGGCGTTTCAAGGGATACAGGCTCCTGGGAAATCTTCTGAATCTCCCTGACCCTTTCAACCGGAATGCCCATGACATCGGAGATTTCCTCCGGGGTTGGTTCCCTTCCCAGCTCCTGCAACAGCTGCCTTTGTACCCTGGTGAGCTTGTTTATTGTTTCAACCATATGGACAGGAATACGGATTGTCCTTGCCTGGTCGGCAATGGCTCTTGTTATGGCCTGCCTGATCCACCATGTTGCATAGGTACTGAATTTGAAGCCCTTGCGGTAATCGAATTTCTCAACCGCCTTAATCAGACCCAGGTTCCCCTCCTGAATCAAATCCAAAAACAGCATGCCGCGGCCGACATATCTTTTTGCTATGCTTACAACAAGCCTGAGATTTGCTTCCGCCAGCCTTTTCTTTGCGGCAGCGTCCCCCTGCTCCATCCTCTTTGCCAGTTCGCTTTCCTCCTCCGCGGTAAGCAGGGCAACCTTGCCTATTTCCTTAAGATACATACGGACAGGGTCCTCTATGCTAACGCCTTCCGGAATTGTCAAGTCAATGTTCTCCGGATCCTCTTCGTCGTCGGGAATGATGTCGTCATCCGCTGCATCGGTTATTCTAAGCACATCCACATTATGCTTCTCCAGGAAATCATAGATTTTCTCGATCCTGTGAGGATCCAGCTCCATGTCAGCGAAAAAGTCGTTGACTTCCTGGTACTCCAGGACATTTTTCTTCATCTCCGCATAAGCCAACAGTTCCTTTAATCTTTCGTTGAATCTTACCATATTTTCATCCATAGATTTTCCTTCCTTTTCTAGCTCTTTTATATTCTAACCATCAATGTATCAAATATGCAGAATCGCTGTCAGACAAGGCTTTGACGGTTTTATTTAAATACCGCTGAAACTGCTTCCTTCAGTTTTGCCTTCTGCCTGATAATATCCTGCAGCAGCTTTGTATCGTTATCCTCAATTGCTTTCTTCTGCCGGTTTATCAGGCTTGCCTCCTTTAAGCGGTAAACCGTATCAAATAATGCCTTCTGTCTTTCGTTTTCCTTCATTTCTCCCAGAAGCCCGGCATTAAACAGCGCCGCCGCCTTTGACTGCTCCTCCGCGCTTTGAAAACAGCTTATTATACGGGCCGGTTCCACTTCCCCGGTTTTTTCATACCCCTCGTAAACCAGGCTTGCCACGTCCCTGTATATCCCTTCGGAAAAATCCTCCGGTGTGAGAAAGCCTCGAAGCCTTCCAAAAAGTGAAGGGTCTTCCGTAAGCCACGTTATCAGCAGCCCTTGGATTTTTGCTATGCCGTCATCCTTGCCAGCTTTGCCCTGCGGCTGCGTGCCCATTGTCTTTTGTAAATAACCCTCGTTTCTGTAAGCCGCCGCTCCCAGCCTGTTAACCAGCCTCTGAAGAAGGCCGGCATCTATGTAATAGGCTTTTGCCAGCGCATCCAGGTAAAATTGCCGTTCCAGGGGATCCTTGAAGGCCAGCAGCTTTCCTGCCGCTTCGCTGAAGAATTTCGTTTTATCATCGGGATCGTCCAGGTTATAGCCTTTCCTGAGTGTGTCAATCTCATAGAAGAAGCTGTTTTTCGCCTCGCCGATCCGTTTTCTGTACCCCTCGGCCCCCAGGGCTTTGATAAACTCATCGGGGTCCTTGTACGGCTCAATGTTTACCACCTTTACGGACAATCCCGCGTCCCTTAAAATCGGGATTGCCCGAAGAGCCGCCGCCGTACCCGCTTCATCGTTGTCGAAGGTTAAAAGTACTTCCCTGGTATACCTCTTAAGCAGGTATGCATGGGACTCAGTGAATGCGGTGCCCAGGGCGGCCACTGCATTGGTGAATCCGGCCTGGTGCAGGGCAATGACATCCATATACCCCTCACATATCAGAATGTATGGCTCCCTTGTCCTGCGGGCTATATTCAGACCGTACAGCAGCCTGCTCTTGTCAAATATGGCGGTTTCCGGCGAGTTCAGATACTTGGGCATGCTGTCGTCCATGACTCTTCCGCCGAATCCGACGACCTTGTTGCCGGTATCCATTATGGGGAACATAATCCTGTTCCAGAATTTGTCATGTCCTCCCCTTGCCTCGTCAAAGGATACCAGGCCCGATTGCCTGAGCAAATCATCCTCATACCCAAGCTTTTTTAAATACTGGTACAGGTCACTGCCGTATCTGGTTGCATACCCCAGCCCGAATGCTTTTATCGTGTCTTCGCTTAATCCCCTGTTTGCCAGGTACGCCCTGGCAGCTTGTCCTCTTTCCGACTTTAATTGATAATAATAATACCTTGCCGCCTCTTTATTGATTTCCAGCAGCCTGCTCTTTAAATCGGCCCGCTGCTTATCCCTCGCGGAATATTCCTGCTCGGGCAGCTTAATACCCGCCCTTTCCGCAAGATATTTCAAGGCCTCAACAAAAGTATAATTTTCATACTCCATAATAAAGGTGTAGACGTTGCCGCCCACTCCGCATCCGAAGCAATGGTACATCTGCTTTGACGGGCTTACCGTAAAAGACGGGGTCTTTTCATTATGAAACGGGCACAGGCCCACATAATTGCTGCCTGACTTCTTCAATCTTATGTAAGAGCCAATGATATTTACGATATCATTCCTCATTCGGACTTCTTCAACCGTATCATCCGGATAATACATTCATATCCCTCATTCCAATTAATAAACGCTCCAAGCCGACGGTATCATCAGTTCCTTGAACTTGGCCACGGCATAACGGTCCGTCATACCCGCGATATAATCACATACCACACGATACGGCGGTTCATTGTGCTGCTCCATAAGTATATGATATTCGCCGGGCAGCTGTGCCACGTTTTCCATGTAGTATTCATATAATTGCTTTACCAGGCGAACCGCCTGTTCTTCCTGGCTTTTTGCCTTCGGATTCGTATAGACGCTCTTGAACATGAAATCCCGCAGCTTATATATTGCCTGCTCAATCTCGGGAGACATGACTATATCATTTTTCCCCTGGCTGCAGTTGATAATATCATGGACTATTGTGTTCAGCCTTTTAACAAGGCTGTCCCCAAGTATCTCCCTGCATTCGGCGGGTATGTCCTCTTCCCTGATAATGCCGCCGCGGATGGCGTCATCAGTATCATGGTGGATATATGCGATCTTGTCAGATATCTTAACCACCTTACCCTCCAGTGTTGAAGGCGTGGTTGACATTTGATGATTAAGAATGCCGTCCCGGACCTCTTTTGTCAGGTTAAGTCCCCTGCCGTGGTTTTCTAAAAGCTCGACAACACGAACACTCTGTATGTAATGCTTAAACCCTCCCGGACAAACAGAATTAAGAGCCCTTTCCCCGGCATGCCCGAACGGTGTATGTCCCAAATCATGTCCTAAAGCTATGGCTTCCGTGAGATCTTCATTCAGCCTGAGAGCCTTTGATATCGTCCTTGCTATCTGGGACACCTCAAGAGTATGCGTAAGCCTTGTCCTGTAATGGTCGCCCTCCGGCGCAAGGAAAACCTGGGTCTTATGCTTCAGCCTGCGAAAGGCCTTCGAATGCAGAATCCTGTCCCTGTCCCTCTGGTATATGGTCCGGATATCGCATTCCTCTTCCTTTCGGTCCCTGCCCCGGGACATATCGGAAAAAGCCGCATATGGGCTTAATATTTCATGTTCCCTTAATTCAAGCATCTGCCTGATGTTCAAACACTCATCCTCCCAACATCACCATCTGTGTAAAGCTTACGACCGGTTGTCCTCCCATTATTCTTTGCCTATACTACTAATATTCTACAAGGAGTTACCATTTCCTTTTTTTATTTTAAAAAAGAACAGCCCGTAAATTAATGAACGGTACCTGCACTTCCGGCTCATATAGGCCGGAAGAACGGATACCGTTCTTTGATTTATGAAGCAGTTTTGATATTCAAATGATAAAGCCTTACATCCCGCACCTGTTCCTCGACGGACAGCCCGAGCAGCCCGAACAGCAGGATTTGCCGGCTTTAACATCCTTTATCCTCTTATATATAATGAAGCCCGTATATCCAAGTATAATTGCCCCGATTACATATGCCATATTGCACCATTCCTTCCTTATATAATAACTATATGATTAAACTTCCTATCTGGTACACCAGGGTTGCGGCAAGCCATGCAACGGCCAACTGGAAGAATACCGTAAATGCCGTTAGTTTCCATGATCTCATTTCCCTCTGGATTACTCCGATTGTTGCCACGCACGGAATATACAGCAGGCAGAATACCATCAGTGCATATGCGTTTAATGCGCCGAACTCTATTTCTTCAAGGAGCACAGATAAACCGGACATTCCCTCAACGGAGCTTATATCATTGATGCCGAACAATATGCCGAAGCTTGATACAACCACTTCCTTGGCGGCAATGCCCGATATGAGCGCAACGACCACCTGCCACATGCCAAGTCCTGCGGGTGCGAGTATCGGAGCAACCGCTCTTCCTATTTCCGCGCCAAAGCTTTCCGACATATCGGTTACCATTCCTGATGGTCCGAAGTTAAGAATGAACCAGACGATAACAGATGCGGCAAATATCGTGGTTCCCGCCTTGGCCAGGTATTCCTTCACCTTTTCCCATACATAGATGGCTATTGTCCTGGCATTCGGGCTCTTGTATTCGGGAAGCTCAATTAACAGGTTGTTGGCCTCCTTGTTCTTCGTGTTTTTATTCATCACGTATGCCACTAGAATTGCAACGAGGATTCCTATGACATACATCGAATATGCCGCAATCATGGCATTATCTCCGAAGAAAATCTCCGAGAACAGCACATATATGGGCAGCCTTGCGCTGCATGACATGAAGGGTGTGACAAGTATTGTCTTTCTCCTGTCCTGAATATTATCCAGGGAGCGGGTTGCCATTATGGCAGGAACGGTGCATCCGAAACCAAGCAGCATGGGAATGAATGCTTTGCCCGAGAGCCCTACCTTACCCATGATGCCGTCCATTACATAGGCGACCCTGGCCATGTAACCGCTGTCTTCAAGGAAAGCCAGCGCAAGAAACAGAATAAATATATTGGGCAGAAAAGTCAGTATCCCCCCGACACCTGCTATGATGCCGTCCACTACCAGAGACGATATGACCGGGCCTGCATTCATCCTGTCAAGCAAAACGGCTGCCGCCCCTGATATTGCCTCCAGGCCGCCTTCAAATATTCCCTTTATTATGTCACCCACGGTAAATGTCAGGAAAAACACCAAACCCATAATCAGCAGGAATATAGGCAAACCCAAATACCTGTCGGTAAGTATCCTGTCAATCCTGTCCGTGGATGCGGCCTTTTCGCTTCTGTGTATAAGTACTTCGTCAAGAACCTCTTCGATGAAATCATATTTTTGGTTTATTATATCCTCTTCATATGAGCGGGGAATAATCGACGTATCAATAGGATATTTCATCATGATCTCGCTGTCCATCTCAAGAAGCTTAATCGCATGCCATCTGATATTGCCTATGTCACCGTATTTTTTATAAAGAGCCTTGCCAACCTCTTCAATCTTATCCTCTATCTCATCGCTGTATACTATGGGATACTTGCCGTGAAGTTCATTATGTTTCCTATTCCCGTGTCCGTTATGCCCTCCGTGGTGATGCTCGAAGTTAAAGTCGCTGTGCTTATCCTTATGATGGGCTACGGCGTGCATGAGTATGTCAAGGCCCGTCCGCTTCCTTGCAGATACCGGAATTACGGGTATGCCGAGTATTTCCGGAAGCCTGTGCAGGTCTATCTCCATGCCTCTTTCTTCGATAATGTCCATCATGTTGAGGGCGATAATAACCGGTTTGCCAAGCTCAATAAGCTGCAGTGTGAGATAAAGGTTCCTCTCCAGGTTGGATGCGTCAACAACATTAATTATTACATCTATATTGGATTCCAATATGAATTCCCTTGTCAGCTTTTCTTCAAGCGAGTATGAAGTCAGGCTGTATATTCCCGGAAGATCCACCAGCTTGAATTTCTCTCCGTGGTACTTGAAGACCCCTTCTATTTTCTCAACCGTAACTCCCGGCCAATTGGCAACCTTCAGGTTGGCGCCGGTAAACGCATTAAACAGAGTGGTTTTTCCGCTGTTGGGATTACCTACAAAGCCTACAATCAATTCTCTTTTCATAGCTTAGTCTCCTTATCTCGATTGCTCCTGCTATATTCTTTCCGATTGCCAGCCTGCTGCCTCTGACCATAAGAATTACAGTGCCTCCCCTGTTGCGGTTCAACATCCTGACAGGCGTTCCCTTGGTTATTCCAAGTGCCCCCAGCCTGCGTTTTGTCCCCATGTCAAGCTCAATATCTTCCACTACATAGGTACCTCCTACTTCTGCGCTTCTTAGCGTCATGCCTGTTCTCCTCCACTTGATTATGTGATGATCATCCTAAATAAGCCCTGTCATATGAGAATTTTTATGAATCCGGACTTATTGATAATAATTCTCATTTGCTATTATAAATCCTTTGTCCCTTCATTGTCAATATATTAAAATGCCGAATATTTTATTGATTTTATCTGTAAAAATCCAATATTTATATAAAATAAGACCCGGTATCCGTCATCAGTTCCATGCCCGGATTCCAGGTCTGACACAGTTTAATATGGTCATTTCATTATAGTTTCATCCAGCAGTTATTTCTGCATTGCAATCTGTTCATAAGCTATTAAATTTGCCTGTATTATACCGTGGTATTATCCGCTTCATTCTGCCCGTCCAGCTTTTTGTTTTTCCTACTCCTGCCCCTCTGTGAGAATACGCATCCGCAGTAATCCTGTCGGTATAAGCCATATTCCCCTGACAGTTCAATTGAACGTTTATAGCCGTTCCTCTTCTTAAAATCGGAGGGCAGAAAACGGACACCGTATATTTCCGCCGCTTCGCTGCCGATCTTATTGAGCTTTTCGGCATTCTTATAAGGGCTTACGGTAAGCGTGGTGGTAAAATAATCATAGCCGCCCTGACGGGCTGTTTTGGCTGCTTCCTCAAGTCTCATCCGGTAGCATATGGCGCACCTGTCGCCTCCTTCCGGATCATTCTCATGTCCTTTAACCAAATCATAGTATTTTTGCGGCTCATATTCACCCTCGACAAATAAGACCGGGTTCTTTAAGGGCATGGATTTTATCAGTCTCTCCTGCTCTTTGACCCTTTTATAGTATTCGCTTTCAGGGTATATATTCGGATTGTAATAATAAACCGTTATGGCAAAAAAATCGGACAGATACTCAAGGACATAACTGCTGCAGGGCGCGCAGCAGCTGTGGATTAAAAGCCTCGGTATTTTTCCGTTTTCTTCGGACCGGATTCTATCGATTATCTTATCCAGCTCCAATTGATAATTCATATGGCAACTCCTATATAAAACAGACCGCCCGGTTTAGTTATCCCTGCCGGATAGATATGATTCAAGGAAGTCAAACAGCTTATCCATCTGCTGTCTGGTTCCAATCGAAATTCTTAAGTAATTGTCTATCCTGGGCAGGTTAAAATACCTGACGAAAATCTTGTTGCTTCTCAATACCTCGTACAGCTCCTTTGCATGAACGGATTTATGGGTTGCAAAAAGGAAATTTGCACTGGACTTGGGAAAGTCAAAGCCCAGCTTTTCAAGCCTTTCTTCAGCATATTCCCTCAGCTTGATGACCTTTTCAATTCTTTCATAAAAATAGTCCCTGTCCCTTACTTCCTCCGCTCCGGCAAGTATGGCAACCTGGTTGAGGGTATATGAGTTGAACGAATACTTTACGTCATTCAAGGCCTTTATCAGTTTTTCGCTTCCTATGGCATACCCTATCCGCATACCGGCCATTGACCTGGACTTGGAAAATGTCTGAACCACAAGCAGGTTCTCATATCGCCCGGTTAAGGGTATGGCCGATTCTCCGCCGTAATCCACATAAGCCTCATCAATTATTACCACGGAGTCCCGGTTGTGAGCCACGATATCCTCAATAACATCCAGATCTTCATATATGGACGTGGGAGCATTCGGATTTGCTATGATGACACCGCCGTTTTCCTTGTAATAATCCCCGACGCTTATTCTGAAATTCTCATCCAGGGGCTGTGTTTCATACGGTATTTTATACAGCTCGCACCACACCGGATAAAAGGAGTAGGTTATGTCAGGGAATAAAACCGGTTTTCCCGAATTGAAAAATGTTAAAAACGCCATGGAAAGCACGTCATCGGAGCCCACTCCAACAAAGACATGTTCCTTTCCGACCCCGTAGAACTTTGCCAGTTCTTCCACCAAAAGCTCCATGGCGGGATCGGGATATAATCTGAAAATCTCCGCATCCAAATTGTTAAGGAGCCTTTGAACCTTCGGTGAAGGCGGAAACGGGTTCTCATTGGTATTCAGCTTAACTATGGATTTATCCTTAGGCTGTTCACCGGGAACATAGGGCCTTACTCTTCTGATATAGTTTTCCCATCCCTTCCTGCTGCCTGTCTCCATAATTTATTCATTCCCCTCCGGTTTATTTTAGGTATTCTTCAGCCAGCTTCTTAAAGCCAGGCAGTGATCTTTCAATTACGCTGTAGTCCACGCAGTAAGCAATCCTGAAGTATCCCGGACAGCCGAAGGAGGAGCCCGGAACAATAAGAATATTATGTTTCTTTGCTGCCTCCACGAACTTCCTGTCATCATCCTCCAGGGCCTTTACAAAAAGATAAAACGCGCCCTGGGGCTTTACACATTCATAGCCGTATGAAAGCAGGCTGTTGTACATTAGCTCCCTGTTCCTGTTATATATCCCTATGTCAACCCTGGCATCCAGGCATCTTGCCACAGCCCTTTGTATGAGGGACGGAGCGTTGACAAAGCCCAGTATGCGGGTTGCCACATTGGCCGCAGATATAAGATCTCCGAAGCCGTCCGCTTCACCAGGAATTACCAGGTAGCCGATACGCTCACCGGGAAGTGACAGGGATTTGCTGAACGAATATCCTACAACAGTATTTTTATAGTATTTCGTAAGATACGGAACTTCAACCCCATCGTATACCAACTCCCTGTAGGGCTCATCCGATATGAGATATATAACAGTACCTAATTCCTTCTGCTTCCTTTCAAGAATCTCCGCCAGTTTGATTATCGTTTCTTCCGAATAAACAACACCGGTCGGGTTGTTCGGCGAGTTTATTATAACCGCTTTTGTTTTACCTGTAATATTCTTTTCAAATTCATCCAGGTTAGGCTGAAAATCCTTTGTATTCGGCTTTACCGTAACCAGTACACCGTCAAAGTTGCTTACATAATTCCTGTATTCACCGAAATAAGGCGCAAATGTGATAACCTCGTCTCCCGGGTTTAATATGCATTTCAGTATTACATTCAAACCTCCCGCCGCACCGACGGTCATAACTATATTCTCAGCGCCAAAGACGGTTCCGAATCTCTTGTTTAAGGATAAGGCTATGTTTTGTCTTACATCCTCATAACCGGAATTATTCATGTATCCATGAATCATCCCCGGATCTTCTTCCTGCAGAATATCAATGATTGCGTCTTTAATCTCAGCCGGCGGTTCCACACTGGGATTTCCAAGGCTGAAATCATATACATTCTCTGCTCCGTATATCGCGGCAAGGCGTTTGCCTTCCTCGAACATTGCCCGGATGGCTGAGCTGGAATTTACCAGTACCCTCATCTTGTCAGAAATCATCTGCATGCCCTCTTTTCCTATGTTTTTTAATATATATAACACCCTTATGCTGTTCTGATATAATATCAGCTGTCATTTTAAATTATGACAGCCTGTAATAAAAATCATATGTCATCCATGTCATTACCTGAAACGGATGTCAAGGTATGCCTTTACTATTTCCACGCACTTCTGAAAACCAAGCTTGCTGCTGTTTAGGCACAGGTCGTAATTCTTTGCATCCTGCCAGTCTCTGCCTGTATAATATTTATAATATTCGGCCCTGCGCTTGTCAATAGATTCTATCTTCTTGATAATCTCCTTCCTGGTGCCGCCGAACATTTCCATCAGTGTATTTACGCAGTCTTCCAATGGAGCATGGACGAATACCTTTACCACGTTGTCATAATCCTTAAGGATATAATCCGCAGCGCGCCCCACAATTACGCAGGATTCCTGCTCGGCCAACTCCCTGATAATCTTGGCCTGGTAGTTGAACAGGTTTTCATTTGAAATGAAATCTTCCCTGTCAGGCGGGATAAGCTCTCCCTTGTATACCTTGCGGGCAACCTTGAATAACAGGCTTTTCTTAAGCTGCTCGTCCGCTTTTGCAAACAGCTCCTCATTTATGCCGCTGTCATCGGACGCCAGTCTAAGAAGCTCCCTGTCATAGAAATTAATCCCCAGATCCTGTGCCAGCATTTTACCGATTGTCCTGCCACCGCTGCCATACCCCCTGGCTATGGTTATCACATATTTCTTCATCCATCTCACCTTCCCACATGTTTATGAACAATCAAATTATTCTCCCAAATAAGCCTTTTTAACCGATTCATTGTTCATAAGCTCCTTGGCATCGCCCTCCAATACAATCTTGCCCGTCTCTATAACATATGCCCTATGGGCGATAGACAAAGCCTTCTTGGCGTTCTGTTCAACCAGCAGCACCGTGGTTCCGCTCTTGTTTATGCTTTGTATTATATCAAATACCTCTTCCACCAAGATGGGCGACAAGCCCATGGACGGTTCATCCATTAAAATTATTTTCGGCTTTGACATTAACGCTCTTCCCATGGCAAGCATTTGCTGTTCCCCGCCGCTTAAGGTTCCCGCCATTTGGTTCTTCCGTTCCTCAAGCCTCGGGAATCTCTTATATACCTGCCTGAGCGTTTCCTCAATATCCTTTTTGTCATTCCTGGTATAGGCGCCCATCAGGAGATTCTCATACACGGTAAGCTGGGAAAACACCCTTCTTCCCTCGGGTACATGGGCCACGCCCATTGCCACGATTTTATACGCAGGGATCTTCTTTAAATCTGTTCCGTTGTAAAGTATCTCACCCTGTTTTGGCGTAATCAGACCGGAAATCGTCTGCAGTATGGTTGTCTTGCCGGCTCCGTTCGCGCCGATAAGGGCAATAATTTCCCCTTCATTCACCTTAAAGGAAATGTTTTTTATTGCCTGAATGACTCCGTAGAAAACCTGTAAATCCTTGACCTCTAACATTCTTGCTTTCCTCTCCAATTTATCCTTTAGATTGCCGGATTATTCTACTCTCCAAGGTATGCCTTTATTACCTCCGGATTATTGAGAACATCCTGGGGCAGTCCGTTAGCCAGCTCAATACCGAAATTTAATACGAATATCTTCTCACATATTCCGGCCACCAGTTTCATGTCATGCTCAATGAGCAGTATGGTAACACCATACTTTTCTCTTATCAGCTTGATGGTTTCCATCAGCTCCTCCGTCTCGGCAGGATTCATGCCTGCTGCCGGTTCATCCAGCAGAAGAAGCTTTGGGCCGGTTGCCAATGCCCTTGCAATCTCCAGTTTTCTTTGCTTTCCGTAGGGCAGGTTTGACGCCAGGGTATCGGCTTCCTTGTCAAGGTCAAACACCTTGAGTATGTCATATGCTTCCTCATTCATCATTTTTTCAGTCTTAAAATATGACGGCAGGCGAAATATTCCGGCCAATGAAGAATACTTGTACTTATTATGGAGCCCGCATTTTACATTGTCCAGGACCGACATGTTCTTAAACAGCCTGATATTCTGGAATGTTCTCGCTATACCCGCCTTGTTTATCTCAATGGTGCTAAGCCCCGTTATATTCTTCCCATCCAGGAATATCTGGCCCATATCGGGTTTATATACACCTGTAAGCAGGTTGAAAACGGTTGTCTTTCCTGCTCCATTAGGCCCGATAAGGCCGTATAATTCACCTTTCTTTATAGTGATGCTGAAGGAATCGACCGCATGCAAACCGCCAAAGGAGATGCTTAAATTTTTCACACACAACATATCCATGGATTATGCCTCCTTCCTTGCCTTAAAGACTTTTTTCGCCAACCGGAAAGCGGCATCCTTTATGGAATGCTCCTTGCGCCATTTTATGCAGGCGGGTGACCAGTTGAATATCATCATCACTATCAGGACTATTGCATATATCAGCATCCTGTAATTCTTGAGGAATCTCAGGTATTCCGGAAGTAATGTAAGGATTACGGCCGATATCATGGACCCGCGGATGTTTCCTATTCCGCCAAGAACAACGAATACTAGAATCATTATGGACATGTTGTATCCAAATTTGCTCGATTCCAGGGTATTAATGTTATGCGCATATATGACACCGGCCAGTCCCGCAAAGGTTGCGGATATGGTAAATGCCAGGATCTTGAACTTTGTAACATCTATACCAACCGATTCGGCGGCAATACGGTTATCGCGGATTGCCATAATCGCCCTGCCCGAACGGGAATTAACCAGGTTAGAAATAATGATATAAGTCAGTATAAGGAAAATAACACTTATGGTGAACGTTGAATTCCTGGGTATTCCTATGATGCCCTGGGCACCGTCTATTATCATTGTGCCGCCTTCCTTAAGCTCAAGCTTTCCTGCTCCCATGGCGGCATGGAAGCCGTCACTGTCAATTCCGATATGCAATGCATTCAAAACATTCTTTACAATTTCACCAAAAGCAAGGGTAACAATAGCCAGGTAGTCTCCCCTGACACGAAGCACAACCACGCCGATGATAACGCCAAAAACAGCAGCCGATAAAGCGCCGACTAGTAATGCCAGGGAAAACCTTATGAAGGTATTCTGAATGACATTAATCATGCATTTTGAGAAAAACGCGCCGGTAAAAGCCCCTATGCACATGAAACCGGCGTGTCCAAGGCTTAATTCGCCCAATATTCCAACGGTCAGGTTCAATGAAATCGCAAGCATGCCATAATAGCAGAATTGCATTAAAAGCCCTTTCATCAAAAATGACATCATGCCTGCACCAATCAGTACCTGGCATGCTAGATAAATGAGAATAATTGTGCCTACCGTAATGAGATTGCTCCTGGTATTTTTGCTTATTTTTCTTATATAATCGGCCACTTGCTCCACCTACACTTTCTCGTGATACTTCTTGCCAAGGATTCCGGTCGGCTTAACAAGAAGGACTAATATAAGAATCAAGAACACTATGGCATCGGAAAGCTCCATTGAAATGTATCTTCTCCCAAGGATTTCTATTACTCCAAGCAGTATGCCGCCAATCATAGCTCCGGGTATGGAACCGATTCCGCCGAATACGGCGGCTATAAACGCCTTGATTCCTGGCATTGCGCCGGATGTTGCCGAGATGCTTGGAATTGAGGAGAATTGAAGAACGCTTGCGACCGCAGCCAATGCGGAGCCTATTGCAAAGGTGGTGGCAATTGTTTTATTAACATTGACACCCATCAAAACAGCGGCATCCTTGTCTTCCGATACGGCAATCATTGCCCTGCCTGTCTTGGATCGTTTAATAAATGTCGTCAATCCAATCATGATTACAATACATGCGATTATGGTCACAACAGTTTCACCGGATATGGAGATTTCTCCTTCGGCCAGCCTGATAGGTTCTAAATTAAAAACCGATGTAAAGGATTTGATGTTTGCTCCGAATATCAGAAGCGCCAGATTCTGCAGCAAATAGCTGACACCGATGGCAGTTATCAATACGGCCAGGGATGTGGCTTTGCGAAGCGGCCTGTATGCTATTCTTTCTATGGTAACCCCCAGCAGCGTGCATACGATAACCGCGGCAATAACCGCAAGTATAGGGCTTTGCCCCCAGATGCTCATTACGGTAAAGACAACAAAACCTCCCACCATGATTACATCGCCATGAGCAAAGTTCAGCATCTTGGCAATACCATATACCATTGTATATCCCAGGGCAATGATTGAATAAACACTGCCCAGCCTGATCCCTTCAATCAAATATGATAAAAATCTCATAGTTACCCCCGTCGGATTGTTTGACTTTCGCCGTGTATAAATACGAAATGATTATACCATAGCGAAATCTGTGTTACAACAAGAAACATACAGAAGGAACCGACTCCTGCTGTATGTTTCCTGGTTGCATATAATTAATATAAAATTTCTATTATTTATAAAAATACATATAGCAGATTATTCAGCAGAAACATAAACGCCATTCTGGATTACAACGGCAATTGGATCCTTGTTAACCTCACCTGAAGCCTTCCATGTCATGCCTGAACCTGTAAGCCCGTCCACCGATATCTCTGTCATGGCCTTCTTAAGTTTTTCGCATATATCGGATATGCTCATATCAGGAGTAACATTTGCCTTTTCAATTGCTGCCTTGATTATGTATATGGCATCATAAGCATCGGCAGCGAACTGGTTAGGAATCTCACCATGAGCCTCCTTGAACTTCTTAACGAAGCTCTTTGTTCTTTCATCCTGTGCGTCTGCTGCAAAAGGTGTAAGGAGCATAACTCCCTCTGCCAGGGATGTATCGAAGTTTTCAATGGAAAGAATTCCGTCAAGACCGTCGCATCCGAAGAATATCGGCTTGTAATCCCTGTCTGCGGCCTGTGTCAGAAGCAGGCTGGCTTCCTGTGCGTATATAGGAAGGAATACCAATTCTGCGCCGCTTTCCTTAGCCTTCTGGATCTGGACCGAGAAGTCGGATTTGTTGTCATCTGTGAAAGCCTCTGCCGCAACAATCTCAAACGGCTGGTTCTTTGCTTCCTCTGCAAAGGTCTTATAAATACCTGATGAATAGGCATCCGAGCTGTTATAAATTACCGCAACCTTGGTTGCAAGGCCCTTCTGGCCGATATACTTCGCAGAAGCGCTTCCCTGGTTGGGGTCAGCGAAGCATACCTGGAAGATATTGTCATGCTTAAGTACGTCAAGTGATGAGGCTGAAGGTGTTAACTGGAACATGTTGTCAGCATTGGTTTCCTCTGCAACCGCTATACAAGGCTTTGTGGTAACCGTTCCCATCAGAATCTTCATTCCCCAGTCCTTCAGGGAGTTGTATGCATTAACAGCCTTTTCAGGGTCATGCACGTCATCCTCAAACTTGAACTCAATTTGATACCCGTTGATTCCGCCTGCGGCGTTGATTTCATCAACAGCTATCTGTGCTCCCCAGCAAACATGCGTTCCATATACGGCGGCTTCACCTGTATAAGGTCCGATACTGCCGATATAAAACTTTTCATTACCAGCCTTTTTGCAGCCGGCCAGGCTGAGCATTGCCATACAGCATACTAAAACAAGTCCAATAATTCTTTTTTTCATATCCATCCTCCCATTACTATACTTACAAGGCATGTACATTATGTCGCTTTAAAGCTTTAATTCGATGTCTTGTTAAGTGTATAAATAAGACGTTCTTGTTAGTTCAACAGAATACTATTCTGCTTAACATTTCCGAACGTCAATATTCTTAGACTCTATAATAACCTCGATATATTTATTTGTCAATAAATTTTCAATAAAAATATTATAATTCTAAATTGCAAGTTTAATTGCCTTACATATTCTTACAGAACACTGTTTTAAGCAGCCATTTCATTTGCAGTTCTATATCCAAATATTCTTCTAGGGTAATTATTTATCCAATGCTCTATC
>JAAYHD010000029.1 GCA_012735495.1 Clostridiales bacterium | reverse complement strand
ATTGTACAGCCATAGTTGAGAACCTCCTGTATGTTTGGATTGGACACCTAAATCATACATGATTTCTCACTATGGTTGTCAATTTTTTATTTCATTTTACTGTTGCATTTAATTTTACAACGAACCTTTGATTATTTTATACAGGAAACACTTTGATGGCAAGAAAGATGCCATAATTGTATAATGAATTATGTATTATGCGGTAACCAATCAAGGAGCCATTTACTGCCGGGTAATTAATTTATAACTGATGAATATATGTATGAAATCAGGACAAGCGGAATACTTGATTATTTTGTGCATAAAATGCAAGGTGTCAACGGATTCAATATGATAATATTTATCCCGAAGGAGGGAGTTTGATGGAATGGCTTGACAGTTGAACAGTGCCATGGACTATATTGAACAGCATCTGGCGGAGGAAATATCGTATGATAAACTGGCAGACTTAGGCAGTCTTTCAAACCGAATGGAAGAGCGATCTTGATGACGCAAAAATGCATGATACCTGGAGAAGGATTTATTCCGAATGGTTCCCGGTTGCCAGCTATGAACATGCCGATTGCGACTATGATTTGGAAGTATTCTTTGGCAATTCAAAAACCGGATACAGCGCTGAAATCTGGATTCCGGTCATACAGAAGCAACAACCATGTAATGGATTACCGGTTCGCAAAATTAAAGGAATTGAATGTAATAGGCACTTTGCGTATGGTTCATGCGCAGGGTGCCTTACTCTTTTATTGAACATTTGTTCAAATTAAAGATATCTGATATAATATTAGTTATTATCGAAAGCGTTTTCAGATGCGTTACATAATTGAATTGTATAAGAAGATAGGTCGGCAAACCGGATGCTGATGGATACCGACAGATTCCCCCGCCGGACGCCGAGGGAGACATTCGTTTTGTAGTATATCAAGGATAAATTCGGATTATAAGCAATTTGAGAACGCAAATATGTCAAGTTCATTATGCGGTTTATTAGGAGTACAGGTATCATATGATAAAAGGAATTGCTCAACCCAAAGAAATAATTGTTGATGAAAGGCTTTCCCTTGTCAGGTATTATCCCTATTATAAGCGCACATTGCAATGGTATCAGGACCCGGCATTGTGCAAACAGGTGGATAATATTGATTACCCGTATGATAAGGAACGCCTTTGCAGGATGTATAAATACCTTTCGTCAAGAGGTGAATGCTATTATATTAAGTATAAAGAAAATGGCAGGTTTCATTTGGTAGGGGACATATCATTGTGTGATGGAAAGATTGCCATAGTCGTGTGTAAGGAGTATCAAAACAGGCATATCGGTAGAAAAGCGGTTGCTGCGATACTGTCACGGGCTTCCGATATCGGGTTAAAGCATGTCGATGCTGAAATATATGATTTTAACAAGCAAAGCATAAAAATGTTTACCGATATTGGTTTCAAAAAGATTGATAAAGAAAGGTACAGATATGTTTTCAACGGAAACGGGGATTCCTGACCCACATATTATATGTATTGTTATTGTCGGAAAAATGCGCATATAGTGCCCTTAGCTCGTTGAATCGTTCTGTATTGGACGGTATACGGAACATGTTTGTTTCTAATCAAACTTGAGGTTGGAGCCCGGATCAAAATATGGTAGAATAAAGAAAATCATGAAAGGGGAAGTAATTGTATGAAAAGAAGGTATGTAACAGCTCAGTAGTCTGAGCTTGAAAAAAACCAAATACAAAGCTCAGATGAATCCTTAAAGCAATACTAAATCAGGAGGATTATCATGAGCTATTTACGAGCAGAAGATGTTCTGCCCATGGAATTGCTGGCTCTTGTTCAGGAATATGTCTCCGGAGAGTCCATTTATATTCCGTCTAGGGGAAAGAAGAACTGGGGAGACGGTACGGATACAAGAGTGGTTCTTGAGCGCAGAAACCAGGATATCATAAGGAAATATAGAAACGGTACATCCATTAAGGATTTATCCAGAGAATATTTCCTTACAGAAAAAAGCATTCAAAGAATTATAAGAAAGCATAAAAGCTCTGATACTCCGGAAAGCCGGGGATCAGATGAAATATTGTAACACATTAAGAGTATACCATCGATGCGGAAGCTGCGGAAAGAAGAGGCAATTCGCAAATACGGGAAGATTCAGGGTTAATGCCAACGGTAAGAAGGTGGATGTGTGGCTGATATATCAGTGTGTGAAATGCAAACATACCTGGAACCTTGCAATATATGAGAGAACAAAGCCCGGTAAAATATCGATGGAAGAGTATCGGATGTTTCTGGAGAATGACGAAGAGCTGGCTTGCCGTTATGGAAATGATAAGGCTTAGGGTATCTGAAATCGGATATATTATTATTAAATGGTGCATATTGCAGCCGATTAATCAGGTCGGGTTATGATGTCATTATGCAAATTATGAAGCAGTGAGGTATTGTGACAACTATATTAAGGAGTAAATATATCAGGAGAATAGCGATGCGTGTTTTACTATTTTACAGCGGAATAGAATCATTCAATTATTTCACGGATGAAATCAACAACGAGTTGGTTAACAGGGGTTTTGAGACTTACATTTGGGACCTGAAGAATTTTTCACAGGAAGGCGAACACTCGGCCGAGGGGATGATACAGTTTTGTGAAAAGGGACTTGACCTGGTCATATGTATCGACAGGCTGGGTATTAACGAAAAAATGCATATTGATTTCTGGAATATGCTTGACAGCCATGTTGTCAATATTCTTATGGATCCGCCCTTCAGGTTTCATCCCACTATGGAACATCCCCCAAAGAAGTATATACAATTCTGCCCCGACATGGACCACGTGGAATACACGAAGCGGTATTTCCCAAATATAGAAAATGTCAGGTTTTTGCCTCACGCGGGTACTTTGCCGAACCGGCCGTTGATTCCTTATGAAGACAGAAAGTACCGGCTGCTGTTCTGTGGAACCTATTATAAGCCTGAAGGCTACATAAATGAGATTAGAAAACTGGTTGGCAATACTATGCTGTTTGATATTTATATGGAGGCAGCGGAGTATCTATTTGCTGACAGCAAAATTACCGTGGAACAGGCGTTAAATGAAACCTTATCAAACCGGAACATGCAGCTTTCTGTGGATTTCTTCAAATCCCTAATGAGATTCGCGGAGCCCCTTGACTGGATGGTCCGTATGCACTACCGTGAGGCTGTGATAAATGCGCTGTTGGAAGCGGGCATTGAGGTTTCCGTATTGGGGAGAGGATGGAGCAATTTCCCTGTAAAAGACGCGCAGAAGCTGAATATCCTGGGTGACAGGATTCCTTTCAAGGCCACCTTTGATTATATGGAGAATGCCAAGATATGCCTTAATGTCATGCCAGGGTTTAAAAGAGGCACCCACGACAGGGTATTCAACTCGCTTTTGCTTAAGTCGGTATGCCTGACCGATACCAGCACCTGGCTTGAGGAGAACTTCACCAACTGGAAGAACATCGTTTTTTATTCCCTGGATGAACTGGACAAGCTGCCGGATCAAGTGCATAAAATACTTGATGATGATAATCTGGCTAAATCAATAGCTGAAAACGGTTGCATGGAAGTATCAGAAAAATATGTATGGAAGAATTTCGTGGATGCTGTTCTTGAGGCGATATAACGGCAGCCTGCTTCATGCCATATGTCTTTATTTTACAGCCCCTCCATCTGCTCACGGGCGGCTATCATCCTGAGCCGTGTGTCGACATCAAGGTCGGTGTCAACCGGATAAATGGGTTTTCCTATTTTAAGCCGCATGACTGGCTTTTTTCTTATGAGTTTTATTAGTCCTTTCGGGGTTTCAAAGGTGATTGTCATAGGGACAATCGGTACCCGTGCCTGGGCGGCAAGAAGGAATGCGCCTTTTTTGAAGCTGCGCAGGCTGGTATCGTAGGGCTTTAATTCCCCTTCAGGGAAGAAATGCACGATATTGTTTTTCATAAGCAAAAATTCCATCTCGTCAAAGAAGGTTTTCAATTCCATGATATTCTCAGGTATGGCTATTCCACCAAGTACCCGTACAAGCTTGCCAGGCCAAAGGGTATTTAAATTCTGAGGTATAGTCGGGAAGACTACCCTGCGGGGGTAAAATGCCAGGGCAACCAGGGCACTGTCCAGCATATGCACATGGTTGCATACCGTAAGCGCGCTCTTTATTCCGCGAAGGTTCTTTCTTCCATAGACCTTGACTCCCAGGACGAAGCGCGTCCAGAGCAGCAGGAGGGGAGAGGCTATTCCTGCCTGGAACAAGCGGGTAAGAAATCGGAAAAGAAAACTGTGATAATACTGGTTCTTACCTTTTGCGGACATGGAAGAGTATACACTTTCGATTCTTCTGATGCTGCGGTCCAAGGCGTATTGCTTTGCAAAGCGCAGGTATTTCTCCCGGGCTTCCATAAGAAGCTGAGGATTATCCAGCCAATAATCAATTTTTTCAGCCAAGGAACGGGGAGAACCCGCCTTGAATAAATGTTCGGGACCCAGGGCAAACTGTGTTGCGGCGCTGCGTTTACTGTCGGAAATCACCGGAACAAGCCCGCAGGTTATAGCTTCTATGCAGGATATGCCTTCTATTTCAACATCCGAGGTATGGACATACAGGTCGCAGTCATTTATAAGCTTTATCAAGTCGCTGCGGCTGTAATACCCGAATACCGGCGGGTTGGGAAGCTTCCTGCCCATACGGCGGAGCTTATTTTCCCAGGGGCCGCTGCCTGCGAAGTAAATCTGTATGCGATTGGCATAACGGGATTTTTTTACAGCACGAATCAGGATGTCCTGCCTTTTCTCAGGAGAGAGCCTGCCGACCATCAGAAGCTTAATCACGTCGGAGTTATGCTCCCCAGGCTTTACGGAAGGACAAAATGCCGGATGGACGCCGTTTGAGATAACATGCAGACGTGCCTTGTACCCATGGCTTCTTAACTGTGCTGCTATGAATTTTGACGGGCAGTGGATATGTGCAAACCTTCTGTAAAAGAGTATATTGTATAAAAAATATATGAAGTGGGCAGCCGGTGAAAACCATTTAAGCCCGATATTATATGTAATGTTTTCGGGCTGTATATGGAAAGCCGCCACAGAAGGTATCTTCATCCGTTTCGCAATTTTTTGCGCTGTGCTTCCAAGCCACCAGGGCTGGTAGATATGTACCACATCGGATCCTGATATCGCTTTTTCCAGGATGGAATGAACGGGCTTGGCAAACAGCGTATGCTGCTTGTGAGCAAGCCAGGTTGCAATCGGAATCCTAAGCTCGGGAAGATAAAATATCTCAAAACCGGTGTCAGGGTCCTTGCCGCTTTTGGACGGGTCACCGCATGTAATTATACGAATGGTATGGCCGCGCTTCGAAAGCGCTTCCGCAAACTGCATTGCTGAAATGGTGATTCCGTTGTTGTTAATGTTAAAGGTGTCATTAACAAGTGTAATAACCATAAGTAATAAGCACCTCACTTCAAACGCCGGTACTTATCTGCAAGCGGGTAAAAACGGCAGAAATAAATATCCGGCGCATACCCTATCCCTACCTTCTACTTTAGATTATAAAAAAAAATTGTCAAGAGCTATGTCTTGACAAATCCTTTTGTTTATTATTAACAGGAATATCCTTAAATGATTATCCTATGTGCTTTACGCCTGTTTATACAACCTGGAAGATATAGAATTTAAGGTAATCGGTCTCAGGTACATTCCAAAGAATCGGATGATCAGGAGCTTGCCGCCGGGCCTCAATCTGCCTTAGGGATACTGATGCATCCTTAGCCGCGCTTGTAAGTACTTTGCGGAACAATTCGTCCGTCATGAAGTGGCTGCAGCTGCAGGTGGACAGGTATCCACCCCGGGGCAGCAGCTTCATTGCCTTCATATTTATTTCCTTATATCCGCGGGCGGCATCCTGTACGGTATTGCGGGATTTGGTAAAGGCAGGGGGATCAAGGATGATAAAGTCATAATCCCGGCATTTCTGTTCCACAAGCCCGGTTAACAGGTCAAACACGTCCCCGCAAAGAAAATCCATCTTCCCGTCGAGGCCGTTTCTAACTGCGTTTTCTCTTGCCATGTCAATGGCTGACTGAGAGATATCAACGCATGTCACATGTTCGGCTCCGCACAATGCCGTATTAAGTCCGAAGGAACCGGTATGGGTAAAGCAATCCAGCACCCGTTTGCCTTTTGCAATCCGCGCTACAGCGGCACGGTTGTACTTTTGGTCAAGAAAAAAACCGGTTTTCTGGCCATTTTCCACATCCACAAGGTATCGTATGCCGTTTTCGCATATCTCGGTAACGGCATTTTCAGGAACCGGCATACCATCAATACGGTACCAGCCTTTATATTCCGGCAGCCCTTCCCTGGCGCGGAGTGAAATGTCATTCCGCTCATAAATGCCGGTGACAGCCTCTCCCATCCCGGCAAGTACGTCCAGGAGGGCACGATATATCGAATCCTTGACAAGCTCCATGCCAAGGCAGGCAATCTGTACGGACAATATGCCGCCATAGCGGTCCACCGTCAATCCCGGCATCTGGTCGGACTCCCCGTGAATAAGCCGGCAGCAGGCAAAGTCGACACCGGGCATTACTGTTTTACGGTAGCTAACGGCATACTCAACACGACGGCGCCAGAAGCGGTCGTCAAATACATCGTTGGCATTGCGGGATATAAGGCGGACGGTAATCTTGCTGGCGCTGTTGTAAAATCCCGTTCCCATATAGGCATTCCCGGCAAACACATCAACTAGGCCGCCGTTTACAAGTTCTCCTTCAGTATTATTAATTTCTTCGCCATACACCCACGGATGACCGTTCTTGATACTGCGTTCCGCTTTGGGCGTTATCGTGACTTTCGGATACTGCCGTTTCTGTTTCATTCATGTCACCTTTCGTAAATGGTATGTGCAGATTGTATCACATTTCCCATTTGTCATCAATGTATGCCCTGATATATAAAAAAGTAATTATAGGTTCGTTGTAAAATTAAATGCAACAGTAAAATGAAATAAAAAATTGACAACCATAGTGAGAAATCATGTATGATTTAGGTGTCCAATCCAAACATACAGGAGGTTCTCAACTATGGCTGTACAAT
>JAAYHD010000028.1 GCA_012735495.1 Clostridiales bacterium | reverse complement strand
GTTAAGGAATCAGTTTACTTATACAACGATTTTGAGCTGGAAAAGATGCGCAAGAACAGTGAATACAAGATCCTGAATATTCAGAGGTACAAGGGCCTTGGAGAAATGGACGCCCACCAGCTGTGGGAAACCACTTTAAATCCCGAAACACGGACGCTTGCCCAAATCAGCATAAGCGATCATTTGGAAGCGGATGAAATCACGAATATCCTGATGAGCAGCAATGTTCCCCCGAGGCGTACCTTCATAATGGAGGAGGCAAAATACGCCAGGCTGGATATATAATATAAGCTTTTATCATGAAATTCCATGCCGCCGGCAGCGGTAATATTACAGGAGGTAATATGAAACAGAATCTGAGCGACCAAATTATCCAATTGGATTATTCGGAGGAAATGAGGACAAGCTTTCGCGACTACGCCATGAGCGTCATTGTATCCAGGGCAATCCCGGACGTCAGGGACGGACTGAAGCCCGTTCAGCGAAGAATCCTTTACTCCATGACGGAGCTTGGGCTTGATCCAACCAAGCCCCATAGAAAAAGCGCACGTATCGTCGGTGATACCATGGGTAAATACCATCCCCATGGCGACAGCTCCATATACGACGCGCTGGTGCATATGTCCAAGGACTATGCCTTAATGATTCCGCTGGTGGACGGCCACGGCAACTTCGGCTCCATAGACGGGGACGGGGCCGCCGCCATGCGTTACACCGAAGCCAGGTTGTCCCCGGGGGCAATGGCCCTTCTTGAGCACCTGGAAAAGGGCCTGATAGACTTTATGCCGAACTTCGACGGCACCGAGAAGGAGCCGGTCGTGCTCCCGGCCATGATACCCAACCTGCTGATAAACGGCACCACCGGTATAGCCGTAGGCATGGCGACCAATATTCCTCCCCACAATCCGGATGAGGTCATTGACGGTGTCATAGCCTATATGGACAACCCGGAAATCAGTACCCGGGAGCTTATGAATTATATTCCTGCTCCTGACTTTCCAACAGGCGGAACAATAATAAACGTGGACGAAATGGAGCAGATATACGAGACTGGCGAAGGCAAGATACGAATCCGGGCCAAGACCGAAATAGAAAACGGGGATAACGGCAGGAAGAATATCGTAATCACCGAGATACCTTATACCGTAGCAGGCAATAAATCAAAGCTTGTTGAAAGCCTTTCCGGCCTGATCAGGGAAAAGGTATTCGACGAAATCCATGACGTTAGGGATGAATCCTCCAAGGAAGGCATCAG
The DNA here is from genome assembly GCA_012735495.1 of Clostridiales bacterium. Taxonomy (GTDB): domain Bacteria; phylum Bacillota; class Clostridia; order Lachnospirales; family Lachnospiraceae; genus Mobilitalea. Next base: position 27,116 of record JAAYHD010000028.1, on the reverse strand, counting down.
GATAGTAATTGAAGTAAAAAGGGACCGCGACATTGAAAACCTTCTGAACGGCCTGTATAAGAAAACCCTTCTTGAGGATACGTACACGGTGAACCTTCTTGCCATCAAGGACCAGCAGCCGGTTATCTTCAACTTAAAAGGGCTTATCAGGGAATTTGTTGACTTCCAGGTTGAAATATATACCAAGGAATACAATTTCCTTCTCGATAAGGCCCAAAAAAGGCTTGAAGTGGTTGACGGATTAATCAAGGCCACCGATGTAATCGACCTGATTATCGAGATACTGCGCGGCAGCTCTTCGGTAAAGCAAGCAAAATCTTGCCTTATGGATGGTGACACTACGGATATCAAATTCAAGTCCGAAGCATCCAGAAAGGAAGCCGCAAGCCTTCGATTTACCGAAAAGCAGGCGGATGCCATACTTTCCATGCAGCTGTCCAAGTTAATCGGACTGGAAATATTAAAACTTCATGAAGAAAAGGAAAGCCTTCTTAATTCCATACAGGAATATGAAAAAGTACTGGGAAGCACAAAAGAATTATACAAGGTTATAAAGAAACGCCTTCTTGAGTATAAGAAACTCTTCCATTCCCACCGCAGAACCATGCTTATCAATGCCCAGAGCAAGGATTATGTCGAAGAGTTCAAGGTCGAGGACATATATGTACTCATAGACAGGTTTGGTTATGTAAAATCCCTGGATTCAACGAGCTACTCAAGAGTCCTGGATGAAACCCTTAAGGAATATAACTATATTATCCAGATGAAAAACACCGACAGGCTCTGCTGCTTCACCGCAGAAGGCAACATGTTCCAGGTGAAGGCCGAAAGCATTCCAAGATGCAAGATGAAAGACAGGGGCGCACTGATACACACTCTTTGCAAGCTTGACAAGGAGGATGTCATTTTATACACCTCCTTTGAACAGCTCTTTGAATCGCAGCTTCTGTTTGTTACAAGAAACGGCTATATTAAACAGGTATCAGGTGCGGAATTTGAAACCAACCGGTCCCAGGTCAATGCCACCAAGCTGGAGGAAGACGACAAGGTGGCGGGCATTACGCTGCTGTCCGCAGGGGACATCCTCTCGGGCAATATGAAGGTGGTAATCCTGACAGATAACAACCTGATGCTTGCCTTCCCGCTTTCCGAGGTCCCTGAGCTTAAGAAAGCCAGCCGCGGCGTTAAAGCAATCAAACTGGACAAGAATGACAAGGTATGCCACGGAACCGCTGTAGGTCCTGACACCGAATCAATCACGTACAACAATAAAGAATATAACATAAAGAAAATCCGCCTTCGCAAGCGTGCGGACAAGGGGCAGAAAATAAAGCAGCAATAATCTGATACAGCCAGGGGCTGTTTTACAATATGCATGTGATGAAAAAAGGGTTTAACGCATCACTTCCATATTATGAAACAGCCCCTATATATTAAATGAGGGTAATAAAAAGCAGAATTCAAATAATCTTTCTGTCTATAAAATCGGTTGAAAGCCTGATGCTTTCCTTCGTCCTTGAAAAGTCATAATTAAAATAGGATGCATTCCTGTTCTTGTCATCCCTGCTGTAAACACCCAGCCTTTTTATGACCTCTTCCATACGCGACGCCAAATCCTCAAGAGTAAATACGAATTCAATGAGCTTGTCGTCAAGCATGCTGTCATTGTTCAAAAGGGCAGCCTCCATTTCATGGGCAAAATCGGCAATAGTCTCACCGCCAATGGTTGACATCATTCTTCTTAAAGTCTGTGTAATGGTTCTTAACCCCTCATACTCACCTGACTCAATCATTGTCTTAAGAATCGGAATCTTTGATTTTATGCTTTTTAATGTGGACAACAGGGCCTTTGCGTAATTGTCTATGTTGCCAAGATAGTAACGGTATCCGGCAATAAAATTAATCTCCGGCAGCTGTCCAAAAAGCCCTCTTATTTCATATTCGTTCACATCTGTCACCTCTTGACGACACAATACCTAAGCCCCATATATTGTAATATTTGGAATAATAATATCACTATATTGTGCCTTTGTAAATATATAATTTACATTTTTATTTAATTAAAACACCTTTTCTTATAAATCATTACTTATAAATAAGATAAAAATAAATAATATAACCGTAATATGCAGGTCTTGTCATTAAAAATGAAATGCGTTATTATAATCATAATTCTTTAGCCGGTTAAATGTTTTCATTTTAGGAGGTATAAAAGTGGATAAAGAGCTAATAATCATTCTTGACCTTGGCGGATACAACAGCCAGCTTATAGCCAGAAAAATCAGGCAGTGCAATGTTTATTGCGAGATACTTCCCTGTCATACCGATGTAGAAAAGATCAAAGGCAAATCACCCAAGGGAATTGTCTTAACAGACAAGCCCGCCGCATACGGTCAAGATTTATCCGTAACAGGAGTTCCTTTCATATATATCGGTGAGCTGGTTGGTGATGTTAACCTTTCCGGCGAAGATTCCACAGAATTTACCGAAGCATTGAGGAATTTCCTGTATAAGACATGCGGCTGCAGCGGTAACTGGAATATGACATCATATGTTGACATGACCATAAAACAGCTAAAGGAAAAGATTGGTGATAAAAAGGTTCTATGCGCCTTGTCCGGCGGAGTGGACTCCTCGGTATCGGCGGTCATGGTAAGCAAGGCCGTAGGCAGGCAGCTTACCTGCATATTCGTTGACCATGGCCTTCTCAGAAAGAATGAGGCCGATGAGGTAGAAGCGGTGTTCACCAGGCAGTTTGATGTAAATTTCATCCGTGTAAATGCCCAGCAGCGTTTCTATGGAAAACTGGCAGGCGTTACGGATCCTGAAAAAAAGCGTAAAATTATCGGTGAGGAATTCATCAGGGTATTTGAAGAAGAGGCAAAGAAAATCGGAAAGGTGGATTTCCTCGTACAGGGCACCATCTACCCGGATATTATAGAAAGCGGAACAGGAAAATCAGGCCTGGTAAAAAGCCATCATAACGTAGGGGGACTGCCCGATCATATAGACTTCAAGGAAATAATAGAACCGGTTAGGGACCTGTTCAAGGATGAGGTCAGAAAAGCAGGTCTTGTGCTTGGTATTCCCGAGAAACTGGTAAACCGTCAGCCGTTCCCCGGTCCCGGCCTTGGAGTCCGTATCATCGGCGAAATCACCGCCGAAAAGGTAAAAATCCTTCAGGAAGCCGATTACATCTACCGCGAGGAAATTGCAAATGCGGGCCTTGACAGGCAAATAAGCCAGTATTTTGCCATTCTCACAAACCTGAAAAGCGTGGGTGTCAAGAATGATGAAAGGACCTATGATTATACGGTTGCCCTTCGCGCTATAAAAACCGTTGATTTCATGACCGCGGAGTATGTTGAAATACCCTGGGATGTCCTTCGCAGAATCTCAAAACGTATTGTAAATGAGGTCGAGCATGTAAACAGGGTATGCTATGACATAACCTCGAAGCCCCCGGCAACGATTGAATGGGAGTAGACAATTCGACGATATTAGATATATTGCATATTTATCCTAAAAAGTATTGATTAAGAGCCTTGGAACAATTACATCCAAGGCTCTCTTTACTGCAATTATCGGTTTCATTACTGTCAGAATATTAAATTTTTCCCATATTCGTTAAATTCTGTTTAATAAATTGCAGTGTTGATGTATAATAGTTTTAACTTAAATATTGTAAAATGCTTAGAAAGGGGCTTTTTGTACAAGCATATGGGAAGAAAAGTTTTAGTGATTGTAATTCTTCTGACAGCACTATTGGTAAGCGGGTGCAAAAAAAATACCGAAGTACCAGGCGGTAATGACTTATCGGAAAATAGTGCGGAAGACCTCAACGAGTCGGATACGACAGAAGAAATAAATAATATTGATGAAGAGGATGATTCTATGAGTAATGCAGATCAAAATCTCCCGAAGCCGGCTACGAATTATGTCACGGAGACAATGCAGGACAATGCGGTTCTTGCGGAAGGAAACCTGACCAGACTTGCCGCCGTTATGAGAAAGGCAAGAGCAGGCGAACCTATAACGGTTGGCGTAATCGGAGGTTCAATAACGCAAGGCTCTTCGGCCACCAATGAAAAGAACTCATATGCCTATCTTTTTTATCAATGGTGGGTGAATGCTTTCCCGGATACGGAAGTGAATTATGTTAATGCGGGGATAGGCGCTACCAACTCATACCTGGCGGTTCACCGGGTTGACAACGACCTGCTTGCACACAAACCGGACGTAGTGGTAGTCGAATTCTCCGTAAATGACAGTAATACCACATTTTTCAGAAACACTTATGAGGACCTGGTTCGCAAGATACTGAAGGCCGACAACGACCCTGCGGTAATACAGCTGTTTATGACCATGGAGGACGGCACAAGCGCCCAGACTCAGCATTTGTACGTGGGCTTCAACTATGACCTGCCAAGAATAAGCTACCGCGAGGCGGTGCTTAAAGAAATGGAAGAAGGCCGTCTTGCATGGAAAGAGATTTCACCTGACAATATCCACCCCAACGACAAGGGCCATGCAATTGTCGGTGAATTATTGTGGAATTTCTTAAACTCGGTTTATCTCAGAATGGATTCCCTGGCCGGCGAGCCGGAATATGTTCTGAAAGCTCCCCTGTCCTCCGAAGCCTATGCAAATTCCTTCATCCTGGACAGTGAGTCGATTGAGCCCAGGCAGATGGGAAGTTTTAAGAAAGGGAACATCTTCTACAGGTTTAATAACAACTGGTATACCGATTCCGGTGACGAATCAATAATATTTGAAGTAACGGCCAGAAACATCGGGATAATGTACTATAAGACCACAGACGGTACCGGCGGCCAGTATGAGGTGTACATTGACGGTGAATACAGCAGCACCCTGGATGCGGATTTTACCGGGGGATGGGGAAATTACGCTGAATCGACCGAAGTATATTCATCCATGGAAACGGCCGTTCATACCATAGAAATCAGAAAATCGGCCGGATCAACCGGTGACTTCTTTGCGGTGCTTGGTCTACTGATTTCGCAATAATATCACATGCTATCCTTTTTAAATCAAGACCCCCGGAAGCAATTATGCGGATCTCCGGGGGTCTGATAATATGCAATCTAAATCATTTCTTTCAGGCTTATTATATCATCCAACTATTTTCTCAGCTGTTCGGATATCTGCATCCGGATACAGTTTTAGCAGATGATTTAGTATCATTTCCTTTGCTTCGCCCGGCTTAAGCGAATAAGCGCTTCTGACATGCTCCGTTCCAAACAGCTTCTCACTGAGCATGAAATCGGCAACAGGCCAGCCATACTCCTCATTCTTTTTGCTTTTTCTTCTGCGAAAGCCTTTTATCACCACATATGTCTGCATCTGAAGTTCGGTAATGGCTCCCTCGAAGTTCGTATCTCCGCCCTTGCCGAATCCCGCAAGTTTTTTAAGCTCATACAACGGGAGCATGTCATACTCGCTCAGAATATCGATTATCTTTTTCTGCTTCCTGCTTGCGAGCCCATCCTCATACCTGCTGTCAAAATCATATCCGTCCCTGCGGTATGCCGCAAAAATCGGGAACCATTTTTTCGATATGAAACCGGCCTTCCCACGAAACAGCTTTCCGTAGGCTATCTCTCCTTCCCTGGCAATCACTTCCCTCCACATCCAGGGGTCTTCGGATATGTTCCCGGTCCACCAGCAATCGGCGGACGTAAGCCCTTCCAGGGAAAAGCCTTCTATTCCTACATTAAAGAACGGAAGGAACCCTACACTCTCTATATAATCCCTAAGCTCATCAATGCTCTTTATCCGTCTTGGATCCGAAGGGTCGATGCACTCCAGAACCCACTTGCCGTCTACGGTTTTCATAAGCACCTCACCCTGTTTAGATCATTTTTTGGTTCAGTTCATCCAAGGTCTTGCTGTAAGCCGGTAAGAATTCCTCAATAAACACTTCCACTTCCTTCAGCTGCATGTCATCTATAATCTTTCTTATGGACTTTTTTGCGCTAATGAATTCGGTATTGCCCGCCTTTTCCTCTTCTATGCATTTTATAAGCGCCGCGAGCTTGTCCGCCGCCTTGACAAGCTTCCACAGGTACTCGTCCTCCTTCTTCGGAAAGAATATGTCCTCGTAGCTTTTTTTCATATAATCCGGAAGCATGTTGTAAAGCTTAACCGAAGCATGCTTCTCAACCTCCTTGTATGCTTCCTGGATGTTCTCATTAAAATACTTTATGGGAGTGGGCATATCTCCTGTGATAATCTCCGATGCGTCGTGATAAATACCGATTAGCGCAGCCTTTTCAACATCAAGGTTATTGCCAAAGCGTTCATTGCCTATTACGGCAAGGGCATGCGCCAGCATGCTGACCTCAAGGGAATGCTCGCTTAAATTCTCCGGCCTGGAGTTGCGCATGAGCGACCAACGCTCTATCAGCTTCATTCTCGATATCATGGCATAAAAATTGGATTCCATATACACACTCCCTCATTTGCATCTATTGCTTTTTTAGTTATTCAGATATTTTTTAAGGTACTGCCCCGTATAGGACTTCTCGTTTTGGGCCACTTCCTCGGGAGTTCCCCGGGCTATTACGGTACCGCCCCTGTCTCCGCCCTCGGGGCCCATGTCAATTATATAATCCGCGGTTTTGATAACGTCCAAGTTATGCTCGATAACAACAACGGTATTTCCGGAATCGCAGAATCTCCTCAATATGTCAATCAGCTTGTGGACATCCGCAAAATGCAGCCCCGTTGTCGGTTCATCCAGAATATATATCGTCCGTCCGGTGCTTCGTTTGCTCAGTTCGGTGGCAAGTTTTATTCTCTGGGCTTCTCCTCCTGAAAGCAGGGTGGAAGGATGCCCGAGCTTTAAATAAGATAATCCTACATCGTTCAACGTCTCAATCTTTCTTCTTACTGAAGGCACATTTTCAAAGAACCTGAGAGCTTCCTCCACAGTCATGTCCAAAACGTCATATATGCTCTTGCCCTTGTATTTTACCTCCAGGGTCTCACGGTTATATCTCTTGCCGTTGCATATCTCGCAGGGCACATATATATCGGGAAGGAAGTTCATCTCGATTTTTATAATGCCGTCACCGCTGCAGGCCTCGCATCGGCCTCCCTTGATATTAAAGCTGAATCTTCCTTTGCTGTATCCCCTCATCTTGGCGTCCTGGGTGGCGGCGAACAAATCCCTGATAAGGTCAAATACTCCCGTATAGGTGGCAGGATTTGACCTTGGTGTCCTTCCGATAGGCGACTGGTCAATGTTTATAACCTTGTCCAGCTGCTCCATTCCCAGGATATCCTCATGCTTTCCCGGAATTGTATGGGCACGGTTCAGTTCCCTTGCCAGTCTCTTATACAGGATTTCATTTATCAGCGAGCTTTTGCCCGAACCCGATACCCCCGTTATGCAGGTCATGACCCCAAGCGGGATGTCTACATTTATGTTTTTCAGATTGTTTTCCGCTGCTCCAATAATTCTGATAAACCCGGAAGGCTTCTTCCGTTTCTTTGGTACGGGAATCTTTAGTCTTCCGCTTAAATAAGCTCCTGTTATGGATTCCTTGCATTTAATAATGTCTTCAACCTTGCCCTCGGCCACCACCATCCCGCCGTGCTCCCCGGCACCCGGGCCAATGTCTATGATATGGTCCGCGGCATACATGGTTTCTTCATCGTGCTCAACAACAACGAGGGTATTCCCCAGGTCCTTTAAATCCTTCAGCGCTCTTATCAGCTTCCCGTTATCCCGCTGGTGAAGGCCGATGCTTGGCTCATCCAGTATATACGCCACTCCGACCAGTCCCGATCCGATCTGCGTGGCCAGGCGGATTCTTTGGGCCTCCCCGCCCGACAGGGTACCTGTGGCTCTGGCCAATGTAAGATAATCCAGACCCACATTAATCAAAAAGCTAAGCCGTGCCTTTATTTCCTTAAGAATCATCTCACCTATCTTCATCTGCATGTCGGTGAGCTTAATATTCTCCATAAACTTAGCCAGTTCACTTACCGACATCTCCGTAAGCTCAGCTATGTTCTTGCCGCCTACGGTTACGGCAAGGGCCTCCTTTCTCAGCCTCTTTCCCTGGCATAGCCGGCAGGGGGTGGACCTCATGAATGTCTCATACTCCTGCTTCACCGCTTCGGAGGTTGTCTCCCTGTAACGCCTTTCAATATTCTTTATGAGCCCTTCAAAAGCAACATCATAAACTCCATGTCCCCTTTGGCTCTGGTAGTGTACCTTTACCGGCTTTCCGTCGGTGCCATGGATAAATATATGCTTTGCCTTCTCGGGAAGGTCCTTGTAGGGGGTGTTTAAATCAAAACCGTATTCCCTGGCCAGGGCTTCCATAATGCTTCTTGAAAAGCTCCCCTTATCCTTCACCGACTGCCATCCTGGCGCGGCAATTGCTCCGCCTATAAGGCTTAAGTCTTTGTCGGGTATAAGAAGATCCTCGTCAAATTCCATCTTTATGCCAATACCATGGCATTCCGGGCAGGCACCGAAGGGATTGTTGAACGAAAACACCCTTGGCTCCAGCTCTTCTATGCTGATGCCGCAGTCCGGGCATGCAAAATTCTGGCTGAATGTCTTGGGTTCCCCGTCTATAACATCCACAATCATGAGGCCTTCAGCAAGCTTTAACGCTGTTTCGATGGAATCTGTAAGCCTCTTTTCAATCCCTTCCCTGACAACCAGGCGGTCCACAATAATCTCTATGTTATGCTTCAGGTTCTTATCCAGTGTGATTTCTTCGGTCAGCTCATATATGCTTCCGTCGACCCTGACCCTGGCATAGCCGCTGCGCTTGGCCTGTTCAAATACCTTTGCATGGGCTCCTTTCCTTCCCCTTACAACCGGCGCCAGAATCTGTATTCGTGTGCCTTCGGGAAGGCTCATCGTTTCATCCACCATCTGGTCCACGGTCTGCTTTTTGATTTCCTTGCCGCATTCCGGACAGTGGGGTATGCCTATTCTTGCAAACAGCAGCCTGAAATAATCGTAGATCTCCGTTACCGTTCCCACCGTTGACCTGGGATTCCGGCTGGTCGATTTCTGGTCAATCGAAATTGCCGGAGGAAGACCTTCTATGCTTTCCACATTGGGCTTTTCCATCTGTCCCAAGAACTGCCTTGCATATGATGACAGGGATTCCATATAGCGTCTCTGTCCTTCGGCATAAATGGTATCAAAGGCTAATGAGGATTTTCCCGAACCTGAAAGGCCTGTCAGAACTACAAACTGGTCTCTCGGTATGTCGACGTCAATATTCTTTAGGTTGTTTTCCTTTGCGCCTCTAATCCTAATATAATTTTTCTTTTCAGACATAGCTACCTGTTCCATTCTTGAATATTCATGATATTTTAAATAATTAGTTGAAATCCAGCAAATGCTTCTTTATCTCAATCATCCTGTCCCTAAGCTGTGCCGCCAGCTCGAAATTAAGCTCCGCAGCGGCCGTATGCATCTGCTTGGTAATCTTCTTGACCAACTCGTTCAATTCCTGCTTGGACATGGATTCCAGATCCTTCTCCATATCCCCGGTGCCCTGTTCGATTTTCTTTGTTATGCTTATCAGATCCCTGACCTTTTTCTGTATGCTGGTCGGGGTGATACCATGGGCAACATTATATTCGTGCTGGATCTTCCTCCTGCGGTTGGTCTCCGTGATTGCATTGCGGATGGCTTCGGTCACATGCTCGGCATACATGATAACCCTTCCCTGGGCATTGCGGGCCGCCCTGCCTATCGTCTGGATTAGGGAGGTTTCCGATCTTAAGAAGCCTTCCTTGTCGGCATCAAGTATGGCCACCAAGCCCACTTCCGGAATGTCCAGTCCTTCACGCAGCAGGTTTATACCCACCAGCACATCGAACAGGTCCATTCTCATGTCCCTTATAATCTCCGACCGCTCCAACGTATCTATATCCGAGTGGAGGTACTTAACCCTGATTCCCACTTCCCGCAAGTAATCCGTAAGGTCCTCCGCCATACGCTTCGTCAGGGTGGTTATAAGCACCTTGTTTTTCTTCTCTATCTCTTTTCTTATCTCGCCCAGCAGGTCGTCGATCTGGCCCTCAACCGGCCTTAAGGATACCTCGGGGTCCAGCAGTCCCGTCGGGCGGATAACCTGCTCGGCACGAAGCTGCTCATGCTCCTTCTCATATTCGGCGGGTGTAGCCGATACGAAAAGGATCTGATTAATCTTGCTCTCAAACTCCTCAAAGCAAAGGGGCCTGTTGTCCAGAGCCGAAGGCAGGCGGAAGCCGTAGTCAACCAAGGTCTGTTTCCTGGATCTGTCTCCGGCATACATTCCCCTTATCTGGGGAATGGTCATATGGGATTCGTCAACAATAATCAGGAAATCATCCGGGAAATAATCTATCAGCGTATGGGGCGGGGCTCCCGGCGCCAGCCCGGTCAAATGTCTTGAATAGTTCTCTATCCCTGAGCATACCCCCGTCTCCCTCAGCATCTCTATATCAAACCTGGTTCTTTCAGCTATTCTCTGTGCTTCAATGAGCTTGTCCTCACTGATAAAATAACGGATCCTTTCCTCCAGTTCCTCTTCTATGCTCTTAATGGCTTTTTCCATCTGATCCGGCGGTGTTACATAATGGGATGCGGGGAATACCGCTATATGCTCCAGGGTGCTCTTTATCTCCCCTGTAAGCACATCTATCTCCATTATCCTCTCCACTTCATCGCCGAAAAAGTCAATTCTTACAGCCAGATCGGCGGAAGTAACCGGGAATATCTCCACAACATCGCCGCGGACCCTGAACGTGCCTCTCTTAAAATCCATGTCATTCCTGGTATATTGGATATCTATCAGCTTTCTTAAGACCTCGTCCCTGTCCTTAATCATGCCCGGCCTTAAGGACAGAACCATGTTCTGATAGTCTATGGGGCTTCCAAGCCCATATATGCATGAAACACTGGCTACCACAATAACATCCTTGCGTTCGGCCAGTGCTGCGGTTGCCGAGTGTCTCAGCTTGTCAATCTCGTCGTTTATATCCGAATCCTTCTCTATATAAGTATCGGTCGACGGTATATAAGCTTCCGGCTGGTAATAATCATAATAGCTTACAAAATACTCTACGGCGTTCTCGGGAAAGAATTCCTTAAACTCACCGTATAGCTGGGCGGCAAGCGTCTTGTTATGGGCAATCACCAGCGTCGGTTTCTGAAGATTCTGTATTATGTTCGCCATGGTAAAGGTCTTTCCCGAGCCGGTAACGCCAAGAAGCGTTTGGTACTTGTTGCCTTTTAAAAAGCCTTCAGTTAAAGCCCTGATGGCTTCAGGCTGGTCACCGGTCGGCGCAAAATCAGAAACCAGCTTAAATTCCATATAAGATCACCCGCCTTCGTTTAAACATCACTGTTTATGCCTGGTTATTATAACACAGCACCATACCAAAAGCAATATGTTTTTCGAATGTTTGTTCTGTTTTTGCTACCGTTCCAGTAAAACACTGTAAATTTCGGTATACGTAAGCTTCCCGTTTATGCGTTCGGACTTCATCAGGCTGATTTTATCAACCTTCTGCCGAAACACCGGAAGACTCCGGGAAAATTCTTTTATGTCAAAACCCTTGATGAAATGAACCCTTCTTGCCAGGGTAAGATGGGGCGCATAGTCCCGTTTATCCAGCCTAAAGCCTGCGTCTGTCAGCCGGTCTGCCAGTTCCTTTTGAAGCCGCCACAGATGCTCTTCCTTTTTAATGCCCATCCAGCATATGCTTCCGTCCCCGGATTTAAACCTGCCGAATCCTTCAATAGTAATGGAAAAGCTCTTATTCCCGGTCGCGGAGGCAGCCTCCTCCATGGCTTTCTTTACCGAAGCCGCATCGTCGGTCTCCCCGATAAAATTCAATGTCACATGCAGGTTTTCCTTCAGTGAAAAGCTCCCCTTTTCCGTCATCGGGCGAAGGGTACTTACAACCTGGTACAGCGAATCCAAAATATCCTCGTTGAATGTAATTGCCGTGAATAATCTCATTTTTACCTCCAATATCCGGCTACATGCGGTATTTATTGAAATGGTATATAAAAAATACTATAATCAGGATAGATTAGCAATCAGTATATGAAAGGAAAAAACAATATGAACACCAACAGCCATGAATCTATAGATTATGCCATATTCCCGGAAAGCAAGCAGGCCGGTTACCGGCTTGTACACGCGCAGCTTAAAGCCCTTATAGAAAATGAAACCCAGGTGATACCGAACCTGGCAAATGCTTCGGCACTGCTTAAGCTTGCTCTTTGCGATATCAACTGGGTCGGATTCTATTTGATTAAGAATGGTGAGTTGCTCCTGGGGCCATTCCAGGGAAAGCCTGCCTGTATACACATTCCTATCGGCAAAGGCGTTTGCGGAACGGCCGTATCGCTTGGAAAAACCATGGTTGTTCCCAATGTTCATGAATTTGAGGGACATATTGCGTGCGATTCGGAATCCAATTCCGAGATAGTGGTTCCCATCAGCGTAAACGGCAAAATAGTCGGAGTTCTTGATATAGACAGTCCGGTCTTCAACAGGTTTGACGATACCGACAAGGAGGGTCTTGAAGAAGCTGCACGCATACTGGCCGCAGGCTGCAATTGGCAGGATTATTAAGCAAATAAAATCCGTATTTTCTCCATTACCTCTTCTATGCCAAGCCCTTCGCCGTCTATCGTATAATGGGCATATTTCTCGTAAAGGGGCGTTCTTTCCCGGTATAAATCATATAACGTCTGCCCTTCCCTGAGCACGACGCCCCTCTGCTTTATGTTTCCGAGCCTTTTGCTTATGGTTTCGTAGCTAAGCCTGATATAAACAATATTGGCGGTATTTCGGAAATACTCCATGGCCTCCCGGCAGTATATGACGCTTCCCCCGGTGGCAATAACGGTGTTGTCCGCGTTAATGGCCCTGTTGACCTCATTTTCGATGTCTATATATCCCTGCAGGCCTTTTTTCTCGATAATATCCTTTAGAAGCATTCCCTCCTTCTTTTGAATCAGAAGGTCGGAATCAATGAAATTCATTCCCATTACCTTGGCCAAAATGACGCCAACCGTGCTTTTCCCTGCGCCGGGCATTCCTATAAGTACAATGTTCTTCATTCCTTGCTGTCCTTTCCCTTGCACACGTCTATCCATGCTTTATAGCCCGAGTATTTTTCCAGTTCCTCAATGGTCAGCTCAATGGCGCTGTTTGCGCTTCCGCAGGCAGGAAATACACTCCCAAACCTTTTCATGGAAACATCCAGGTAAACGTCCACTCCTTCGTTTATCCCGAACGGGCACACCCCACCGATACAGTGGCCTACTATTTCCTCGACCTCCCCGGGTTTCATCATCCTGGCCTTGGTTCCGAATTGCGCCTTGTATTTGGCATTGTCAATCTTCATATCACCGGCGGTGACTATGAGGATGCCCTTCCCGTCCACCATGAAGGAAAGCGTTTTTGCTATTCTTTCAGGCTCACACCCCACCGCTTTGGCTGCAAGCTCAACTGTAGCACTGGACACATCAAATTCCAGGATCCTGTCCTGGATGTCCCATTGTCTGAAATATTCCCTGACTCTTTCAATAGACATTTTTATCCTCCGGCAGTTAATTATTTATTCCGTCCGAATCTAATGACGTTCCATGAACATTTCTTCATATTGGCGGTAAATGTGCCGTTATCAAACAGGTAATCCGTTTTTGCCGCAGGTCTGACATTTTCGCCTTCTGCAGAGTTTACCGCCTTCAAATCATAACCTTCCATGACAATATATTCAAGCACTTGGTAATCACTAAAGCCCCTCAGCTCCGTTTCGAAGCTTACATCGCCGTCCAGGCTGCGGTTTACCGCAAAAATGGTTACTTCCTCATTCTCAGGGTTATATACAGCAACAGCATCAACATCGCTTACATCCTCATGCTTTGATGTGTCATGCCTTGTTGCATGAAGTATTGGATGAAGGGCCATGCCGCGTCCGTATGCAGATGCGTGAAGGAAGGGATAGAATATCGTCTGTCTCCAGGCTCCGCCCTTCTCATCGGTCATGATCGGAGCTATAACATTTACCAACTGTGCAAGGCATGCCATCTTAACCCTGTCCGAATGCTTAATAAGCGTGATAAGCATGAGCCCCACCAGCAGTGCGTCCTCAAAATTATATATATCCTCAAGAAGGGGCGGCGCAATGCTCCACGGTTTTCTTTCCTTAATTTTATCGTCAGCCTCATTGGAATGGTACCACACGTTCCATTCGTCAAAGCTTAACATCATCGTCTTTTTGCTTCTCTTTTTAGCCTTAACATAGTCGCACGTGGCAATTACGGATTTGATAAACTGCTCCATATCCATGGACATGGCCAGGTAATCGGCGGTGTCATTGTCCCTGTTACCGTAGTACTGATGCATTGATATATAATCCACATAATCATAGGTATGCTCCAGGGTTACCGCTTCCCATTCAGGGAATGTGGGCATGTACATGAAGGAGCTTCCGCATGATACCAGCTTGACAGACGGATCTATCATCTTCATGGCCTTCGCAGTTTCCTGCGCAAGCCTTCCGTATTCTGCCGCGGTCTTAGCGCCCACCTGCCACGGACCGTCCATTTCATTGCCCAGGCACCAGTATTTTATGTTATGGGGCTTTTCAAAGCCGTGGGACTTGCGCATGTTTGAATAATAGCTGTCTGCGTCGATATTGCAGTATTCCAGCAGGTTGCACGCATCAGCCACTCCCCTGGTCCCCAGGTTTACGGCCATCATGACTTCAGTACCAACCTTCTTTGCCCAGGTTACGAATTCGTTTAAGCCGAAAAGGTTTGGCTCCAGCGTAGTCCATGCCAGATCCAGCCTGGGCTTTCTGCTTTCCCTGGGGCCTACGCCGTCTTCCCAGAAATAGTTGGACACGAAGTTTCCTCCGGGATAACGAACAATCGGCACCCTAAGCTCCTTGACCAGTTCAATGACATCCCGTCTAAATCCGTCCTCGTCCGCTGTCGGATGGTCGGGTTGGTATATTCCCGTATATACGGCTCTGCCTAAATGCTCTATAAACGAACCGTAAAGCTTGTCATCCACCTCACCGATAACATAATCCTTGTCAATTATCATTCGTGCTTCTCTTTTCATATTTTCCCTTCCTTCTCCTTAAAGAGTATTATGCCTGCCAAACGCCGCTCTCCGGGAATGCGGCATTATTTATAACATACCGTTACGGGCTGTATAATGATGTCATTTTATACTATATTGGTTGTGTTATTAAATGTCAATGCATAAATAAACAGAAGCCGGGACAGGGCCTTCAATCGGCCAATCCCGGCATCCTTCATGTGTATCTTCATGCTCCCCTTGGTTTATTATGTTATCTTGAACTTATTTATGGCATTCTCCAGCCTTTTTGCCTCCTCCGCCAAGTGTACCGCGGACCTGCTCATCTCTTCCACAACATCAATTTGATTGTTTGCCGTGGAGGTAACCTGCTCGGTGGCAGTTGCCGTCTCTTGGGAAACGGCCGTGATATCCTCCAGTGCCCCCATGGACTCTTCCTTTGCTTTTTCTATACCTTCGATTCCTGCTGTTATGATGTTAAGATTATCTACAAGATTTGTAACCTGGTTATTAATGCTGTTGAATAATTCTATGGTCCTGCTTAAGGAAACGGATTGCAGCTCTACGATACCTTCCGCTTCTTTTGCCGTTTTTTCGGTATCCTGCATCTTTGTCTGGATGGCTTCAACAATTCTTTGAATCTGTCCGGCCGCATTCACGGTCTGTTCGGCCAGTTTTCGAATTTCTCCGGCAACAACGGCAAAGCCCCGTCCGGAATCACCCGCTCTTGACGCTTCAATAGAAGCATTCAGGGAGAGCAGATTCGTCTGTCTTGCAATCTCATTAATGGTATTTACAAAGCTGCCGATAAGCTGTGAGTTGGTTTTTAACTCTTTGATTGCCGAAATTACCTGATGTGTACTGCTGCTGGTGGCTTTAGCCTTGTTATTAAGGTCATCGATAATAAGAAGACCTTCACTGACGGTTTTCTTGGTCCTGTCTGCGATTTGCTCAATTTCACCCGTACTTTCATATACTTGGTTGATTTTGCCCGCCAGGTTTGACATGGTGGATAAGCAGCTCTCAGTATCCTTTGCCTGTGATATGGCTCCTTTTTCTATTTCCTCAATCGCATAAGAAACGTCCCTTGTGGAAATCAGGATATCTGCGGAGGTTTTTGAAACAAGCTCCGAGGATTTTGCAAATTCCAATCCAACTTCCGCCACTTCTCCAATCAATTTCCGCATGTTTTCCATCATATGCTCAAGACTGTCAACCAGTATCTGAAACTCGTCCCTTCTCTTTATGTCAAAGGATACGGTTAAATCACCCTGGGCTGCTTTTGAGATGGTTTTTACCACTTTTGAAATGGCATTTCCAATGTTTCCTGCAACCAGGGTTCCTATGGCAATTGCAATAATACATGCCACAGCCGTAAAAATAACGCTTATGGTCCTTATCTCTGATGCCTGCTTTAGTATGGTGCTCTTTGGTATCAGGGCGCAGACATAAGCACCCGTATCCCCAACCTTGCTGTATAGGAAAAGATAATCCTCGTTGTCGTACTTATCATAGAAAAATCCGCTGTCCTTGCCCGTCCTTGCTACTTCCTGGTAATATGGCAGCGAAGAAAACACCGTCTGTTCATTGCTTCCTGCCAAGGTTTCCACATTATCCTTGCTGATAAATCCGACAATGCTTCCTTTGCCCAGGCTTATGCCTTCCAGCGTGCTTCTTATAAACTCGGAAGATACGTCCAATATGACGTACCCGTTATTGGAAGCCATTTTACGGATTATTGATATGGAATAAGGTGTCTGCTTGTTTTGAAGGCTGTTATCCAGGGCGGCATGCCTGCCTACCCATATGAATCGCTCATTGGTTTCATTGATCCTTTTTCCCTCATCGCTGTTAATAAAAACCTCATAAATGTCCTGGGGCGCATTTGCAACCGATGAGTAACCCTTTCCTCCCTCACTTACAACATGTACCTCGGATATGATGGAACTCGTGCTTTTGGCCAAAATCATGTCTTCCTTAACAGCGTTATACCGCTTGTTTTTTTCGCTTAAGCTCAACTCTCCCTTGACATTATAATATTCATCCAACGACCTGCTGTTTATTATTTCCGACGATTTGTCCGATACGAATGTCATTCCCATGTTTAAATAATTTTTAACCGCATTCAATGTGTCGGTTGATGATTTTTCATAATTATCAATAAATCCGCCGGCCGATTTCTTATATGAAATAATACCGAAAACGGCCATAAGGATAATTGGTATGGCAAACCCCAATATAATCCTGGTCCGGATTCCCAATTTCCCGCCTAACGCAGTAATTTTACCTAATAACCTTTCTTTCGTTTTCATGGATTATCACCTTTCATTAATCCTTTATCAGCTATTCCTTTACCGCCCCTTGAGTTAAACCGTTGTAAATTTGCTTTTGACACAGAATGAATATTATTAACGCCGGAAGCATGGTTATTATAACGCCTGCACATATATAGTTATACTGGTTTCCATAAGGTCCGGTGAAAGTATATAATGATGTGGAAACCGTAACGTAAAGTGATTTATTTTGAAGATAAAGATTAGACATGTAATATTCGTTATAGGTGCTTACCCCTTTTAAAATCATGCATGTAATGATTGCAGGCTTAAGCAGGGGAAAAAGGATTTTAAAGAACACGCCATAATATGTACAGCCGTCAATTATCGCGGATTCATCCAGGGATACAGGTATATTCTCAAAGAACTGTATGAAAATATATATTGATATGACATCCGTACCCATCATGAGAATTATATATCCATGCAGAGTGTTAATAAGGTTTAATGCATGCATAATCTGGTAAACCGTAACCTGTGTGGCTATGCCGGGTATCAATGCGGCAAATAAAAACAGGTTGCGAATAAATCCATTCCCCCGGAACTTGAACCTGCTCAGGATATAAGCCAGCATTGATCCGAACATTATTGAACCAAACAATACAAACACCAGGATAATAAGCGTATTTCTAAATGCCAGCCCCATATTCGCGTCTTTCCATGCGGTAATAAAGTTGCTGATATTCAACCAATTGCCAGGAGGTGTCATGACATTTGTTGAAGCATATTCTTCTTTCGTCTTAAGCGCTGTTATTACTGTTGACACGGTAGGCAATACTGAAATAAACGTTATTATTATCAACGATGAATATTTTATAAAAGTCCGCAGAATATAAAAGAATCTACGCTTGAACGTCATCATTTTGCCTCCTTTGCCCTTTGTCTCTTTAACATTCTGGCAGTCTTTCTGGATATACTCTCATTCCTGTCGCTGAAACCATACTTGAATATCAGCTTCTGTGCTATTGTGACGATTACAATCAGGCTGAATAGGATGAGCGCCATCGCCGATGCCTTTCCAACCTTTTGATGCCTGTGGGCCATATTATGCATGAGCAGGAAGAAGGTGGATGTTCCCCTGGTTCCGCCTGTAATTACATACGGAGGCTCAAATGCGCTTAGTGAGCCTGTAATTGACAGGATCATATTCAAAACAATTATTGTACTTATGCTGGGCAGAATAATATAACGGAACTGGTGCCATTTGTTTGCTCCGTCCAGGCTGGCCGATTCATACAATTCCTTGTCTACGGACATGATGGCCCCGATAAAAAGAACCATGTTCTGCCCCATGTATTTCCAAACAGATGCCGCAACCAGGGAAATGTTATTTACGCCTTTATCCCTTAACCAATACGGCAAGCTTTCTGGGTCAAAGCCCAGCCACGATAATACCGTATCCAGCACAAACCCTCTTGTATAAAAAAACCTGAACATGAATCCCATGGCAATTCCGCTGATTAAATACGGAAAAAATATGGCTCCCTTGAAGAAATTACCTCCCTTTGTTTTAAAGCTGAGCATTGTGGCAAAATACAATGCCAATGCCAATTGAACAAAGGAACCTATCAGATAGTACAATGCCAGCAATAATGAGTTCATTACTTCCTTATCTGTAAGAACATCCTTGTAATTTTGCAGTCCTATGAAATGTCTTTCTCCTAAGTATTTCATGCTGTAAAAGCTGAATTCAAACATTTTAATAAAGGGCAAATAGGTAAATACGACCAGCAGCAGCAAAGGTACCGCCATAAAAGCAATCATAATAATGCATCTTTGCCCTTTACCGCTTTTCAGCCATTTAACCAGTCTGTTTGGAACTCTGTCTCTGTCACCCATAAGACCTCCTAGTTAGTATGAGCCAGGTTTTATTCCCTGGCTCATAGGAAATTACGATTCAATTATTCTGTTTTAGTTAATTATATTTAATACTTTATTTCAACATTCAGCTTTTCCTGTGCTGCCGACCATTTTTGATTCCAATCGTTAATGATATCATCCAATGTCTCGGATTTATCCATTGCTGCCTCGACTATTCTCTGAACATGTGTATTCTCCACATTAATACCCATCTCGGATTCGGAATTAACCTGATCGAATAATGTTTCCTCACCTGCCGGTGCAGGATTGTCAATTACAAGGGTAACACCATCAAATGATTGCAATGTAGGAGGATATGCTGCTCCCTTTACAACAGGTATTCCGCCTTCGTCATATGCGAAGTTTGATTTTTCCGTCAGCCACTTAATATAAAGCATTGCTGCTATCTTTTCTTCAGTGGAAGACTTGGCATTTATGCCATAGCAGTAGTCCGGGCCAGCGCTTGCATATTGCTTTCCGTTCACGGTAATAGGGAACGGCATATATCCTATATCTTCCGGATTGTCTCCTGCTTGCTGCATCTGGGTAACCGCCCATGAACCAAGAACCAATGTTCCTATCTCACCGCGGTTCATCATGCCCTTGCAGCCTTCCCAATCGGTGGTTGTAGGATCATCCTCAACCAGGCCTCTGGCTACGGCCTCATACAGTATATAATATACTGCATATGGTCCGGTCATATCGTCCTTTTTTGCAAAAGGATTCTTGCTGTGTACAAGTTTATTGTTCATAAAGTCAGGATCACCGGTTGCAGAACCGCCGATATACGCATCCCATGCTGCCATGGTCCATCCTGCCGCAAAGTTCGTGTACAAAGGAATTGCATCGGTGTTATCCTTAATCTTCTGAAGCGCATCCAGGAATTCATCAGGTGTCTTGGGCATCTCGGCTATACCGGCTTCCTGGAATACTCTTTTATTGTACACAATGCCCTGCGCGTTAACCGTGGAGGGAATGCCGTATACATTTCCCTCAAATGCAAAGTTGTTAAGGTAATCATAGGTCTTTCCCAGGTTCTCCAATGTGCCGAATGATACGAACAGATTAGGCAGCTCGCTCTTCTGGACCGTTGTAGGGATCATGCAGATATCTCCCCAGTCATCCGTTGTAAGACGGATTGTTACGTCCTCGGCATAGTCCGTAATGGCCTCGTATGTAATGTTCACATTCGGGTACAGCTTTTGGAATTCCTTGATATACTCCTGGAATCTTGTGTTTACAATGTCCGTCCTGTGTGTCAGGAACTTTAGATCCGCCTTGATATCGGTATAATCCGTACCAAGCTTCAGGGAATCCATAGTCGGAAATTCTTCATCTACAGATTCGCCGCCATTTGTTACTTCCTCCTCTTTTCCCTTTTCCTTGTCGCTTGTTTCATTGCTTTTGCATGCAGTCAAAGCCATAGCCATTGCTATAACCAGGAGCATGCAAAGAAGTTTCCTCCACTTCATTATTAATCCCCCTTAATATTATTTTTAAGTTATCGTTAACTTGCGTTTTAATTATATATTATTATCATTTTATTTGTCAATATTAAAAAACTATTAATCAATTTGTCTAATTACTGAATTATTTGTCGTATTTTGATGTCAGATATATCTCATTCCCGACATATTATTTTCATACAATTTGTTATAATTATTTATTGCCGGCCTTATCGTTGATTTCTTGACATGAAATTGCACAAATGCTAATCTTTTGATATGAAGCTGCAAAGTGTTTTTTGGAAGGAAGCATGCGTATGGGTAAAAATATTACAATGAAGGATATCGCAAAACAGCTTGGCGTCAGTACCGTTACCGTTTCGAAAGCCCTTTCCGGTAAGGAAGGGGTAAGCCGGGATGTTCGGGAGTTGATTAAAAAAACTGCGGATGAAATGGGATACCGTTACAACACCCTTGGTAAAAGCATGCGGGAAGGCAAAAGCTATAATATCGGTATCCTCACGGCAGAGCACTTCATGCATGAAAGCGCATTCTACTCAAAAATATACCAGGCGCTCATAAAAGAAATGATGCGGTTCGATTATTTTGCCATCCTGGAGATAATATCGGGACATGACGAGAGAAGCCTTGTTATGCCCCATATTTTAAGAAAAAACGAGGTGGACGGCATTATCTTTCTGGGACAGATGCAAAGCAACTATATTAAAATGATAGACAGTACCGGCATACCTTATATATTTCTTGATTTTGTTGATGATGCGTTTAATGTGGATACAATAATAAGCGATAATGTCTACGGTTCTTATGAAATAACGAAATACTTAATATCCAACGGACATAAAAAGATTGGTTTTATCGGCAATCAGTTTGCTACAACAAGCATAACGGACCGGTATATCGGTTTTTATAAAGCCATGCTTGAGAACAAATTGGAAATAAACGAGGAATGGATTATCAGTGACAGGGATGAATATGGCAACTTCATCGATCTGAAGCTTCCTAAAAATCTGCCTACGGCATTCGTATGCAACTGTGACAAGATAGCTTATGAATTGATATTATTGCTGAAGAAAAGCGGTGTCAGTGTCCCGGACGACGTATCCGTAGTCGGATATGATAATTATGTTTATTCCGTTTTAAGCGACCCGCAGATTACAACCGTGGAAGTTAACGTAGACGCAATGTCCGAAATGGCTGTTGCGTCCATAATCCGGAACTGCACTAATCCTGCCACGAAAAGCAGCAGGAAAATAATAAGCGGAAAAATCATAATCAGAAATTCCGTATCAAATCTTATTGACAAAAAGTAAAATACTAATTTAATATATGTTTATCGTTAACTTTACTATAAACTAATATTAGACGAGACGAGAGGCTAAGCTATGATGAATAAAGAAATTGAAAACGAACTGGTCAGTCATATCCTTCCGTTCTGGATGGGACTTAAGGATGACAAGTATGGTGGTTTCTACGGAGAAGTAAGCTTTGACAAAACGGTAAATCCTTATGCCATAAAAGGCGGCATATTGCACAGCCGCATACTCTGGTTTTTTTCCAACGCTTATCTTACTTTGAAAAATAAAGAGTATCTTGCTTATGCGGACCATGCTTACCATTTTATAAAGGATAAGCTCTATGACCCGCAGTACGGCGGTGTATACTGGACCGTAACCCATGACGGGAAACCGGATGATACATGCAAGCATACATACAATTTGGCATTTGCAATCTATGCCCTTTCTTCATATTACAATGCATCGGGCAGTCAGGAGGCTTTAACCCTGGCTTACAAGCTTTTTGATACTATTGAGGCCCGCTGCAGGGATGACGGCGGTTATCTTGAAGCATTTGAACGGGACTTTAAGCCGTCGTCCAATGAGAAGCTGTCCGAAAACGGTGTTATGGCCGGCCGCACCATGAATACCCTGCTTCATTTGATCGAAGCATATACGGAGCTTTACAGGGTGGATCGGCAGGAAAAGGTGGCCGCATGCCTTCGCGGCATGCTTGATACCCTGGCTGAAAGAGTATACAATCCGGAGCTTGGCCGGCTTGAAGTATTTTTCGATCTGAATTGGAATTCGTTAATTGATCTGCATTCCTACGGTCATGACATCGAAGCATCCTGGCTTGTCGACAGGGCTTGCGAGGTGCTTGCCGAAAAGGAATATACCGATAAAATTTCGAGGATAACAAAGGCCCTTGCGGAAAAAATCCATTCCATTGCACTGGACAGCAATTCTTCGGTTTACAACGAATGTGAAAGAGGCGTTGTTGATAAAAGAAAAATATGGTGGGTTCAGGCCGAAGCCGTCGTAGGCTTTGTAAATGCTTATCAAAAGGACAAATCCCGAACCGACTATCTTGATACCGCCCGAAGGATTTGGTCATATATCAGGCAGTACGTAATTGACCCGAGGGAAGGTTCCGAATGGTTCAACGAACTGTACCCGGACGGAACACCCATAAGGGAAAAGGAAATAGCCGGCCTGTGGAAATGCCCGTATCATAACGGAAGAATGTGTTTTGAGCTGATAAACCGCAATATTAATATTAGATAGGAGATTGACATGCATCCCCAATACTATGTCGAACAGGAAAAATATGAAAAATTAATAAGCAGAAAAAACGTAAAGAGCAGTGAATACAACGGAATGTATGACCGCTATGTGTACCCCGTCCTGACAAGGGAGCATATTCCGGTATTCTGGAGATACGACCTTGACGAAAAAACCAATCCGTTCTTTATGGAAAGACTTGGTGTAAACGCGGTATTCAATTCAGGAGCCATAGAATTGAACGGCAAATACTATCTTGTAGCCCGCGTGGAAGGATATGACCGAAAGTCCTTCTTTGCTGTGGCTGAAAGCGACAGCCCCGTGGACGGATTTAGGTTCTGGGATTATCCTGTTGTTCTTCCCGACACATACGAGAAAGAAACCAATGTATACGACATGCGGCTTACAAAGCATGAGGACGGTTATATATACGGGGTATTCTGTTCGGAAAGCAAGGACGAGGAAAACAGCGACCTTTCGGCTGCTGTTGCCGAAGCCGGAATCGTAAGAACAAAAGACTTAAAGACCTGGGAAAGGCTTAACAACTTAAAAACCCTTCAATCACCCCAGCAAAGAAATGTAGTCCTTCATCCCGAATTCGTAAACGGAAAATACATGTTCTACACAAGGCCCATGGACGGTTTCATTGAGGCCGGCTCGGGCGGAGGAATCGGCGTCGGTTTTTGCGACGATATTACAAACGCTGTAATTGATGAGGAGATTATCACAAGCAGGAGAAAATATCATACCATCACCGAGGCAAAGAACGGCGCAGGCGCGGTACCCATAAAGACAGAGAAAGGCTGGATACATATTGCGCACGGTGTACGCAATACGGCCGCCGGGCTTCGCTATGTCATATATGTATTTGCCACCGATCTGAATGACCCGACGAAAGTTATTGCGGAGCCATCCGGATATTATATAGCTCCTATGGGCGAGGAGCGGATTGGAGACGTGTCCAATGTGGTATTCACCAACGGAGCAATTGTTACAGAAGATAAGAAGGTTTACATCTATTACGGTTCCTCCGATACAAGGCTGCATGTAGCCGAAACCACGATTGACAAGCTTGTCGACTACACCTTCAATACTCCTCCGGATCCCCTGCGCTCGGCGGACTGCGTACGGCAGCGCTGCGAACTGATTCGCAGGAATCTTGCCATTTTAAAGGGGTCTACCGAATAAATCCGATTTGATTTAAGGTGTTATAAAGAAACTTTGAAATACATAAAGATTTACCCCCATAATGCAAAACAGCCCCGCAGAATAAGTGCCTTGCGGGGCTGTACTTCTATCTATGTGAGGCAGGATATACCTCATCGGTATTTATATATTATCCTTCATAACGGTTAATCTGATACAACCCAGCGGACAATGGCTTTAAACAGATCCCCGTCAACCTCTATGACGAATTTTCCGCCCTGAAGCTCCACGAAGCTTTTCGCTATTGCCAACCCAAGGCCTGAACCTTCGCTGCTTCGCGACTGGTCTCCCCTTACAAACCTTTCGGTGATTTCTTCGGGATTGAAGTTTATTTCGGCAGCCGATATGTTCTTGACGGCAATCATTACTTCATCTTCGGATCTTGTGATGTCTATATATGCCCTGGTGTTTGGCATCGAGTACTTGATTACATTCATGAGCAGGTTTTCAAATACCCGGTATGTTTTATCGCTGTCCAGCTTAAGTACCAGCTTTTCTTCAGGATAATTGAAGCGGAATGTTATACCCGATTCCCTGATTTTATCATCCATCTCCAGAAGAAGCTGTTTGATCAGGTCAATGATATCCACATCGACAATATTAAGGGAGACATTATGGCTGGTAGCCTTGCTGACCTCAAACAGGTCGTCGATCAGGTTTTTAAGCCTCTGGGATTTTTTATCCAGCGTATTTATATAAGCCTTCCTTTCCTCCTCGTTTGTCCCTTCCTCCTTAAGCAGGTTCACATATGTGATTATCGCGGTAAGCGGCGTCTTAAGGTCATGGGAAACGTTTGTTATCAGGTCGGCTTTCATCCTCTGGCTTTTTACTTCCTCTTCCACCGCCTTTTTAAAGCCGTTCTGGACCTTTGAAAGCTCGTTCTTCAGTGGTTCGAATACACCCAGTTCCTCATTAATCTTATAATCAAGGTTCCCCTCGGCTATCATCCTTGTTCCGTCCAGGAGCAGCATGTATTTCCTCCTGACATCATCATAGTATTTTCTCAGTACAAAAAATAGAATTATTGAGTACACAATCAGCAGGGGAATCCCAAACACCCAAATGCCGCACAATACCAGCAGTATTGCGAAATTAACAATGAGAGCCTTAATTATCACTTTATTGGACTTATCTGTCAGATCCACCTCACCGATAGATTTGATGAACTGCCTGATTCTCCTGAAAATCCATACAACAATCCTTCCTATTGTCGTTTTTTTTGTCAGGTATCTCCTAAAGCCAATGGAAAATACCTGCCTCATCGAAACAAATGCCATGAAGATTATCGATAGGGTTATAAACCATAGGAAAAAGCTTATGCAGTAATCAATTGCCTTAAGTATACTGTCCGGCACCACAATAGGTTCAAGGGTTACAATGAAGCTCCCGTCCATGGTTTCCCATACAACCTGGGATATCAGGTTGTATAATCCGACGGTAACAAACAGACCGGCCACGTTGATCTCAAAAGGTATTTTTGAGGTAATTCCCCTGCCTACATTCCAGGATTTCTTAAGAGGAAGCAGCATGGCAGCCAGAACGATAAGACCCGCACAGGCAATGAATACATATATCAGTCCCGAACTGCTGATTGCAGATGTCATATCCGGAACATAGAACGAAATACTGCCCGGTTTATAGAAATCCTTCGAGACGGATGCGTATATGATTGTCATATCGGCAGGCGGCCTAATCTCATCCTTATACCGGTACCATCTCATCGGCGGAGAACACCTGCCCCGGATGCCTGATGAGAAGACTTAATATTTTAAATTCCAATGGGGTCAGTTTTACCGGCTTGCCGTCCACGGAGACCTGAAATGTATTCTCATTCAGCTCAAGCCCACCCACGATGTAGACATTCTCGCTGCTCTTGTCAGCCATGCTCTTATATTTCATATAACGGCGAAGCTGGGAATTCACCCTTGCGATAAGCTCCATTGGGGCAAAGGGCTTGGTTACATAATCATCCGCTCCTATGTTAAGGCCTGTGATCTTGTCAATTTCCTCTGATTTTGCGGTAAGCATGATAACCGGGAATTCATATTTCTCCCGCAATTTCATGGTCATGGTCAGGCCGTCCATCTTCGGCATCATAATGTCTATTATGGCCAGGTGTATTTCTTCCTTTTCAATGATTTCGAGCCCTTCCAGCCCGTTTTGAGCCTTGAAGACGTTATAGCCCTGGTTCTTAAGATAAATGCCTATACCGTCCAGTATCTCCCTGTCATCTTCAACAACCAAAACATTATAAGAATTCATGTCTCCAACCACCTAATCGTTTTTCTATAATTATACATCATGGCCTGCGTTATGGCATATCCCTTTCATCTCCTTTTTGTTCCGGCTGTTTCAAATTAAATATAATGCAAAAATCTAAAGCTCATAAGAATATAAACCAAAAGAATTTCTTAAGATTTGAATCGGAGATTAATCATCCTCGACATAATAAGTCATATTTCTACACATTTTTCATACTTCTGCATATTATGTATTGGAAGCTAATAGAGCCAATTGCTTCTTAATCGGAAGCAATAGCTTCCTAATTGTAAGCTGTCGCTTCCAATTTGTAAGCTG
>JAAYHD010000027.1 GCA_012735495.1 Clostridiales bacterium | reverse complement strand
CCTGCTGGACTTTTCAATCGCCGTAATTGTATGGAAACCGCTGCACAGGATTGTTCCGGTATCGGCAAACGCCAGGATAGATTATAAATAAAATAATCCCTCTTAAGCGACGGCATTATTTTTCCCAACCGCTTAAGAGGGAGTTTTTATGTGCGGAATTCAGTTCGCGCTGTCATAAAGCTCAATTCTTGTTACAACCGGAGAATTTCCGAATGTAATCATCAGCACGTTATGCTTCTCAAGCTGCCCGATATCTATGGGCACATACTCATTGATGTATCCGCTGGAATATTCATAGGTGGTTGTTCCGTTCCATGAGCCGTTCGGAGCGTCGCAGTATGCAATTGTCAACGCGCCTGTGACATCCGCTCTGTCGTCCTCAAAATAAACCCTGAAGCATGGCTTCTTAAACTTGCTCCAGTCGGGGCTTAAGAACACCTGGTAACCCCAGGAATTGAACACAATATTCATGCCTTCCGTTACGGAGGTGGTATTGACAAACCTGCTTTCATCCTCCGCCGAAACCTTGCCTCCGTCCAGGGCGGTGTTTGAACCGTCGTTCTTTTTCCATCTGCCTTCCCATTCAAACACTTTTATAAATTCGGCCTCCTCAATGAAATCCAGGGCCTCCTTTCCCGTAATATCAGCATCGGCAGGTATCTCCGCATCGGCTCCCGTAATTTCAAGTATCTTTTCAAGTACGTCACTGTACTTGAACAAGCCCGTCAGCCTGTTATACCATAATCCGGTATCCCACATAACCGGGAGATATCCCATGTCCTTGCAGTTCTTCATTACATGATAGTAATAATCGGGTATTCCCTTCTTAACCGCCGTGCAGACACCGAATTCACCAACTATAACGCCATATCCTTCATCGTAGAATTTCTTCATCTTCTCGAAATTAGCCTTCATCCCGGCTATGTCCGATTCGGTTCCCCATGTCCCCGAGTATCCCCAGCTGTTGTCCTCCGTTTCGGCTATCGCATAGGTTGAAGGAGTATAGTAATGGACGGAAACACTCAGTTTATTTACTTCATTGTAAGGGTCCCTGGGCATGACAAATCTTCCCGCGCCGCCGTCCACCGTCTTGTCAATATCCGTATTGTATCCAGCTATCAGAAGATGGCGGTACGTGTTGTTTCCTCCGGTTCCCCTTACAATATCGACAAACTTCTGATTGAGCTTATTTACCAAGTCATAGCGCTCATCTTCCGTGAGCACCCCGGTTTGCCTGGTTCCAACCGCATACCCGGTTGTTTCGTCAATCTCATCGTTC
Source organism: Clostridiales bacterium (assembly GCA_012735495.1). GTDB lineage: Bacteria > Bacillota > Clostridia > Lachnospirales > Lachnospiraceae > Mobilitalea. Next base: position 111,440 of record JAAYHD010000027.1, on the reverse strand, counting down.
AGCCTGTCTCCTAGCTCTTCATTGGCGGATTCAAAAATCAGGCGGTCGGAATATTCCTTGTAGCGCTCCGCAATCTGTGTCCAGAATGATTCATAACGGGCCCAGGCCTTTTCCTGCCACTCGGGATCCGATGAGCCGAATTGGCCCCACCAGCCCCTGTCATAATGAATGTTGATTATGACATACATTTCATTGTTAAGGCAGTAATTTATAATCTCCTCTACCCTGTTGAGATAATCTTCGCTGATTATGTATTTTCCGTCATCAGAAATCATGTTTGACCATGCAACAGGTATGCGGACAGTATTTATACCGTACTTCTTAAGGCCGTCTATCGTTTCTCGGGTGGTTATGGGAGCGGACCAGGCGGTCTCATAATCGGAAACCTTGTCCGAATCGGTTGTTCTGAATGCCTCCATCGTGTTTCCGAGATTCCAGCCGATTCCCATATAGTGCTTGATAAGGTATTGGGATGACATCTCCTTGCGCATAAGCCCGTTGTCCCTGGTGGCGATACCGTTTGCGGAAAGGTGTTCATCCGTCAGGTTCGATTCCTCGGGAATTATTTCGGCAAGAGGTATTTCAGCGGGTGCGGAGGTCGGAATCTCCGTCGGCCTCTCTTCCGGAGCCTCTGTCGGGGTTTCCGAACTCTTATCATCCTTTTTTGGCGAACAGCCGGCCGCGGCAGCCATGCTGACAGCAATAACTGCCGCCAAACATGAATTAATCAGCATTTTCCTTGCCATTCTCTTCATTCTTGTCTCTCCTTGTAATGGTATTAATCATGAAACAAGCTCATTTATACGCCATATCATGAACAGCATTAATATTATATCATATCAATTAGTTTTTGCACTGTAATAATTAGACATAAATCGCCCCTGCAATTTCATAAACACGACTTACATATTGTCTTTTCATAAATTTATAACCGTATTTCAATTAATCAGGTGTGGCATTTGAGTTGTTTGGGTGCTATAATACTCAAATAGCATTTAACTACATAAACCGCATGACTTGAAGGAGGTTTACTTATGCTGCAGAGTAAATTCAAAAGCAACAGTGAGAAAAATTTTGCGCAACAAAAGTATTCACCGACAGGAATGAACCCTTGAGCGAGTTTATAAAAAGCCTGGAAGCTTTCAGCAACGAATCCAAAAACGGCGAAATCCTGGTCTTTTACGGGGTTGGCGGTATAGGCAAGACCAAGCTGATAAGAAAGCTTTACGAGGAAACCGACCAGATCTTATTAAAATCTGAGCATAAAACCACCATCAACAAGGTACATATCAGCCTGGATGCTTACGATTACAGCAATCCCGTTAACGTATTGATGAATATAAGAAAACAGCTGAGCATCAGCTGCCCTTTATTTGATTATGCGCTGCTTGCATACAGTGTGAAGACAAAACAGAACGCAGAGGACGTATCCCGCAGGTTTTCAGGGTTAAAGGGCCCGGTGTTTGATATTATAAATGAACTTATATCCCTCGGGATGGGTTCCGTATCCATTCCGTCAAACATACTGAGAAAGGCTGCCGATTTAGTCAGCGATATACATATAAAAATGAAATTTAAGGAGGAAGTTGAAGCCATCAACGGCTACACCGAATCTGAAATATACCAGCGGCTGCCTTATTACCTGGGAATCTCCATTAACCATGCGGCTGAAAAGGGAACGCGCCATGTTATTTTTATAGATTCATACGAAAGCCTGCTGCTTAGGGTCAAAGCAGAAAGACATACAAAAAGCCATTGTCGAAAGTGCCCATGGCGTGCCCCTTTACCTGGACATGTGCGTCGACTTATATGAAAACGCACTAAACAATAACATGGTGCTTGATACCGCCATGTTCAGCATTCCAACCAACAAGATTATAAACCGCTATATCCGGCATCTTAAGGCCAACGAGAAAAATGCCATTCGGCTCCTGTCCGTATTGGACTTCTTCTCAAATGAACTCGCGCTGTTCATACTTGTAAGGGAAAATCTTTTCCTGAGTGAAGACGAATTGGATAATCTTTTTGAAAAATCAATCTTTGTCCTTTTGGATGAACATCAATATTTTTATAAAATAGATGAAAGCGTCCGTCATCATTTGCAGAAAAGCCTGGACCCGGAAAAAAAGCGTATTATCCTTAATCATGCAATGGAGTATGTCAAGCAGAACATGAAACAGTCTCCGAACACATGCTACAGGATTTTTATGCGGCAGTTCAGGATTATTGCGGATGATACGGTTTATTTTGAACAGTCCATACAGGACTTGGTTCAAATAATGGTGTCGTTTGTCGACCTTGGATACTGGAGCGATATCCACCGGATGGCAGCCCCTTACCTTAACTCCGGTAATTCTTGCATAAGGGCATTTGCCATTTTTGCCGAGCTCTTCTACCTTAGGATAACATCAAGAATTCCTGAAGCACAGAAATTCATGGAAGAGAATAAAATAGATTCCAGGCTCTTTAAGGGCTACGGGTATCTTTACGAGTTTTTAAAGATACATATAATCCACCTGTCCGGCAGGTATGACGAAGCCCTTGACAGTTATAAGGAGCTTCTGTCACGAATCGAGCCGATAAAGGAAAGCCTGGATAGCCACATATACATTACAGTCAGTCTGAAATACACCGATTTGCTGTTCCTTAAGGGGCATTTCAAAACCTCACTGGAAATGTCAAAGGAGCTTGCAGGTACCGCAGACATATCCGCCGTGGATAAAATCAAGCTTCTGCGTATAAGGGGCCATATATACCGGTTTAATTTCATGCTTGAGCAGGCTTTGGACATATACCATTCCGCCATGGATCTGCTGCCCCTGGAGAAAAGCCTGTCCTATGAAGGCAAGATTTATACAAACCTTGCGGAAAGCTGCTGCTATTCCGATCCGGTCAAGGCCCTGGAATATGCCAATAAATCCATTGAAATAAACGGCAAAATCGATTCAATAATAGAAATCGGAAAGGCCTATACCGCTGCCGCCATCTCCTGCGCCATGCTGCAGCGCTTTGAAGATGCTGTTCAATACGCAAAAAAGGGAATCGAGGCACAGGAGAAAACCTCATCCCATGGCGAAAGGCTTGCCGTACATTATGAAGGCGTCTTTACGGACGCGGTTAACCTGTTGGTACATGGCAGGGACAACTATATGCTGACATACAACCTGCACTCATTGCTTCTTGACAGGCGACTGGGAATAGTATGAATTAATCCATTTTTCCAGTTCATCATGGGAAATAAAATATCTTTTTCCAATCTTTTTATAAGGGAAATCTTTTTGCCTTATTATCCTATAAGCTCTATTTAAGCTGCAGCCCAGTATGTTCGCGACATCCTTAGGCTTTAGTATTTTATTGTTCAAAGGCCCGTTATGCGTGTTTTCCATTGAAATAACCCCCTCTTTGAACAAATATGAAGAATTATCAATATTTAGAATACACCAATATTTTCTATTTGTAAACATTATTTCACCAATAGTTGACCCAATAATAATACACTAGTTGCAAAGGCGGGTGTTTCTTATAGTGAATTTGGGAGAAAAGCTCAAAGCTCTGAGAAAAAGCAATAATATGACACAAAAGGATTTGGCCGACAGAATCGGAGTAAGCAAAAGCATCATCAGTTCATATGAATCGGGAACCAGGTATCCGTCATATGATGTTTTGGTGAAGATGGCACGCATTTTCCATGTAAGCACGGACTATTTGTTCGGATTGGAGAAAAAGAAGGTTTTGGACGCGTCGGAGCTTACGGACGCCGAGATAGAAGCTATTAAGAGATTAATAACAATTTTTATTGAAAATAGAAAAAGAAGATAACCCTTAAGCAAAGCTGTACCGACCCCAACAGTGCCATATCCTGAATAATAGTCAAACTTGCCCCAAAAGGCAAATTCATATTCCTGCCCCTTTTTCAGTCCGGTGTAATCGCATCGAAGTATCAGCCATCTCCAGCCCCTTCCCCTCATGTGAATACATTCTTTTGTGTCTCCCCTGAAATCCGGCAGCATCATCTTTGTAACCCATTTCCCGGATACCTCATCGTTTACATACCAATTCTCGTTCTTGCATTCCAATCGTTCCATTAAAAGCCACCTCTGCAGTAATGTTAACTTCAGCCTCACCTACATTTACAAAAAATCTCTCATGGAAGCAAGGGATGAAATTACAATAATATGATACCATATACCAAGGCGAAATGCAAACATTTGTTCTGTTGGAATGGTAAAATGAAACCAAGCAGTCCTAAAATCTCGCCTGCTTGGTTTTTGAAAAATTCGCTTCGCGTATTTTTCCCTGGGTTCTCATCTATACACTGCCCCTGTAAGCAATAGACCCGCTCATTTGAGCGGGTCTATTGCTTACAGGGGCAGTAGGATTCGAACCCACGACCTGCGGTTTTGGAGACCGTTATTCTACCAGCTGAACTATGCCCCTATCTATATAGAATGCTTATTTATAATAATATTAATTGTGTAAATTGTCAAGACTATTTTGCTGAATCAGGCTCAATTAACTGCCCTGCCATTATTTCTTCTAAAACAGGTTAGTCGTGTCCAGGACTATGTCACACAAGCCCTTTATCCCTAGTTCACTGAAGTATTTATTCTCAAGGGGAATCCACCTGTTGATAAAATGCGCCAGGTTTTCCTCCCCGCTTCTTTTTGCTATTCTTCTTAACTGTTCCTCCGGGTCCGCCTCAAGGAAAACCGTTAGGCTGTATGCGTCACGAAGGCAGGGATGCATGCTGTATGAGCCTTCTATGATGTTGAGCTTCTTTGGTTCATATGTCTTTGGCTCGCCGTATTCCCATACCCCGCACAGATAGGGCCTGTATAAAACGGGGCGGTTATTGCGTATGGAATCAAGGACCTCTTCCTTAAACCTTTCATAATATATATGCCCGCCGGGCTGCGCAAGCCGTTCTGTTGTCCGCATTTCAACCGGAAGGTAATAGTCGTCGATATGAAACACATTGCAATCAAGGGTTTTGGCAATCAGGCCGGCAAGATAGCTTTTGCCGCTGCCGCACATTCCGTCTATTGCCACTGTCACCCGGGTATTCTTGCTTAGCAAGTCTTCTATTCGGGATATTACCATATCAAAACATAAGTTAGCCATTCCATTATCCATTCCTGTGTTCCTTTATATAATCCAACACATTTCCGATGTTTCTTACTCCAATCAGCTTCATTCCCCCGGGAGTTTTTATCTTGCCGATATTAGCCTGGGGCAGGATGCAGGCCTCAAAGCCCATCTTGGCGGCTTCGGCCACCCTCTGCTCAGCCATGTTGACCGCCCTGATTTCCCCGGTAAGTCCCACCTCGCCGAAGAAAACCGTACTGTTTGGAATCGGGATGTTCCTAAAGCTTGAGAGTATGGCCGAAACTATCGCAAGGTCGAGGGCCGGTTCCGTTACTCTCATGCCGCCCGCCACATTGACATACGCGTCGCAGTCGCCAAGCTGTATGCCCAGGCGTTTTTCCAGGACGGCCATTAGCAGGTTCACCCTGTTATAGTCCGTTCCCGCCGCCGTTCTTCTTGGCATATTAAAGCTTGTACGGCATATCAGCGCCTGGACCTCCACCAGTATAGGTCTTGTACCCTCTATAGCTGCGGTAACCACCGAGCCGGGCTCCCCTTCAGGCCTTCCGCTCAGCATGTACTCGGAAGGGTTCTTTACTTCCATAAGCCCGGTGTTTTGCATCTCAAACACTCCGATTTCATTGGTGGAGCCGAAACGGTTCTTTACCGCCCTTAAAACCCGGTAAGCCGCATAATTATCTCCTTCAAAATACAGAACCGTGTCTACCATATGCTCCAACACCTTGGGTCCGGCAACCATCCCTTCCTTTGTCACATGGCCGATGATAAAAATGGCTATACCGGTGGTTTTTGCGATCCGCATAAAGACCCCGGTGGCTTCACGAACCTGTCCGACACTTCCGGGTGCGGAGCCTATGTCCTCCTTATACATGGTCTGTATGGAGTCTATAACTATTATGTCCGGCTTATGCCTGTTTACCACATCCTCAATCAGATCCAAGTCCGTTTCACAAAGCAGCAGAAGCTCGCCGTCATATATGCCTAGCCTCTCCGCCCTCATTTTAATCTGCCCTTTAGATTCCTCACCGGTTATGTATATGACCTTAAGGCCTTGGCTGACGATTTCCCTGCATGCTTGTAATAGCAGCGTGGATTTGCCTATTCCCGGATCTCCGCCCACAAGAATAAGGCTCCCTGGCACTATGCCGCCGCCAAGAACCCTGTCAAGCTCTCCGATGCCCGATTTTATCCTGTTTTCGTTTTCAGATTTTATTTCCGACAGCAACTGAGGTTCCGCGGCTCCTTTATAGCTTGAGCCTGTGCTCTTTTTTTTAGTCACAGGCTCTTCTACAAAGGTATCCCATTGTTTGCATCCGGGACATTGACCAAGCCATTTAGAGGATTCGTAACCGCACTCACTGCAGAAAAACACGGTTTTTTCTTTTGCCATGCTACAGCTTTACCACCTTGATTGAATCTTGTTTATTTCCGCTTAATTCCACGCTGAATATCAGCTTTCCGCCCAAATTGGTTTTCATTGTGCCCATCAGTTCTTCATTCTTGTATATCTGATATTCTTTCTCCGCTTCAAGCTCAAGAGTTATCTGAACTGTGTCTTCCCCTGTCACATCAAAGCTCAGCTCATTCTCATCCTGTCTTAAGTGAAATACAGCGGTTCCCGGTACCGATTCATAAACGAACATACCATTCTTCTCAAGCTTTGTGATCTTATTGTAGGTCTTGACCTTGTACAAATCCCCGTCATGTTCAAAGTCGGAGATTTTTGATTTTTCCTTCAACAGATAATTTCCAAAGCTTATTGTTCCATCTGCTTCTTTGCGTATTAATTCTTGAATAACCGCCATACATGATCCTCCTAATTGTATTCATCTGAAAAACAATTTACTAATATAAGCTATGCGGGTTTCTCGACAGTCTTCAGTACTATTTCATTTTCAGAGCAATCGATTAATACCGAGTCGCCTTCCTTAATATCACCTGTCAAAATTCCTTCGGCAAGCTTATCCTCCACATTGGTTTGAATTGCCCTTCTTAACGGTCTTGCACCGAATTTATCGTCGTATCCTATCTCAGCAAGACGCTCCAGTGCAGCCGAAGTTGCTTCCAGGGCAATGTTCATCTGTGCCTTGCTTCGTTTTGCAATATTTTTAACCATTATTCCGACGATGTCCTTGATGTTGTCCTTGTTGAGTGAATGGAACACGATGATTTCGTCAATACGGTTTATAAATTCCGGCCTGAATATTCTCTTAACCTCATCCATTACCGCTTCTTTCATCCTCTTGTAATCCTCGCCTTCATCGACTACAGAGGTGAAACCAAGGCGTTTCGGTGAGATTATATTCTGTGCTCCCGCATTGGAGGTCATGATGATAATGGTATTTTTGAAGCTTACCCGTCTTCCCTGGGAATCCGTGATATGTCCGTCATCCAGTACCTGGAGCAGAATATTGAAAACATCGGGATGCGCCTTCTCAATCTCGTCAAACAGGATCACGGAATAAGGATTCTGCCTTACTTTTTCACTCAGCTGGCCGCCGTCATCATATCCGACATATCCCGGAGGTGAACCAATCAGCTTGCTGACGCTGTGTTTCTCCATGTATTCCGACATGTCAACACGGATGATTGAATTCTCGGTACCGAACATTGCCTCCGCCAACGCTTTTGAAAGCTCGGTTTTACCGACACCGGTAGGTCCAAGGAAAAGGAACGATCCGATAGGCCTGTTGGGATCCTTCAGTCCCACTCTTCCTCTTCTTATTGCCTTGGCTACCGCGGTAACCGCTTCGTCCTGACCGATAACCCTTTCATGAAGAATCGACTCCAGGTTCTGAAGCCTTTGTGATTCTTCCTCTTCAAGCTTTTTAACAGGTATCTTGGTCCAGCTTGACACGATGTCCGCTATTTCAGCCTCGCTTACAACCAACTGGTCCTCTGTTCTCTTCTTTTCCTCGAGCAGCCTTTGCTTTTCCAGCTCTTCCTTTAAGGCTTCCTGCTGTTTCTTTATTTCTCCCGCCTTTTCATATGCCTCTTCCTTAATGGCCTGTTCCTTCTGCTCCTCCAGCTTTTCTATCTCCTTCTCCAGGTCCTTGATAACCGGAGAGGATGTGTAGACGCTTAAGCGGACCTTTGATGCCGCTTCATCCATCAGGTCGATGGCCTTGTCGGGAAGATAACGGTCATTGATATAACGGCTGGATAACTTGACTGCTGCCACAAGAGCCGAGTCGGTAATCCTGACCTTGTGATGTGCCTCGTACTTGTCGCGAAGCCCGAACAGTATGCGGATTGCTTCTTCCTCGGTAGGCTCCTCCACAACCACTGGCTGGAACCTGCGCTCCAGCGCAGCGTCCTTTTCGACATACTTGCGGTATTCTTCCCTTGTGGTTGCGCCAATTATCTGGAGTTCACCCCTGGCAAGGGAGGGCTTAAGGATATTGGATGCGTCGATTGCTCCCTCCGCTCCTCCGGCGCCTATTATAGTGTGAAGCTCATCTATAAACAGCAGTACATTTCCGTCATTTATTACTTCACTGATTACCTTTTTAATTCTTTCCTCAAATTCGCCGCGGTACTTTGAACCCGCAACCATACCGGACAGGTCCAGGGTAACCACTCTTTTATCTTTTATCGTATCGGGAACGTTTCCTTCAACTATTTTAAGCGCAAGTCCTTCGGCAATAGCCGTCTTTCCCACACCGGGCTCCCCTACCAGGCACGGATTGTTCTTCGTTCGCCTGCTTAATATCTGGATAACCCTTTGTATTTCGTCTTCCCTGCCTATTACCGGATCCAGCTTGCCTTCCCTGGCATATTCGGTAAGGTCCCTGCTGTATTGATCCAGCGTCGGGGTTGCCGACTTGGCTTTTTGCTTGCCTTTTCCGGCTACAAAATCGTTCTTCGCCATATTTATGTCCACACCTGCTGCCGCAAGGATATCCACATATATTTTTTGTATGTTGACTCCAAGCGTGCTTAACAGCCGGACAGCTATGCAATCTGTTTCCCTCAGGAGCGCTATCAGCAAATGCTCCGTGCCAGTTTCCTGGGCTTTCAGCTTTGCAGCTTCCTTATGGCTTTGGTCCACTATATGCTTGAATCTTGGAGTAAAGCTTCCGCCGTCAATTATCTCAACACTGCTGCTCGGTGCTATGAGCTGGTTGACCAGGTCCACCAGCTTTTCAAATACAACACCGTTCTCCTGGAGCACCCTGGATGCCACTCCGTCCACTTGCAGCAAACCCATCAGCAGATGTTCCGTTCCTATATAATTATGGTTAAGGCGATATGCCGCTTCTCTTGCATAATTTATGGCTTGCTTTGCATTTTCCGTAAATCTCTCATTCATTCTTATGTCCTCCGTTCTAAATAGAGTATAAAACCGGCAGAATCATACCGATGTTTTATTCCGTCTTCTCGACTATGTTCGGCAATTCCTTGCTGATATATTCCGCCCTGGCCTTATCCCTGGTAGTGCTGCCCACACTTTTGCCCAATGCCCACTGGAGACATCCGGGCTGTATTCCCATCATAAGCTTATGGACATTAAATTCCCTGTCAAATTTAATTAATCCGGTATCCATACCGAATTTTATCTGCGAAAGAAGGGTCATTGCGTCGCTGGAGCTTATCTGTCTTGCGTATTTTAAGATTCCATATGAACGATATACCTGGTTCTCTATCTCATCCGCATTTACCGACAGCATGTATTCCCTTCTTTTTCTTTCCTGTTTTATTACCTGGTCAACAATGCGGTTTAAGTTCTGTATTATCTCCTTTTCTGAGTTGCCCAATGTTTTCTGGTTGGAAATCTGGTATATGCTTCCCATGCTCTTGGTTCCTTCTCCGTAAATGCCGCGGATGGTAACCCCATACCGTCCAACCTCTTCTATAAGCTTGTTAATCAGTCTCGCCGCACTTAACGCCGGCAAAAAAACCATGCAGGAAGCTCGCATGCCGGTACCGACGTTGGTTGGACAGGATGTAATATACCCGTACTTCTCATCATAGGCAAAACGCAGCTTCTCATACGCGATATCATCAATACGGTTGGCTATGTCATAAGCTTCCTCCAGGTTTAAGCCTCCTACAATAGCCTGTATTCTCACATGGTCTTCTTCATTAATCATTATGCTTACCGTTTCGTCATCAGAAAGAATAAGCCCCGTGGCCTGCTCCTTTTCAACCAGAAGCGGGCTTACGATATGTCTCTCCACCATGGCGGCCTTGTCTATCTCGCTCAGGGATTTTAGGTTGCAGGAGTAATATTTTCTATTATCCTGCTCCGCCAAGGCCGAAGTTATACCCTTTACTTCATCGACCAGCTTAACCGCTTCAGATTCCTTAAGCAGAGGAGAAAACTTATATCCTTCCAGGTTCCTTGCAAGCCTTACACGGCTGGAAATAACCACATCGCCGTCAGGTACGGACTGTTCATACCATTTAAGCATTCTTGGATTCCTCCTTCTTCAGGCTCCGAATCAAATCCCTGAGCCTTGCCGCCTCTTCAAACTCCTCCTTTTCAATGGCCTGCTGAAGCTCCAGGGTAAGCCTTTCTTCCTCCGACAGGTTCTTGAATATCTTTTCACCGGAGGATACGAATCCTTTCGGACGTTTACCGGTATGAGCCTGGGCTCCGTGTATGCTTCTTAGGATATTTTCTATCTCACTGTAAAAGCTTTTATAACACTGCGCACATCCGAAGCGTCCTCTCTGCAGAAACTCCTCAAAGGTGGTCTTGCAGTTGTCACATACAAGACCCGACTTCTTAACTTCGGGTTTGCTTTGTGTACCGCCTTGATATGCTCCAAGTAATGTTGACAGTAAACTGTTCAAGGTAAGCTCCGAGTTAAACAGGGGCTTTTCCATTTGAAATGATGTATAGTCCGCAGCACACTCCTCGCAAAGATGTTGTTCCGTCTTTGCGCCGTTAATAATCTCGGTGTAAAGTACCTTTGCCTCTCTTATTTTGCATCTGTCACACAGCATTGGGAGCTACCCCCTTTCAAACTCATTATAAATCTCCCTTACAACTTTAATTGCTTCATCACAGCTGATATTCTTGCAAATGGCTTTGGCAATGGTAACCCGAAGATCTTCCTTCATATCTTCTATGGCTCTCATCTTGTCAATATCAATAGCAATTATCGCTCCCCTTCGTCGGTCAAGCTTAACATAACCTTCCTGTTTCAGTATACTATATGCCTTGTTGACCGTATGCATATTGATTCCGATATATTCCGCCAGCTCTCTTACCGACGGAAGATAATCGCCTTCTTGGATTTTCGAGGTGGCAATGCCTAAAATGATTTGATTTATCAATTGGACATAAATCGCTTCATCACTGTTAAAATCAATGTTTATTACATGCATTCTCATCACCTCTATTATATCTGCTTTTTGATAAAATTGGAATATTAATTAATATAGTTATATTTGTTATATATATTATATAACAGCCCACAAGACATGTCAATATTTTTAATTGTCTCCTTATCCTCTAAGCTTAATATACAGCCGTATGGACAGGATGATAAACAACGCGCACAGGGCACTAAGAAGAGCAATGATTATTGCCGCCATGTTCATGTTCCGGCGGTATTTTTGGGAAGAAATAATGTCTTCATTCTGCCCGTTCACCGGCTCATAAATCGGCTGGGTCTCTTCCTTGTATCTCTGCATTGTTTTCTCAACCTTGTCATAGGTATAAAGACCTGCTTCTCCCAGTTCGTTTTCCGCATATACCAGGAGGAATTCGCTGTCGAGCTGTTCCGGCGCGAATACCGGTATGGATATTCCGGATATAATTATCTTTGTCTTGATATATCCGCTTGGAACCTTCAGATCCTGCGGCGGCTCCATTATCTTATATTTGCCGCTGTAAACCGCATATACATCTTCATTCAGCCTGACAAGCTCAAAGCTGCCGTGCTTTTTGTCCGGTATGATTGTTGGTGTGTCGACTCCTTCCTGCGGAGCGGCCTCCTTCGTGACATATATAACATATTCCATGGTGTTGCCCGCTTCCGCCGCCACGGTGACAACCACCTTGTTTTCACCCTCACTTAGCGAATCATTTCCTGATATTCGAACCGTTGCCTTGTCATCCTCCGGATATGCCACGACAACCAGCTTGCCGACATCATATCCGACACTGGCGGTATATTCATATATGTCCTTGTTAAATTCCGGAGTCAGCTCTCCGGGACTTATTCTCAGCGAGGAAAGATATGCGTTCTCGGATGCTGTCTGCGCCGGTTTTACTTCAAGCGTGAGCGAATCCATAAAAACCGACATGGGCAGTTCCGTGTCGCTTTCATATACCATGACAGGGCCGCTGAACTCAATTGTAGTTATGCCCACCTTGAGCGCTTCAAATTCCAGCACATATTTTCGACTGTCGGTTTCCTCGGACAGGTTGATATCCGATATCTTAAGAAAACCGCTGCTGCCGGTTACAAAAGACATATTTCCCTTATACTTAAGAATATCCTCGTCATAGGTCAGATTAGCCTCGATATCTCCAAACATGGAGTCCGAGGTAATATTAATATATACATATACGGTGTCTCCAACGATTATATCGCTTTCATGGGCGGTTATTTCTATGTTGGCGCTGGCAGCTTTAACGTGAATGAAAGACAAAAAACCGCCGGATATGAGACACAGGCACACCAGCAGCGCTTTATAAATTCTTCTCATAATTGCATATCCCCCTGGTACATTAATATATGAATTATAAATTCCGGCCGGTCGGTTGTTGCCGTTCCGGCCGGATAAATACTGTTTCCAGCAGCTTAAGGAGTCCTACTCTCTTACAATATTTATAATATAGTTGGCAATGTCGCCGTTCTCCGCGACTACCGGGATTACTACCTCATTTCTGCCGACACTCAGAGGAATGTATCCTCCTCCGAATACGCTGGCCTTCTTGCTTACCGTGGTGGCTTTTACCTGTACCGCCTCGATATTGTTCGGAACAATTATGTAATAGTTGTATTCCGTCTGGCTGAAGGTCGGTGACAGTGCAAGCTCCTTGCCGTTCAAATCGGTAACCTTCAGGCTCTTTAAACGGTTATTCGGATTAAACTTGGTCGTAGGCCTTGGAGCCGGTGTCTCCGGCATATTCAGATATACTGGAATGGAGAAAACAATCGGCGAATTCATCATGTCGCAGTATGCCGATGCTATCTTTTTGCTTTCGGCCCAAGGCGCCTCCACATTCGTCATGTATTGATGGAAATATGTGGATATCGGAGTGACATTGAATTTCTGCAGGTACACCGTATCCTGTCCCCTGTTTATATATGTACTTCCAAGAAAATACGCACCTCCGACTATTGACCTGTAAGGATTCGTCCACGGAATAAGATACTGTGCGTTCGTTTTGGAGTTGGTGGTGCCGTTCTTGGCGAACTTTAAGCCATTTGCTATTGCTCCGCCACCAGGGCTGTCATTGGCGCCTATATTGTAAAAGTTATAATAACCTTCATAGCCCTTGTAAGTGCCGGACACACTGTTGCTTAGGGTCGTAGGCCCCGTTACAACCTCCTGCTTTACCCTGGACGCCAGATGGTACGGGCTTACCCCCGAGTATTCGGCCGCTTTTATAAAGGTTTCCGCATATGTGTAGGTCTGCAGGTTGCCGTTTTCATCTATGAAGGAATAGGACGCGTTGTACAACGGCGTTCCCTTTAGTATATTCTCGACACCCTCGATGTCCTGGTATCCCGGCTGATATCTTAACAGCTCGAATTGGAAGATGGTATCTTCCTCAAGGAAATTCCTTGGATCCATGTAATACTCGATTGCGGCCCTTGAGGCCGTAACCCAGTATGTACCGTCAAATACGACAAATGTATCGGTTTCCCAGTTGTAAGCTCCCTTGTCAAAGGACAGCCACTCGACACTCTTCGAATTCGGAATCGTGTTCTTGCCGGGAATGCTTTCGTTATCAATTACTGTCTTCCAATCAAGGCCCGTATGGTATGCCTTGAACACCCAATTCGGATGAAGCGCATGGAGCCTTCTTAACGCATCCTTGTATGACTCGGGAAAGCCTTCCATTATAAGCATTGTCTCAAAGTCGGTGTCCGGTATCTGGGGACCCTGTGTCGGTACGGGCGTTACTTCAGCACCCGGTGTTGGCACGGGAGTCCAGGGATTTACCACTCCGTCCGGCAGCTGCGAACCGACGTAAATGTATTCGGCCCTTACATGTCCGCTTATATCGCCGTATGTTATATGGTAATACGGAATTCCGTCGACCCTGACAACACTGTTTACCTTTACTTTGGCCCCGCTGAGCAGCAATACCGGCTGCCCGGACAGGTCGTAAAGGAACGAGTTGTGTACAAGTATATTCTCATAGACATTCAAATACAATGTGTTGCACACATAACCGTCCTGCGGCCCGCTGATGGATGTATATATTTGATTACTCGGAATCTCCAGTATCTGCGGTTCCGGTGTCGGTGTGGGCACAGGCTCAGGTGTTGGCGTCGGTGTTGGCGTCGGTGTCGGCGTCGGTGTCGGTGTGGGCACAGGCTCAGGTGTTGGCGTCGGTGTCGGCGTCGGTGTCGGGGTTGGTGTTGGAGTTGAGCTGTTCTCCGTATTCTCGCCCCTGAATCCAACCTGATTTGCCGGCGCGTACCCTGTATATGATACTCCGTCCACTTTAAAGGACAGCTTGTACCATTTTGCACCCGATGACACGACCTCATCTATGATATTGACAGCCTTGTCCTTCTTAAGAGAAACAATGTTGCCCTGGCTGTCCTTTAAATATGCGGCTTTGTCTCCCGCAGATTTGCGGATATTGACTTTGGATGCGGTAATGTATCCCTTTATAGCTTTATTGAAATCCAGCTTTACATAAAGGCTGGACACATATCCCGTTGAAACCGTACCGCCGCCTGGCAGGACTATACGATACCATTTGACATTGCTGCTGTCCAAGGATTCACCGATGACGGTAACCTTGTTTCCCTGGGTTAAACCTCCTACCACGGGGTAATTCGTTCCCGCACCGCTTCTTACATTTAAGGAACCGGCTGTTACAACGGCTTCATGCTTATATCCGCCGGAAACGGCCGTACCGCCGCTTTCAGGCTTTGGTGTCGGTGTGGGCTTTTGTGTAGGAGTAGGTGTCGGAGAAGGAGTCGGAGTCGGTGAAGGGCTTACGGTAACATTTATATAATCGCTGTGTACATATCCCTGCAGCTTTTTTCCGTTAAACTGCAGAGAAACGTAGAACCATTCCCCTTCCGTATCCAGTATGGTTACGGTTTCCCCTTTTCTAAGAAATACATAGGTCCCGTCGGAAAGCTGCAGCTTGTTTGCAGTCAGCGACGGTCCCGTCCTTACGTTAAGCGTAGAGGCTGTTACGGTGCCCTTACCCGATGCCAATACCTTTGCGTTGTTAAGGAAATTCGGCAAAAAAATCCCCAGGCATATTATAATTGATATAATTATCGCTCTATAGTTAAACCGTTTGCTCATCAAGCACTCCTTTCAGATGCAGCAAAAAATGCCCTATATCTGTCCTAATCAGCCATATATGGATTAACCTCTAATATTTTACAAAAAAATATCGTATAGAATTTGTTTTCTATACGATAAAAAAGAACTATGGCAGTTCTGTGGCATTTAATGCAATTAATGTCATAAGATGCTGTAAAAGGCTAATTCTGCTCAATTGCCCTGCCGATATCTGTCCTCATATATTTGTTTTTGAAATAAATCTTCCCAGTGCCCTCGTATGCCTTAGCCCTGGCTTCCTTCAAGGTGCTTCCCAGGGCAGTAACTCCCAGGACCCTTCCGCCGTTTGTCAGGACCTTTCCGTTGTCTTTCCTGGTAGCCGCATGGAATATGAAATAATCCTCCTTATCCCTGAAATAATCCAGGCCTTGTATCTCAAAGCCTTTCTCGTAGCGTTCCGGATATCCTTCCGAGGCCAGGATTACACATACGGCGGCATTGTCTTCAAATTCCAGGTTAATTTCGTCGAGCCTTCCATCTATGCAGGCCTCCATCACGTCAACCAGGTCGTTTTTCATTCTCGGAAGGACCACCTGTGTTTCCGGATCGCCGAACCGGGCATTGAATTCCAGTACTTTCGGGCCATCCTCCGTAAGCATCAGGCCGGTAAAAAGCACACCGACAAAATCCCTTCCCTCGGCCTTCATGGCATCCATGACGGGCTGGTAAATATATTTTTTGCAATAGTCATCAATATCCCCGGTATAAAAAGGGCTTGGCGAGAACGTACCCATTCCTCCGGTATTCAGTCCCATGTCATTATCCTTGGCTCTCTTATGGTCCTGGGCGCTGGTCATAGGGAGTATATGTGTCCCGTCGCAGAAAGCAAGAACCGAAACCTCCCGTCCGGTTATAAACTCCTCCACAACTATTTTGCTTCCGGATTCACCGAATATCCTGTCAATCATTATTTCCTTGACTGCATTTTCCGCCTCTGCGTAATCCATGCAGATAATGGCGCCCTTGCCCAAGGCTAGGCCGTCCGCCTTTACGACTATGGGATATTTGCCGGCCCTTAAATAATCAAGTGCCTTGTCCGGACTGTCAAAAACCTCGTAAAAAGGAGTGGGTATATTATATTTCTTCATCAGGTTCTTTGAAAACACCTTGGAGCTTTCGATTATCGCGGCATTTTTCCTCGGCCCGAACACCCTAAGCCCCTTGCTTTCAAATACATCCACAATGCCTTCCGCCAATGGATCGTCAGGGCCTATTACGGTAAGGCCAATACCTTCGGACAGGGCAAAATCGGCCAACTCCTCATGCTTTGTTACGGGAATGTCCACGCATTCCGCAATTTCCGCAATGCCTGCGTTTCCCGGAGCGCAATACAGCTTCGTCACTCTCGGGCTTTTTGATATTTTCCATGTTATGGCATGCTCCCTGCCGCCTACGCCTACAACCAATACCTTCATATATATCCTCCTAATTGCATTTTACTCAAAGTACAGGTACTATGAGCTGCGCCTTGTACCATTGCAAGATTTATAATATTGTTACCGTGTTGCCGTTGACTATTACGCGGTTTTCAGAAATAAGCCTGACCGCCTCAGGAAGAATGATCCATTCGGCCTGCTCCATCACTCTTTTCTGAAGGGTCTCGGGAGTGTCGCCGTTTTCAACGGGAACGGCTTTCTGAAGAATAATGGGACCGGTATCGGTGCCCTCATCAACGAAATGCACCGTCGCACCGGTCAGCTTTACTCCGCGGGCCAGGGCGGCTTCGTGGACCTTAAGCCCGTAAAAACCGTCCCCGCAGAATGACGGGATTAAAGAAGGGTGTACGTTTATAATCCTGTTCCTGTACAGCCTGATGATGCTTTCGGGCAGTATTTGCAGGTAGCCCGCTAGAACAATCAAATCAACCTTATATTCCTTGAGCAGCTCATGCAATGCCCCGGAGAACTGTTCCGTCGTGTCATATTTATTCTTGTTTATAACAGCGGTGGGAATACCGTGGGCATGGGCCCGCTCCAACGCATAAGCCTTCCTGCTGCTGCTTATTACCACCTCTATGGATACGCCGGGTAGTGCGCCATTTTCAATCTTATCGATCAGGGCTTGCAGATTTGTGCCTCCCCCGGAAACCAAAACAGCCAGTCTCAGCATAGAGTTATCCCCCTTGAGCCCTCAACAATTTCCCCGATAATGTATGCCTTTTCACCGGCCCCTGCAATTACGCCAACCGCTTTGTCGGCCTGTTCGGGTGATACGGCAATGACCAGGCCGATACCCATGTTAAAGGTGTTGTACATTACCTTGTCATCAATATTGCCGTCTCTCTTCAGCATCTTGAATATCGGGGGCACTTCGTAGCTTCCGGTATTGATTATTCCGTGCATTCCCTCCGGCAGCATCCGTGGTATGTTCTCATAGAACCCTCCCCCGGTTATATGGCTGCAGGCCTTAACCTTAATGTTGTTTTTCTTCAGGCTCTGCAGGCAGTTCACATATATCTTTGTAGGGGTAAGCAGGGCTTCGCCAAGAGATGCTCCCAAAGCTTCATAATAAGTATCCAGCACGGATTTTTGCATCCTGAAAACCTTGCGGACCAGGGAATAGCCGTTGCTGTGTATTCCGGATGAAGCAATACCGATAAGTACATCCTTCCCCTTAACGCCCGCCCCGGTAATCATATCCTTCTGATCCACTATGCCAACCGCGAATCCTGCCAGGTCATATTCGTCCTCGGGGTAAAATCCGGGCATCTCAGCTGTTTCACCGCCGATTAATGCCGCGCCTGCCTGGATGCATCCGTCCGCCACGCCCTTTACAATTGAAGCGATTTTTTCAGGTTCATTCTTACCGCAGGCAATATAGTCAAGAAAGAATAACGGCTCCGCTCCTGAGCAGGCAATATCATTTACGCACATGGCCACACAGTCTATGCCTACGGTATCATGCTTGTCCATTAAAAATGCTATCTTTAACTTGGTTCCCACACCATCCGTTCCGGATACAAGAAGCGGATTCTCCATTTCCATGTATCTTTTAATGGAAAATGCGCCGGAAAAGCCTCCCAGTTCGGTTGCGACTTCCTTGCGCATGGTTTTTTTGACATGCTCCTTCATGAGCTTCACCGCTTTATATCCCGCTTCAATATCCACACCGGCCTGCTTGTAATCCATAATAAACCTCCATCCGTTCCTTATTGAAAATCACCGGAACAGTCATATCTATCTGCCACCATTCTAACACACATAAAGCAATCTTTCAGCAGAAATATTCTTATCGCTTTTATTAGCAAGCCTAATAAGTATGGGCTCATTTATAAGAAAAAGCTTAAGACCTAATGGCTTAAGCTTTGCTGCACCCCATTGTATAAACTACGGCAAATAACTAATATAAACCTAGTATGTAAATCACCGCAAGCAGGATAAGCATAAAGCCGTTGGTGATTATGCCTATCATGGGAAACCTGTAGAATATATCCCTCTTTTTCATTTCCCTGTAAGCCAGGACAAGGCCCACCGCAGCCAGGACAAATAGAAGAATCCCGGTTACGCCTATTAAAATGCCTCCTTCTCCATTATTAACGCCTGAAATTATACATACCGCAATAAATCCCAGAACTGTCACCATACCGATTATGAAAGACAATATTCCGCCCTTTGTATGGCTCCGGCCTGAAAATTGAATGGTTTCTTTTCTTCGAAACAGCTTCAAATCCGGACTCCCCTCCCGTATATTTGATATCCTCTTACATGAAAACCGACTCATTTCCTGCGCTTTTTCATACGTTCATAAATCGAAAAGCAGGCCCTGAATACCAGGTATCCCAGTATTCCTCCAAGAGAATTCAAAATAATGTCATCAACGTCAAAAACCCCAACCTTAAGCAGAAACTGGGCCGTTTCGACCGCCAGGCTGAACAGTACACTCAATATGAGAATTATATAAAATTTCCTGTAAACCCTGTTAAGCAGCGGGAGCAAAAAACCGTACGGCATAAAGGCTGCTATATTGCCGAATATGTTGACTGCAAAGCTCTTGACTCCAATTCTTTCCCTGTATACAATGAAACGCATGATTTCCTTGAACAAATGCAGGTTGTACTGCCCGGATACCGGGTCTTTTCCGTACCTGTCACTGATAAAGAGGAAGTATGACAACAGCAGTATATATAAATACAGTAATATCCATCCGATATAGTTAAAAATTTTCTTGTTTGACCTTCTGCTCAATTTTTATTCTCCAGACGAAATCTATTTTTATCCATTATTTCCATATATGCCGTTTATAATGCACTAATGAAATTATATGATATATTAATCGGCTAGTAAAGAAAAGAATAGCACAATTGCAGGCGGCAAAAAACCCCGGGCAGCCTTGTCGGACGCCCGGGGCATGACTGTTATGGCCTTGCCTTAATATGTTACGTAGAAATACAGGGTTGGATCCATTGCTACACACTGGTTGCCGCTTAAGTCTACAATCTTGTTATCGGTAATGTCTATCTTCAGCAGCGAGTTATTGGTCGGTATTGTGTTAAGCGTTATTACCACGGTGTTTCCGGATATGGTAACTATATTTCCAATCGGAATGTCATAGGTTCCTGTTCCGGTCTGGGTAACCTTCACAACCATCGATCCGGTTATTTCTTCGCTGAAGGTAAGCCTTATCTCGTTCGGTTTGGCCGAATTATACAACGGAGGAGCGATATAATACGGCTTTACATTTTCCTTAAGCAGCACTGTTTTCTCAAAATCGGTTATCGGTGAATAGTTGCCCGAATAGCTTGCAACGCCGTTAATCCTGAGCGGTCTCTCCAATGTTACATTGATTGAACCGTCCGCTACGGTAAGTACGACGGTGGCGCCTTCATTCTTGGTGTTCTTGGTAAGCCTTGCGCCCAGTATCGTAACGCCGGGTATTTCGTAGTTCCTTACATCTGTAGCTGTAGCTACGTCCAGCATATGCGCAAATTCCAGGTATATTTCACTCGGATTGTTGGTTGACTGCATTATGCTGTAAGGTCCCGGAAGCTGCACATCACCGATGTTGCTTATTGTTATCGTACGCTGCAGGCCGTAATTCCTGAAGCTGTCCATTACAAAGTACTGGCTTAGCGTGAATGTATAATTTCCATACACGGTCAGATTGCCTAACTGAAGCCTGATTACTTTCGGATCATCTGAGGCCGTCTTAGCATATGTGATGCTCCTGTCGGACCAGATTTCATCGTTTATGGTCACCAGTGTCGCCGTGAAGAATCCTGAATTTGTAACAAGGGTTACGTCCTCGTTATATGTAAGGGTCAGTATGTTGGTCGCAGGATCAAACGTGTAGTCCATAAGTACGGGATTGGATCTTTCATAATCAAACGACACACTGACAGTCTGGCGTGTTATATAAGTATCATTTGGATTCATATTAAAGCTTGTCCAGTTGCTTACCGTTACGCTTTGAATACCCGTCTTGAGTGCATCCGTTTCAGATAACGTATAGTAAGCCTTCCTCGGATTGTTGCTGTCAACGGTACCGACCATAATCGGGCCCGTGCCGATCTGGGCATATCCCGCGGTTAACAGTGAACGGTCAAAGGTTGCCGTCAGGGTGTTATACCCCGTCCTCACAACCGACACCAGCCTTGCCTTGGGCTTCGGAGTATTATCAGCCACGAGCACGACCTGTATCGAATAGCCGCTGGGCGAGTTGCCGGCCATGTCTTTTATGCCTGAAAGCGTTACGGTCAATGGCTGGTTGAAGTCCGTAGGCGCAATGTTCGCCAGGTTGATTCTAAGCGATTTTTTATCCTCGCTTGGTACATAGCTGTTCCTGTTGTTCAATATGCTTACGGTACGGGGATCGGCTATTTTTGTCGATGAACCCTGCATAATGCCTCCGCCGCTGACCTTCAGGCCTGAAAAATCAATTTCCTCGTTAAATACTATTTCGAGAACAACTCCTGTATCATCCTGCCTTACATCAACAACATGAGGCGGAGTTTCATCTATATACCTGATTCTCTGATAATAATCGTCAATGGAAATTCCGTCGGTCGTTTTTATCTGGTCGGAGAAATAGATTCCATAATCTCCGTCTAGGCGGTTGGCCGACGTTATGGTCAGTGTCTTTCCGTCCTGTGAAAGCGCCGCTGTCAGATTTCCGGGATCCGAAGCGTATACACCCTTTGCATTCTTTAAAGGTGTAATAATGATGTTTTCATGCAATGTACCGTTCTGTCCTATAACGGTTGACGCGATGACAGGGCTGTCGAAAACTACGCTTATCACATTATTGTCAACTATTTTTACAGAAGTTACCGCTGCCGACGGTTCTATAACTTCTATGATGATTGCGTCATTTACAATGCTTGACGCCGCAGCCTCCGCGGTTGCGGTCCTGGCCGCGGTAGCAACAAGAACAACCTTGCCGGGCTTAAGAGCCTTTACAATGCCGCTTGAACTGTCGGTAACCTGTACGCAGTTCTTGTCTCCGGCTCCAAGGGACCAATAAGTCTTGTCCGAAGAATTGGACGGGAAAATGTCACGGTTGAAATTATATGTCTCCCCTATCTTCATGATATGGGCGCCGTTGACTTCTACGGCATTGTTAATCTTTAGCTTTGTAGCAGGAATTATTACCGTAACCTTACAGGTAAGGGTTTTTGTGTTCTTGTTCGGATAAGTAATAACACACTTGATTTCGGCTGTACCCTTGCCTACCGCGGTAACAACTCCCTTGCTGCTGACCCTGGCCACCTTGGCGTTGCTCGAGGACCATTTGTATGTACTTCCGCTCACCTTGTTCTTTATCTCAAGCTGGTAAGTCGTGCCTTCGCCGACAATCTCAATCTTGGATTCCGCAAAGGCAGGAGTTGCCGCAAGTACGTCGGTTTCACCCTGAAGCCATAATAAAGGTATCATCAATAATACCACTAATATGCCTTTGGTGATTCTTCTTCCAAGGTTGTTCTTCATACTTATTCCTCCTGTAAAAATGCGCATTTATTCTATCATTTCATACAATATATAGTACCATAACGGCAGATTTTTGTCAAAATCTTGTTATAAAAGCTTATTATTACTTTTATACTATTTTTCTCCGTTTTCCTGTCTGTCATGATTGTTGTTTACCAAGGCCTCGCATTCCTTTTCATCTGCTTTTATTTCCCAGTGAATCAGCAATGCCAGCGCCGCACGCAGCAGGATTATACCGCCTACCATTGCGATATCCTGCCACCTGGTAACTCCTACGGTGCGCAGTATCTCACCGCCCATTTTAAATTCCAGTCCGACTGCCATTCCCTTGGCCAGCTCAAGCCTGGTATACGGGTTCTTCCTGATATAGTTATAAATACCAACAATGCCTGACTTTAAAAGAATTATCACACCGATAAATTCAAACAACAATGTTCCGACTTCACAGATTATGTCAAGCCATTCATGAATATGTTCCATCACTCATCTCCTTTATTTGATATAATTATAGTACTTCATTGATTTTTAGTGTAAAAAGACACAATAATAATATGATATTTGTCCGGTCTTGTAAAGCTGAAAGATATTATAATATTATTATTCTCATATTATTATTAATTTTTTTAGCATTTTTTACATATATTATATTTATAGCTTTCATTTTTTGCTTTATAGAATTATAATATGAATAGGTGTATTTATTATTAAGGTGAAAGGATGATGATGAAGCATATGAAGAAATTTGGTAAATTCCTGTTGTCAACCCTGTCCGTTGCAACTCTTGCGGCAGGAGCTTACTATATTTATAAGCGTTTCATAAAAAGCGGCGGTTCCGAAGATTTCGACGATTTTGACGACGACCTTGATGATTTTGAAACCGAAGATGATATTAAAGAACAGGCTGAAACCAGGGAGTATGTATCAATACAGCTGGACACTGATAACGGCAAGGAAGCCGCGGGCGAAGAAACCGAAGCGAAAGAATCCGGTTCCGGTGAAGGTACGGAAACCACCGACGCCGATGAAGAAAAGGATGAGGAAGCTGCATCGGCTGAAACCGCAGAAGCCTCTGACGATGGCGATTCCGTTTCCGAAGAGGGAAGCGACAAGAAAAATAATAAGAAGAAATGAAAAATTTTTCAAATAAAAGGTGCTGTTATAAACAGCACCTTTTTATTTTGAATTAATTATTGCCCCGACCTGCCAGGAAATCCTCAATGCCTCTGACTATCGACGCCTGATCGTCCGATGTATATATGCTGTGCGAAGCAATGTCACCCCGGGTACAATCCACCGTTACCGACGCATCTCCTATAAGAAGCTGCGCATCCCCATCCTCCGATTTTAGCTTTATGACATAATGGATAACAGTATCGTTGGCGGCCCCGAATTTGAAGCTGTAATTCTGCATCATTGCATAGAAATCGTCTATCAGTCCGCGGTCCGAAATAACATCTATTATGTCAGCATCGCCATAGCTTATGGTGATTTCACTGATTTTACCGGACTCCATCTGGACAATATCCGAAAATCCATATACTTCACGGACCATTGTCAGCTTGATGTTTTCATTGCCGTCCTGTGGTGCCGATGCGTCGACACTCAGGCCGCCGTCCATGCCCGATCCTTCTTCAGCCGCTTTTTCCTCGTATCCCCTGGCGGTATCCTGTACTGGCATTTCAGCGGACTGCAGCATATCCATCCTATTCTCATCGAGCATACTGTCATCATACAATGTATCTTGTTTTTCCGCCATATTGCTTCCGCCGGCCGCACCGTCAAGCTCCTGCTTGGCCAAATCGCTCTTAAAGGTCTTTGGTGTAAAAATCCTTATGGCGTTCATCCCGGCAACCAAAACCAGAACCGCCGCAGCCGCTGCAACAAACGTACGTACATACCCGTATGAGAATACCGGCTTTTTGCGTTCGGTCATATTTACACCGGACTCACGCCCTGAAGCCTCGTTCATTCTTATAGCTTCCAGTGTTCTTCTGACCAGATCCTCGGACACGCTGATGCCTTCCTTGTCCAGGGAAGCATTCAAGCCGGCCTTTATATCCAATTTATCTATATCAATTTTCTTTATATCTTTCCGGTTAGAATTCATCCGATACCCTCCCTTCCAACAATTCTTTCAGCTTTTGCCTTGCTCTCGAAAGCCTGCTTTTTGCGGTCCCTTCGGCAATATTAAGTGCCTGAGCCGCTTCCGCTATCGTCATCTCATGAAAGTAAACGCATATAACAACCTCTCTGTATTTAGCAGGCAGGGAAAGGACTGTTTCCTTTACCAAATGATTAATATCCTGAATCTCGACCTCATTGTACTCGGATTCACCAACAATTGAGTCCTCCTGGTATTCCATCATGGGGACCACTCTTCTGTTATAGGCGCTTTTTAAATAATCCTTGCACGTATTGATGGTGATTCTGATTATCCAGGTCTTGATGCTGGAATTGCCTTCGAATGTGGAAAGCTTTTGATTAACCTTTATAAAAACCTCCTGGAATATGTCTTCCGCAGTATGAATATCCTTGACGTACATATATGCGGTTCTTAGCACGTCGTTGCCGTATTCCCTTATCAGGCTTTCGATCTCATACGCAGGAGAAAGCTCGGAGTGTCCGTTTTGAATTTCTCTATGCATCCAATAATCCCCCTATACCATACCTGTTCTTCTGTCGAAGAAATTCAAGCTAGTTATAGTATACATGTACGGTATGATAATGTAAATGTAATTTTGGATGCCGTAATCAACTTTCCCCGTCCATACATTAGACGTTATCGGGTTATAATTAGTTCCATAAATCGCATAAAACCAATATTTTTGCATTATATTCACATTATTGGCCCTACACAACCGAGGCTGGCCCGCCGTTAAGAAAAGCGACAAGTCAAAACCGGCTTCGTCCTGCCGGAACAAACCCCTTACCCCATGCCGAACCGGCAGTTCGTAAATATGGAAACGCCGTGTAAAATCAGGGACAACCTTGTTGGCTGTCCCCGTTTATGTGATTTTTCTACTTCCATTATTGTGGCATGCCGCACTGTATATGATACCGGCACGGTTATTCCTGCTTTTGATATGATAACTTATATAGTCCCGCGTATACTCCGTTCCTTTTAAGCAGCTCTTCATGGGTACCGGTTTCCCCTATGCCGTCCTCGGTCAGCACCACTATCCTGTCCGCGTTCTTGATTGTTGAAAGCCTGTGGGCAATTACAAACGTGGTCCTGTCCTTTGCCAGCCTTTCCAGGGATTCCTGTACCACTCTTTCACTTTCGTTGTCCAGGGATGAGGTTGCCTCATCAAATATCAGAATTGGCGGGTTCTTTAGGAATACCCTGGCTATGCTTATTCTCTGCTTCTGACCTCCCGACAGCTTGACGCCCCTCTGTCCGATATCCGTAAAATATCCGTCCGGAAGCTCCTTGATAAAATCATGGGCATTGGCGTTCTTGGCCGCCATAATGATTTCCTCTTCCGTAGCGTCGGCCTTGCCGTACCTTATATTGTCAAGCACGGTACCGGAAAACAGGTATACGTCCTGCTGTACAATACCGATATTGTTCCGGAGGGACTTAAGCTTAATATTCCTGATGTCCATCCCGTCAACCGTTATAGTTCCGCCGGTAACCTCATAAAACCTGGGTATCAGGCTGCACATGGTGGTCTTTCCGACACCGGAGGAACCGACCAGGGCGATAAACTCTCCCGGCTTTACCTTTAAATTAATGTTGGTGAGTATATTCCCGGTACTGTCGTTGTATTTAAACGATACGTTCTTAAATTCTATCTCACCTTTTACATCCTTAAGCTCAACGGCTTTCGGGCTGTCCACTATATCCGGTTCAATCTCCAGGATCTCATAAAAGCGGTTATACCCCGACATGCCGTTCTGAAACTGCTCGGTGAAATTTATCAGCTTCTTGACGGGATCTACCAAAGTATTGACATACAGCATGAATGTCAGCAAGTCACCGACATTTATAACCTTTTTCGCTATGAAAAGGCTTCCGCCTGCTATCACGGCAATATTAATCAAGGCCGTAAAAAGAGTAAGCCCGGAATGAAATTCCCCAAGGGTCCGGTAGCTGTACTGCTTGCTGTCAACAAACCTTGCGTTTCCTTTTCGGAACTTGTCAATCTCCAGCTCTTCATTGGCGAAGGATTTTACAACCCTGATCCCCGATAGATTATCTTCAATCTGCGCATTGATATCGGCTATTCTTTCCCTGTTCTTCCTGAATGCCTTACGCATCCTGCCTCTCATGAATACGGCAAATACGAACATGATCGGAATAAACGCAAAGACTATCATTGTGAGCGGCACATTTACCTGTATCAGTATGACAAAGGCTCCTGCAAACTTGATGAGAGATATAAATATGTCCTCCGGCCCGTGATGGCACAGCTCCGTTACGTCAAACAGGTCATTTGCAATCCTGGACATCAGCTGGCCCGTTTTTTGATTGTCATAAAAGCTAAAGGACAGCTTCTGAAGGTGCTCAAAGATGTCATTACGCATGTCGTATTCCATCTTTGCGCCCATCATGTGTCCTTTATAAACGGTAAAATATGTGCATGCATACTCCAAAGCCGCCAGGCCAAGCATTGCAAAGAGCAGCTTTATAATGACCGGTGCCGCCTCCGATATATCGTAATTCACCAGTACATTGTTGGTAATATACCTGACTATCATCGGATATACCAGGGATATTAACGAGGCTAAGAGGGCAAAGAACATGTCTGCCGCGAATAAGCCAAGATATGGCTTATAGTAAGACAAAAATTTCTTCGTCCTTTTAGTCATCTTAATTCTCCTGTCGGATTATTCTAATATGATCCTCTTGAAAGCCTCATGGACAGTTCATACATATACTGATTGATGTCCTTGGTCATCTTCAGGGCTTCGTCAATGTCATAATCGACAAACTGGCCGTTCTTATAGGCAACAACACGGTTTGAAGCTCCGGCAATAAGCAAATCCACAGCTTTTGCTCCCATAACGGACGCATATACGCGGTCCCTTGCCGTAGGGCTTCCTCCTCTTTGAGCATGTCCGATTATGGTTGCCCTGGTTTCCATTCCTGTCGCGGCTTCGATTCGCTTTGCCATGTTCTCGGAATCACCGACACCTTCAGCATTAATGATGATATAATGCTTCTTGCCGGTTTCTCTTCTCTTGTTGATTCTCTTGATGATTTTTACCTCATCGTAGTCATAGCGTTCGGCAATGATTATCTCCTCGGCGCCGTTGGCTATACCGCACCACAGGGCGATATGGCCGGCATGTCTTCCCATTACCTCTATAATACTGCATCTTTCATGGGATGTGGATGTGTCCCTGACCTTGTCAATGGTCTCAACCGCAGTATTTATAGCCGTATCAAAACCGATGGTATAATCCGTGCAGGCAATATCCAGGTCGATGGTTCCTGGAACACCTACGGTATTAATACCGCGTTTTGCCAAGGCGGCTGCGCCCTTGAATGAGCCGTCTCCCCCAATGACGACCAGTCCGTCTATTCCATTGTCCCTTAATATCTCCGCAGCCTCGTCCTGAAGCTCGGGCAGGACAAATTCGGGACAGCGGGCTGTGTAAAGGATTGTTCCGCCCCTTTGGATAATATCCGATACATGCTTTGATTTCATATCATATATATCTTCTTCAAGTAACCCCAAAAACCCTCTCCTGATACCTTTGACGTTAATGCCCTCTGCCAGGGCCGTTCTGACAACGGCACGTATTGCGGCATTCATGCCCGGTGCATCTCCGCCGCTGGTTAAAACACCGATTGTCGATATCTTTTTGTTCATATAAGATGACCTCCGTTATAAAATTACATTACTGTATTCTAATTCATTTTTCCTTCGGACGCAATACGCTTTTCGACAATTGCAACATTTTTTCCCGTATATATTTCACTGAGCCTTCCCACCAGCTCCTTGCAGACATTAACGCTCTTGCTCCGCGGCAGCTGCTTCATAATTTTTTCTTTCTCACAGTAAATAATAACCGCATCATTCCCGTCATATTCTTCAAGAATACCGTACAGCTCCCGTTCGGCCCTTTGATAAGCTGCATAATCCGGAAATCTTACCCAAAGTTCCTTGGGAACGCTGTCAAATGGAATTATATCCTGGCATATGAGCTTCGCATCCTTGTCCTCTTCGATGGTTGCCCTGCCGCGAATAAATACCTTGTTGTCAGGCTCCAGCATGTGCTTGTACCTGTCATAATCCTTGGGGAATATTATTACCTCGACGGTTCCGAACATGTCTTCAAGAGTTATGAATGCCATCAAGCTGTTGGTCCTGGTTGTCTTAATGGTTTTTGCCGTAATCATGCCGCCTATGGTGTAGAAAAACCCATCCTCAACCTTGGGCTTTTGTGTTTCTTCATCAATTATGAAATCGTAAGAAAAGGCCGTAACATTTTTATTTATAGTATCCTGGTAATCCTCCAAGGGATGGCCGCTGACATATATGCCAAGCACCTCTTTTTCAAATGCCAGTATTTCTTCCTTGCTGTATTCTTCCACATCGGGAAGGTTCAGGTCCTGATCCTGCCTGTCATCCTCTCCTGTCATGTCAAACAGGCTCATCTGGCCGGTCAGGCTGCTCTTCTTTTCTTCCGCTATCCGGTCCAGTATCCGGACATAGCTCATCATAAGCTGCCGCCTGTTGCTGTGGATATTCGAAAATGCGCCGGCCTTTATAAAGCTTTCAATTGTCCTTTTATTAACCTCTTTCCCCGATAGCCGGGCTGCAAAATCCCGCAGGCTGCGGTAAGGCCCGTTGGCCTCCCTTTCAGCCACAAGAGCTTCAATAACCGGTTTTCCGATACCCTTAATGGCCGACAGGGCATACCGGATGGCGCCGTTATAAACCGTAAAAACGGCATCCCCTTCATTTATATCGGGAGGCAGTATCGGTATGTTCATCTGACGGCAGCTGTATATATACTGCGCGACCTTTCCCGGATTATCAATTACCGATGTCATCAATGCCGCCATGAATTCCACAGGATAGTAACACTTCAGGTAGGCGGTCTGATATGAAACAACCGCGTATGCCGCCGCGTGGGACTTGTTGAACGCGTACTTGGCAAAGTCCAGCATCTCGTCAAATATATGGTTCGCTATATGCTCCGGTATGCCGTTCCTTACGCATCCCGGTATATTCTCATTCTCGTCGCCGTAGATAAAGGTCTTCCTTTCCTTTATCATGACGTCTTCCTTTTTCTTGGCCATGGCCCTGCGGACCAAATCGCTTCTGCCGTAGCTGTATCCCGCAAGGTCCCGGACAATCTGCATAACCTGCTCCTGGTACACTATGCATCCGTATGTGGGTGCCAGTATGTGCTCAAGCTGCGGGCAGTCATAAGTGACATTTCCGGCTTCATTCTTCCCTTTAATATATTTCGGGATAAAGTCCATCGGCCCCGGCCTGTACAACGCTATTCCCGCTATTATATCCTCCAAAGTCCTTGGCTTAAGCTCCTTCATGAAGTTCTTCATGCCGCTGCTTTCAAGCTGGAAGACCCCCTCGGTTTTTGCCGAGCTTATTAGCTCATACACCTTTTCGTCCGAATAGTCTATTTTATTAATGTCAAGCTTTTCCCCATCGGTCCTGCCCCTGTTGACAAGGTCCACGGCGTTCTGTATAACGGTGAGGGTTCGAAGCCCCAGGAAGTCCATTTTAAGAAGTCCCAGCTCCTCCAGGGTGGTCATGGGAAATTGGGTGGTTATTGAGTCGTCGGAAGAACGGGTCAGCGGAACATGCTCTATAATGCTGTCCCTGCTTATAACCACCCCCGCCGCATGCATCGATGTATGTCTCGGCAGCCCTTCCAGCCTTCTGGACATGTCAATAAGCCTTCTTATGTCTTCATTCTCTTCATAGCTTTGCCTAAGCTCCGGATTCATTGCCAGGGCTTTGTCGATGGTTATTCCTATTTCCGTGGGTATCATCTTTGCCACCGCATCCACCTGGGAATAAGGCATGTCCAGGGCTCTTCCCACGTCCCTGATAACCGCCCGGGCAGCCATGGTACCGAAGGTAACTATCTGCACAACCTTATCCTTGCCGTACTTGTTCGTAACATAATCTATGACCTCCTGCCTTCTTTCATAGCAAAAATCGATATCAATATCCGGCATGGTAAGCCTTTCTGGATTTAAAAACCTCTCAAACAGCAAATTATATTTTATCGGGTCAATATCCGTTATTTTCAGGCAGTAAGATACTATGGAGCCCGCGGCGCTGCCTCTTCCGGGGCCGACCATTATGCCATGATCTCTGGCATATTTAATAAAATCCCATACTATAAGGAAATAATCGGAAAACCCCATATCCTTTATGGTTTTAAGTTCGTACTCCATGCGGTTCCAAAGCTCAGGCGTTACATTCTCATACCTTTCCCTCATTCCCTCCCTGCACAGCATTGTAAGGTATTCATGGGCGGTATAAGGCGCCGGAACCGGATAAACAGGCAGCTGGTATTTTCCGAATGTTATGGTTACATTGCAGCGCTGCGCGATTTTATATGTATTCTCCAATGCTTCCACGGCATATGGGAACAATTCATACATCTCCTCGGGAGACTTAAGATAATACTGTCCCCCTTCGTAGCGCATGCGGTTTTCATCGGACACCTTCTTCTGGGTCTGTATGCACAGCAGAATATCATGGGATTCGGCATCCCCTTCATAGGTATAATGAACATCATTGGTAACCACGAGCTTTATTCCGGTTTCATTCGATATCCTGATAAGGCTTTGGTTAACCGTGACCTGCTCCAAAAGTCCGTGGTCCTGAAGTTCCAGGAAGAAATTATCCTCTCCGAATATCTCCCTGTAGCTTAGGGCGGCCTTCTTTGCTTCCTCATAAAAGCCCCTTCTTATATAACCCGGCACTTCGCCGCCAAGGCAGGCGCTTAGGGCAATCAAGCCTTCGCTGTATTTGCGGAGCACTTCCTTGTCAACCCGGGGTTTATAGTAGAACCCCTCCAGGAACCCGGTCGAGACAATTTTCATCAGGTTCCTGTATCCCTGATTGTTTTCTGCAAGCAAAACCAGATGGTGGTAGCGGTCTTCGGTCGCTCCGGGCTCCCTGTCAAATCTCGAATTGGGAGCAACATATATCTCACAGCCGATAATTGGTTTAATATCCTCCATGAGGCATGTCTTGTAAAATTCAATGACTCCGTACATTACCCCATGGTCTGTAATAGCCAGGCTGTCCATACCAAGCTCCTTAGCGCGCTGAACAAGCTCCTTGATCTTTCCGGACCCATCCAGCAGACTGTATTCGGTATGAAGATGCAGGTGTGTGAATTTCATGGCTTCATCCCCTTCCATATACGGATAATAACCTTATCGACCGTGTAAATCAAAAGGGAATCCCAAGACATCGCCGGGATTCCCATACATACATATGATTTCGTGATATTATGGTTTACCAGTTCTTTGGCGGTCTTGCGGGATCAATGATTTCATTTAAATCAAACAAATCCGCCAGCCGCTCGGGAAACTCGAGCATGGCCTGTCCATCCAGCGGCCGTCGCGTCATACGTACATAATCATTCTTTATATGCATCCATGGTTTTGAATATACACCATGGAAAAAGTTGAAGCCCGCTTCCTTTAGGATGGCGTACTTTTCGCTTTTGTAATGGTCCATTGTGGTTTCAATATCCACGCCGAACGGGAATACATACACATCGGTAGGCCCTATTATGGATTCAACCTCCTTCTTCCAGCGTTCGGTGTCATCCCTTAAGAACGCAGCCGATTTTTCCTGAAGATTGCGGTGATAGTAGCTGTGGGAGGCAAATTCCCATCCGTTCTCCTTCATTACCCTTACGATTTCCTTGACAGTCTCCTTGTCCTGTTCATAAGTCGGCGATGTAAGTTCATTGGTCCTGTATCCCAGGACTCCTTCATATCCCGTAAGGGCTATGAGTCCTTTGGCTCCCTTGTATGAGAAATCGGGATGCTCCTCCACAAACTCATCCAGTATGGGTATTAAATCGTATGCGCCCCTTACAACACTTCCGTCATCCAATATCATCTCACAAGTGACCTTCCCGTCATCGTCAAGAACCAGCCTTGAAGCGAAGCCGTCACCTTCCATGTATTCGTAATAGCTTACATCATCCTGTGACAGCACAAATGGCTTTTTTCCTGCCGGAAGATAGATCTCGGCGGGAACATATTTTGTATTGCCGTTTTCATCTGTAACCAGCTTTACAAGGTCATGAACGCTTACAAGCACATAACCGTCCTCATACATGCTCTGCATCATTTTTTTGAATTCATCTATGGTGGTCATGTACATGTTATATCCTACGCTGTCATAGTCATTGTCAAAGGCTTTACTTGTATCTGCAATCAGCGAATGAAAGAAAATGTGGTTTATCTGAGTAACGGAGGTATAAGACCCCCCGTAAAGAACCAGTGATGCCTTTTCCTTTTCCAATTCGTTAAGTGCCGAAACCAAAGCGGGATATACCTCATATCCGCCGTCCTTGCCCTGATAGGATCTAATCAGTTCTATCGCTCCGTCATAATCATAGCTTAAGGTAAGCTTCTTGGCCTTTTCAATCAGCGCGTCCCTTTCGGCAATTTCCCTCATGAGTCTTTCCTGTTCCCTAAGAGCCTCCAGTTCTTCGGGGGACAGCTCCTCTTCAGTGTTCTGCTTGTCGTTATTTTTGCCTTTTCCATCATTTTTCTCACTATTAATCGGGGTTTTATCCGAAGATCCGTCATTCATGCCATATTTTGTAATAAGAAAATATGAACCGGCCATTATTAATAATACCAGGAGCTCAATCAGCAATATTACACTTAATCTCTTTGTTCTTTTTTTTCTTCTTTTCGGCTTTCCAGCTGTATGTCCTTCCGTCATCAGGCACCTCTCTATGCACTATGCTGTAACTAAGTCATTATAATATTATTATTCGCTGATACTGCTTAAATATTTCTCAATGCTCTTAATGGCATCTTTTTCATCCGGCCCGTCGGCAGATACGAATACTTTGTCTCCCGACACAAGGCCAAGGCTCATCATGCCCATTATGCTTTTTGCATTAATCCTCTTATCCCGGTATTCGACATAAATACTGCTTTCAAACTGGCTTGCCACCTGTACAAGCTGCGCCACCGGCCTTGCTTCCAATCCATTGGGAATATTAATTGCAATTTCTTTTCTAACCATTAATCTTCTCCTCCTTATTCTTCCGATAAATATCGGCATAATAGCTTAGCTTGCGTAATCTATGGTTGACACCGGATTTACTGATTGGCGGCTGCAGCATCGCTCCCAGTTCCTTCAATGAAGCTTCAGGATGCTCAATTCTCAGCCTGGCAATATCACGCAGCCCTTCGTTGAGATTTCCGAATCCCACATGATCTCTGATAAATATTATATCCTCAATCTGCTTGGATGCCGCATTAACTGTCTTACTGATATTTGCCGCCTCACAATTCACCTGTCTATTCACCTGGTTGCGCATTTCCTTTATGATACGCACATTTTCCAGGTCCATCAATGAAACATGGGCTTCCATTACATTGAGCAGATCCACGATCTGCGATCCTTCCTTGATGTATACCACATAGTGCTTTTTTCTTTGAATAATCTTAGCATCCACCGAAAAAGCGCGGATAATTTCCTGCAGTCTTTCCGCCTTCTCAAGGTCATCCGTAACAAATTCCATGTGATATGCTTTTTTGGGATTGCTCATTGAACCGCATATAAGGAAAGCGCCGCGAATAAACGCTCGTTTACAGCAGGTGTTCTGTGTCACCAGGTGGCTGGGACACCCCATCCTGCCGTAATGATCTATGTCTGTATCATGCTTTGTAGCTTTAAATATCTTTAACAAATCCTCCCGGTTCTTAAGAACCAGCATATATGTTTTATTGCTTCTGATTCCTTGATTTTGTCT
The DNA here is from genome assembly GCA_012735495.1 of Clostridiales bacterium. GTDB lineage: Bacteria > Bacillota > Clostridia > Lachnospirales > Lachnospiraceae > Mobilitalea. Next base: position 76,953 of record JAAYHD010000027.1, on the reverse strand, counting down.
GGCCAAGATGTCAATATTAATATTAAATGTTTTTTTGATTAATGTAAAGCACTTTCGTGCAACGGCAGGACTTTCAGTCTGAAGCTTAAGGTATGGATGAGCTTTATCCCGGACCAGCTGTCCTCCATAGGTTATAATCGCAGCCAGCTCCGCAATCCCGCAGTGCCTGGCATCACTTGCCCGTGATGAAAGCTCTTCCTTGACCTCCTTTGAAAATGACATATTTCATCAGCACCTTTATATCAACTATTCATTTAATCCTTATCCATATCCCTATGCTCGGTTTTTATAGCATACCCCGTTTGCGCCAGTCTTTTGGCAAGCTCATTGGAAAGGGTCACCGAACGGTGCTTGCCGCCGGTACATCCTATGCTGATAACAAGCTGGTTCTTTCCCTCGGCAATATAGTTCGGAATGAGAAATGTAATCAGGTCCTCCAGTTTGTCCAAAAACCTGACTGCCAGCTCCGAATCCATGATGAATTGCCTGACTTCAGGATCCATGCCCGTCTTGTCCTTCAAATTTTCTACATAATACGGGTTCGGCAGGAAGCGCACATCAAATACCAGGTCGGAATCCGTCGGTATTCCATACTTAAAACCGAACGATAAGATCATTATTATAAAATTCCTGAAATTCTTATCCTCTACATAAATCTTGTCAATCTGGGCTTTCAGGTCCCGAACCAGCAGGTGGCTTGTGTCAATGATTACATCAGCCTTTTTTCGAAGAAAGTCAAGTCTTTTCCGTTCAAGCTCAATTCCCTTATCCACTCTTCCCGATTGGGACAGAGGATGGATTCTCCTTGTTTCCTTGTACCGTTTTACCAGTATTTCCGTGGAGCAATCCAAGAATAGTATTTCATAAGGGCATCCCATTGTCTTCATTTCATCAAGCACCTTGTCAAGCTCATCCAAGGACTGCCCGCTTCTTACGTCAAGGCCCAATGCTACCTTGTCATTTTCATTATGTCCCTGCATAATGAGTTTTACAAATTTTTTTACAAGTTTAATGGGCAGATTGTCCACACAAAAAAATCCTGCGTCCTCCAGCATTTTTAGAACGGAGCTTTTTCCCGCCCCGGACATGCCTGTCACAATAACAAATCTCATCCAGTACCGTTCCTTCCTCAATCTGAATCAAATGTCCCCAAGAACTTAACTTCAGGCTCCAGCAAAACTCCGTACTTCTCATTAACAATCCTTGTGACCTCTTTAATCAGCTTCATGAAATCACCGGCCGTAGCGTTCCCTTTGTTTACTAAAAATCCGCAATGCTTTTCAGATACGGCGGCGTCGCCTATCTGGAATCCCCGCAAACCGGCATCGCTGATCAGCTTGCCGGCAAAGTGGCCCTCCGGCCGCTTGAAGGTACTTCCCGCGCTGAATTTATCAAGAGGCTGTTTCAATTGTCTGAGATGGTTAAGTTCACGGATTTTGTCCAGAATCTGCCTCTTATCCCCCTTATTAAGTTTTAGCGTCGCTTCAAGCACGCACAAATCCTTCTTCTGAATAACGCTGCTTCTGTAACCGAACTCCAGCTCCTTATTGCTCAAGGTCCGTATATTTCCGTCACCGTCTATGACTGTAGCGGATATTACAACCTGCTGCATTTCACCTCCGTATGCTCCCGCGTTCATAGCCACAGCTCCTCCCAGGGTTCCCGGTATTCCCGCCCCGAACTCAAAGCCTGTCAGGCTGTTTGCGGCTATGACATTTGACAGCTTTGACATAAGAACCCCTGCCTGGGCAAGAACGGTTCCGTCTTCCTCCACACTTATATTTGAGAATCTGTCCGAAAGCTTTATTATCAGGCCGCGGTAGCCGGAATCCGAAACCAAAAGATTGCTGCCGTTTCCCATAATATAATACGGCATGTCATATTTCCTGCACAGCTTGATTGTCAGCCTAATCTCGTCTATAGTTGCCGGAAAAACCATGTAATCCGTATTGCCGCCTATGCGCAGGGAAGTATGCCTTGACATGGGTTCGTTTTTAAGAATTCTATCCGAACTGAATATTTCATTCAGTTCCTTTTCAAATAAGTCTGTGTCCTTCAAGTTAACCTCCAACGCTATAATACAATACTTCTATACCTTATTCAACCGTAATGGCTTTAATGATGAAATTTCACGACAGTATAAGCCTTGCGCATCCATATATGCCCGCATCGTTTCCAAGCGTTGCCAGCGCAAATACTTTATCTTTCAGGGAGTTCATTACATTCGGCGCATAATGCTTTTTAACATGGTTTATCAGGATCTCCCCAGCCTTTGACACTCCGCCTCCAATGATAAACGCCTCCGGGTCCACCACCTGTGCCACCATTGCCAGGGCATATCCCAGGTTTCTGCAGGCCTCGTCGACAATTTTTAATGCCAGCAGGTCTCCCTGCTTTGCCAGGTCGAACACAAGCTTTGCGGTTATCTCATCCGCTTCGGACAACCGTGTACCCTTTGGATTATCTTTCAATGCCTTCCTGGCCAGCCTGACTATTCCGGTGGCCGATGCGTACTGCTCAAGGCATCCTCTCTTTCCACAGCCGCATATATCAGTTTCGCGGGGATTGACGGGCAGGTGGCCTATCTCTCCTCCGGCTCCGTTGCTTCCGGCAAGAATCTTCCCGTTATGTATGACGCCTCCACCAACTCCGGTTCCGAGAGTGACAAGGACCATGTTCTTATAATCCTTGCCGTTGCCCCTCCATTGCTCGCCAAGCGCGGCCACATTGGCATCATTTCCGGCTCTGACCTTATATCCTGTCATACCGGCCATTTCTTCCTCAATATTAAAGCTTCCCAGTCCTATATTGGGAATCTCCAGGATATAGCCGTCATCCCTGACCGGACCCGGCAAAGCCATTCCGATGCCGATAACATCATCATGTTTTATGCCTTCTTCATTATTCTTGCCTTCAATAAAATCCGCCACATCCCTAAGGATATCCTTGCCGTTTCCTGTTTTCCTGGTTGGAATCTCCCATTTCCTAATCAGTTCTCCTGCCGCATCAAAAAGACCGATCTTTATGCCGGTTCCTCCTATATCCACTCCGTAACAATACCGCATAATGGCTTCCTCCGATATCATGATAATTAATACTCCCTGTCTTCCGAATCCCCGCCGCGCAGCCTGTTGGTCACTCTCTTGTACAATTCCTGTGCGGCATTATATCCCATCTTCTTCTGCCTGTGGTTTACTGCGGCAGATTCGCAGATAATTGCCAGGTTTCTTCCGGGACGGATCGGTATGGAATGGCAAACCACCTTGTTTCCCAAAAACTCGATATACTGCTCCTCCAGCCCGAACCGGTCATAGTTTTTATCCTTATCCCATTCCTCCAGTTTTATTACAAGATCTATGGCCTGGGTATTCTTAACGCTTTCAACTCCGAACAGAGTCTTTACATCAATTATTCCAATGCCGCGCAGCTCGATGAAATGCCTGGTTATATCAGGGGATGTTCCTATCAGGGTCTCATCACTGACCTTTTTGATTTCCACCACATCATCGGCAACGAGACGATGGCCCCGCTTTATAAGCTCCAACGCCGCCTCGCTTTTTCCGATTCCGCTTTCACCCATAATCAGTATGCCCTCACCGTAAACATCAACCAGCACGCCGTGAATGGTTATCCTGGGTGCCAGTTCCACCTTCAGCCATCTGATTACTTCCGCCATGAACGAGGATGTTGTTTTTGAGGTTCTTAATATCGGAACCTCCTTTTCTGTGGCCACCTTGACCAGCCTTTCGCTCACCTCGAGATTCCGGCAGAAGACTATGCACGGTACCTTGTAATCCATGAGCCTGGCCATTATTTCAATACGCTCATTCTCGTCAAACTGCTGCATATAGGCATTCTCAACATAACCTATTATCTGCACCCGTTCTGAATCAAAATAATCATAGAATCCGGCCAACTGCAGGGCAGGCCTGTTCACATCGGGCTGTGATATTTTGATCCTCTTAATATCTATATCCGGTGTGCAATTCTCCAGGTTAAGTTTTTCAATCAAACGGACCAGTTCGACAGTATACACCGTTTCATCCCCTCTTTCTTAATGTATGTCCTTTCCACCTGCACACATTCTATCATATTATACCGATTAAAGTAAATGCTCTTATTGGGCATTGGTCTTATGGAAGAAATTATATACCTCCTCGGCGCTTGCCCTGTTCATGGACGGAACCTTTAGAAGATCTTCAATATCGGCCTCCTTTATCGCGTCCAGGGACTGAAAATGCTTCATAAGCGCCCTTCTTCTTGAGGGGCCGATTCCCTTGATATCATCCAATATGGAGTGCACCTGCTTCTTTTTGCGCAAGCTTCTGTGATACTCTATGGCAAACCGGTGGGTCTCGTCCTGTATTCTTGTTATCAGCTTGAAAAGCTCGCCGCTCTTGTCAATTGGCAGTTCCCGGTTGTTGTAATACAAACCCCTCGTCCGGTGATTGTCATCCTTGACCATGCCGCAGACCGCAATATCAAGCTGCAGTTCTTCCAGTACCTGCAGGGCAACATTAACCTGCCCCTTTCCGCCGTCCATTAATATGAGGTCCGGGTATTTTGTGAAGCTTCCCATGCTTTCGTCCATGTTCTTTTCTCTTAATTCCTCAAGCTCCCGCATTCCATGGGTAAACCTTCTTATAAGCATCTCATACATGGCGGCATAATCGTCGGGACCGATGCCGGAGCGGATTTTAAACTTCCTGTAATCGGATTTCTTGGGCTTCCCCTGCTCGAACACGACCATGGATCCAACGGTTTCAAATCCAGCCGTATTGGATACATCGTAGGATTCTATTCTCGATATATACGGAAGATCCAGGTAATTTGCCAGTTCCTTGAGTGCTCCCGTGGTTCTTGCTTCCTCCCTCTTTAGCTTTTCCGCGTCCTTGTTGAGAATCAGAAGCGCATTTGTCTTGGCAAGCTCCACGAGCTTCTCCTTGCTTCCCTTTTTGGGCACATGGATATGAACCTTCTGACCCCTTCTGCTGCTCAACCAGCTGCCAATCAGCTCCTGGTCCTCGGGTTCGGTCTCAAGGTATATTTCCTTGGGTATATACGGTGTTCCCGCATAAAACTGCTTTATGAAGCTTGTAATGATACGGCTGTCGGTCTCTCCCTCCACACCGGTAAGGTAAAAATGGTCTCTTCCGATAAGCTTCCCTTCCCTGATAAAGAATGTCTGCACAACAGCCTCGTCATTCTTTCTCGCAAACGCAATGATATCCCTGTCGGCCTGGTCGGTATAGGTGATTTTCTGTTTGTTCATGACCTGTCTTACACTGTTAAGCAGATCCCTGAAAGCCGCCGCCTTCTCATATTCCATTTTGCTTGCGGCATCGTTCATCTTCTCTTCAAGCATTTTTTCAACGGGAGCGTAATTGCCGTTAAGAAACTCTATAACAGAGTCTATATTCTTTCTATATTCTTCCTTAGAAATAAACCCCTGGCAAGGAGCGTCGCATTGTCCCATGTAATAATAAAGGCACGGCCTTTCCTTTCCGATATCCCTCGGAAGAATCCTGGCGCATGTCCGTATCCTGTACATTTTCCTGAGAAGGTCGATTATTTCCCTGACGGCCGCGGCGCCGGTATAAGGGCCGAAATACCTTGCCTTATCCCTCTTAACCTCCCTGGTCAGAAACACCCTGGGAAACACTTCGTTAACCGTGACGCAGATGTAAGGATACGTCTTGTCGTCCTTAAGCATCGTGTTATACTTGGGCCTGTATTCCTTTATCAGGTTGTTTTCAAGCACCAGGGCTTCCACTTCGGTATCCGTCACTATATATTCGAAGTGGTCTATGTGCTCCACCATCTGCCTGATCTTCGGGGAGAGATTGCGGCTGTTCTGAAAATACTGCCTGACCCTGTTCTTCAGGACGACCGCTTTTCCCACATAAATTACGGTTCCTGTCTCGTCCTTCATTATATATACTCCCGGCTTGTCCGGCAGAAGCTTAAGTTCTTCTTCTATGTTGAACATGAAATCACTCCTGGATGCAGTACGTCTTCAAAAGTTTTCAAACAATTATAATGATATATATATAATATCATATTCCGCTAAAGCAGGCATTAATATTTATAACAAGAGCGGGATTCATTAATCCCGCTCTTGTTATAAATATAATAACTTTATTTTTTTATTTATTTAAAACTCCAGGCATATGCGCTTATACCCTCGTTAATAAACAGGAAGTATATGTCGTGCTCACCTTCAATCGCTTCAGGAAGCGTTATGGTCACATCCTTCCACTCCGTATCCGTAATGTTTACTTCAGCCACCGGTCCGTTCCGCAAATCATCCAGCCGTATTTCCATCCTGCCGGTTCCCATGACCCTGGCGGTAAACTCCTTTGCCCCGTCCTTAAAATCTGCACCTCGGACCATTACCCAGCTTCCCTCCTTGTCCGAAATAACGAACATGTTTCCCTTCTCGTCCATGGCTTCAAATGATACCCCGGCGGATAAAGCATGGGTTGAGTACAATGACGTATCAAACGGATCAAAGCTTTCAATCTGTTTTACCCCCTTAATGGCCGGCCACAATATCCTGTTTATTGTAACGGTCTCCTCATCGACCTCAATAGGGTCGACATAAAGGCTTCGGAAACCTCCGTTTACCGCATATCTTTTCTGCAGCTCAAGGGTGTGATAGAACAGATAATACTGACCCTTATACTTGTGCAGATGGGTATGGTTGTTGCTGTGGTTTAACCCGTAGTCTCCCGGATTCTTTAAATAGTATCCGCGGTATGTCCAGCTGTCCGGATCCAACGGATTGGTGGTGGTCATATAAGACATGCTCGCGGCCGGAGGAGCCGAGGTCCCATCTATCTTCCATACATCGCGGCTTGCCCAGCTGTTGCAGTATGTATATACAAATGTGCCATTGATGTAATTCAACTCGTTTGCCTCAAAATGGTATGGCGCCGGAATCTCAACTATATCGCTGGCCAGGGAAATCATATCCTTTCCCAGCTTGACTATCCTCGCCCCTCCGGGCATATAGTTTTTTTCCGGGTCATCCGATGAAGCACTGCCGCCGAAAGCCAGCCATGCATCCCCATTGTCATCTATCACCACTCCCGGATCAAAGGCTGCTGCCACACCGGACCCCAGTCCGGGGGTATTGCCGTCAATCAGGGATCTTCCAAGGGGATCCTCCCACGGCCCCGTGGGGGAAGTAGAGGTCAATACGCCCGTTCCCCAACCGCTGTTAGAAAAATACAGATAAAAGTGAGTCTTGCCATCATCCTCTACGCGGGAAACGATTGAAGGAGCCCAGGACGCAATAATCCATGGCGCTATTTTTTCCGTATCAATAATCCCATGATAAGTCCAGTTGACCATGTCATCGGTGGAAATTATCACTATGGATTTTATTTTCTCGTATGTGTTCTTCCCCTCCACGTCATGCAGGTACTGCTGGGTGTCATTGGTGCCGTATACGTACAGCCGGCCCTCATACTCCACAGCAGTAGGGTCTGCCATATACATATGGGTTATAAGGGGATTTGACTTGTCATTATCTTTTCCCAACTGTATAAGAAAATCGCTGAACACTTCCCTCTCCTCTTCCTTGTCTTCTTCCTGTTTTGCCGTCTCCTCCGAAATAATGGATCCGGTCTCTTCATTTCTGGTATCCGTCCGGCTTTCCTTTTGTGAAGAGTGGCAGCCAGAAAATGCTGCCGCCAAAATAATCATGCATGCCATAATTAATATTAGCTTTATACGCCCAGCCATAATCTACCCCTCCATATAATCAAATGTAACCTGTATGGTCTGTATCTTTGTTCCTGTATATTTCTCAAGGGGTACCGGTGTCGCATCTGATAAATCTCCGTCCAGTGTCCTGGCCTCGGGAGGCAGGCTGCCTACCCATTCGTTATAAAGGTTTACCCTGGTTGTATTGCCGTCGTCACTGGTTGTATACGGCTTTCCGGATAGTTCAGCCGGTTCGCCGTTTATAAGGATTTCCTTTATCTCTATTATATATCCGGGCCATAATTTCTCGGCATTGACTATACCAACCGCAGAAAACTTGAGACCGTTGGCGTATCCCTGGTCTGTGCCCGTAATATCCAGTGCAACCGTGTAGGTGCCGGGTCCTTCAATCTTTACATCCGTGGCAACCAGCCCATCCGGCTTCGAACCGGGTTCATATACGTCACCGACACTGTATTGTATCGCCCAGTCACCGCTGGTCAGCATAATCCATGCGTATGCCTCGTCATCACCATATGTAAACTGGGGCCTGCTTTCCGCCTTTTTTATAGCCAGTGCCAGGTTATCCTCGGCATTAGCGACTATTTCTTCAACGGTCATATCCGCCAGTGTCTTAACGTCAAAATTCTTTAAAAGACTGATGATCTTACTGATTGCCTCGTCATCGGTGTCCGTACGGATCTTGTATTCCCTTCTGCTGTATATTCCTCCTGTATCCCACAGGAAAGGTACATAACCGTATTTTTCGTTCAAATTCAGGAAATTGAAATAATAGTTGTACCTGTCCTCACCCTTGTTATCAAGGACACCCCACTCTCCGATAATGACTCCGTATCCCTGGTCCGTGAACTTCTTCATTTTGGCAAGGGTGCTGTGCATTTTCTCAACCTCGGCCAAGGTTCCCCATGCGCTTACTCCTGCGGTATCTCCGCAGTAGCCCCAGGGCTCGTAGTAGTGTACACCGACAAAGAGCCTGTTTTTAGCAGTATCGGTGGGCATTACAAATCGATCATCAACAGTCTTGTCAATATTCGTATTATATCCCTTTACCAGCAGGAAACGGTCGGCGTTGTATCCACCTGTCCTGCGCACCACATCGACGAAGGTCTGGTTGATCTTCCTGACCATTTCATACCGCTCGTCTTCCGTAAGGGTACCTCCGGTAGGACTGAATTCGGTCCGGTCGTTCAGACGGTCGCCAAGCTCTTCGTTTGCTGATTCAAATATAAGGCGGTAATCGTAATCCTTGAATTTTTCGGCAATCTGGGTCCACATGGCAATGTACATATCCATGGCCTTGTCGCGGACCTCCTGGTCCGGATGGCCGAACATGCTCCACCAGCCATGATCCCAGTGGTCATTTATCATAACAAACATATCCGCGTTCAATGCGTAATTGACTATTTCCTCCACGCGGTCAAGATAGGCTTCTCCCAATGTATAATCGCCGTTTTCGAAATCCATGGCATTCATCCATGCCACGGGAATACGAAGGGACTTAAAGCCCGCCTCCCTCATGCCGCTTATTATCTCCTGCGTGGTCACCGGTTGTCCCCACAATTGCTCATAATAAGTCGGACTTAGGTTTGGAACTCTGTTGTTCGTATTGCAGGCTTCCATGGTATTTGAAAGGTTAATCCCGATCCCCATCACGCGGGCCATTTCGACCGCAGTCAACTCGGACAAGGATACGGATGACAGCTCCGACAGGGTTAACCTTCCGTCGTCAAGAAATGCTTCCTTTGTTACAACATCTTCTTTTCCCGTATCCCCGGTTTCAGTCTGTTCAGTAGGCTGCCCCTCAGGCTCCGAAGGAGCATCCCCCTTCTTTTTGCATGCCATTAAGGATAAAACCATTGACAATAACAGCAGTATCGCCATAAATTTACGCAAATGCTTCATTCTCCCAATCCCCTTCTCAGTTGGTTTACTTAAATATCTTTGCTGTAACCCCTTATATTTTATACTGCCGCAGATTCGTCAGCAATCCAATAATTTGCTTATGATTTATCGCTTTTTGCTGCTGAAGAATCGGACTCATCCCCATCTGTGTTCATTGGCATTTCTTCACCGGAGGCTTCATTATTGCTGTCCGCAGTGTCATTCCCCTTGGCTTCGTTGAACAGCTTCATGAATTCCTCACCGGTTATGGTCTCATTGGCAATCAGGTATTCGGCGATCTTGTCCAATATCTCCCGGTTCTCCGACAACAATTTGAGAGCCCTTTCATAACACTCCTTAAGGATTCTCATGACTTCCTTGTCGATTTCTCCGGCGGTTTCATCACTGCAGTTAAGAACAGGTCTTCCGTCAAGATACCTGCTCTCTATGGATTCAAGGCCCATCAGGCCGAACCGTTCGGACATGCCGTACTGGGTAACCATGGCCCTGGCAAGGCTTGTAGCTTTCTCTATGTCATTGGACGCTCCCGTTGTTACAGAACCGAATACAAGCTCCTCGGCGGCCCTTCCGCCATATAGGGTGGTGATACGGGCCATTATATCTTCCTTGGTCATCAGGTATTTCTCTTCCTCGGGTACCTGCATGACATATCCCAGGGAACCCATGGTTCTCGGGACAATTGTGATTTTCTGCACGGGTTCTGCGTTTTTCTCCAGCGCTGTTACCAATGCGTGGCCGACCTCATGGTATGCTACAATCCGCTTTTCTTCCTTGCTCAATATCCTGTCCTTCTTTTCCTTTCCGGCAATAACCACTTCAACAGACTCGAGCAAATCCTCCTGTGTAACGACATTGCGTCCCTTCTTTACGGCAAGTATGGCGGCCTCGTTTATCATGTTCGCAAGGTCCGAGCCCACCGCACCGCTTGTTGCCCTGGCTATGGCCTCCAGGTCGACGGAATCATGCATGAGAACGTTCTTTGCATGAACCTTTAATATGTCAACCCTTCCTTTAAGATCCGGCTTGTCAACGATTATGCGGCGGTCAAACCTTCCCGGGCGAAGCAGGGCCTTGTCCAAAACCTCCGGGCGGTTGGTTGCGCCCAGTACTACCAAGCCCTTGGATGAGTCAAAGCCGTCCATGTTCGAAAGAAGCTGGTTGAGCGTCTGCTCCCTTTCGTCATTTCCTCCGCCGTAATGGCTGTCCCTGCTCTTTCCTATCGCATCTATCTCATCGATAAAAATTATGCAAGGAGCATGCTGCTGGGCCTGCTTAAACAAATCCCTTACACGGGAAGCGCCGACACCTACAAACATCTCCACGAAATCCGAACCGGTCAGTGAGAAGAACGGAACATTGGCTTCACCGGCCACGGCCTTTGCAAGCAGGGTCTTGCCTGTTCCTGGAGGTCCCACAAGAAGCGCTCCCTTCGGAAGCTTGGCACCAATACGGGTGTATTTCGCCGGATTGTGAAGAAAATCAACTATTTCATAAAGGGATTCCTTGGCTTCCTCCTGCCCGGCCACATCCTTGAAGGTCACCCCGGTGGACTTCTCCACGTATATCTTGGCGTTGCTCTTTCCAAAGCCCATTACCCCGCCGCTGTTTTTTGATATGGCCTTAAACAGGAACCACATGACAATATAAATAAGCACAAAAGGAAGCACCAGCGACAAAATGCTTTCCAGTATGGAGCTCCTGTTGTCCACCACCCTCCGGCTGTATTTCAAGCCGTATCTTTCATTGGCTTCCTCCAGCTTTTCAATTAACTGGTCGTCATTCATATTGCCTGTGTAGTATGATATTCTGTATCTATATGGCTGAACCTTCGGAATAAACGTAATCTTGTCCCCGTCGATAATGACCTCTTCAATCCCGTCATTTTCGAGCATTGCAATAAATTCATCATATGTTCTCTCGATGTTGGTATTTTCCCTTATCTGGTTCTGCAGAACCGAAAACATATACCAAATAAATATTGCCGAAGCCAGCGTAATCAATATCGCCATTCTGTTTGGCATATTATTCCTGTTACCCTTATTATTATCCATCAAATCCTCCAACGCATTTATTTACAAATAATTATATTTAACGTGCAGTATAATTCATTATAATGATTGTACCATAAGAAATCAATTAATTAGTTCTAAAAAAACTGTGTCCAATCTGTGATTAATGATCCTGAAAACAATTTGATTCACTAATAATTATATCAACATAAAAAGAAAAGGGAAACATTTAGTTTCCCCGGACGAAGTTTCTTAATATTTATTCCAGAATTCCCGCAATCTCATCCTGTACCGCTGTCTCAGCCGGTTTCCCGTGGCTAAATAATGCGGATGCAAACATGATGAGCGAACCGATCATTATGAATAAATCCGCCATATTGAACACTATGTGCTTTATAGGCTTAATATTGAAGCTGAAATAGTCCAGCACCTTTTCATTTCTAAGCCGGTCCCTGAGATTGCTTGCCGCTCCCCCAACGCACAAGGCCAGTGCAAGCTTCCTGAGACAATTCCTTTTCCTTGGCAGCATGAGGATAAACAATAAGGCAACAAAACCGAATATGACGGCTGACGCTTTCTTTACAAATTCCCTGTTGTCGTCCATTAAATTCATGCAAAAGCCGCTGTTGTATTCCTTCTTTATCGTGATTTTTCCTTTTAGAATATCCCTTTTTTCCCCCGGACGGAAATTTTGCTCGATGTAGTTTTTTACACCGCTGTCCAGTAAAAATACACCCAACGCAATAAGGATATAAATCATAAGGTATCCTCCTTTATATTTATATGCCAACCCACGAAACATGCCCGGACAACAGCTCTTTTCCTTCCGTGCTCCTGACATTTAAAAACGACGGATAATGAACATGAAAAGCCTCGTTTGCCTTCAGGCTTCCTATTCTGTCCTTTAATTCCTTGAGCTTAGGGTCGTATACGAGCCTAACCCTTCCCGACGAGAACATTTCCTGCAGCCTGGCAAATATGGCGGCCAACAGGATAACGTTCAAATCATCCTCATATACCGTTATTTCGGCTCCTTTGGCAAGGGAATACAGCTCTTTTATATGATAACCAAAACCCAACCCATATATGACGTATCTTTTTACTTTTTTGTCATACCAGCGTCTTGCCAGCAGATAAGCTTCATGGGATACCCTGGAGTTTGTATGGAAGTAGAAAGTATTATTTCCATTCCTTGCGGCAAGGGTCATTAACCCACAGGAGGAAAACTCCACCCTGTAGCCTTCCTTAAGGAGCGTCTGCGGGTCTATGGCTTCCAGTGATATGTCGGCCAATCCCTTGCATTTATCCTTAAGCCAGGACAGATTCTCACGATAGTTTTCTTCGAAGAATAAAACCTCTTCCTTGCTGATTATCAGCTCCTGGACCCCTATTATAAAGCTGACCAGCTGCAGCTCAAGCAAATCGGCAAGGAGGACATAATCCTTCATCCTGTAGGCCTCAAGGATTCCGCCCAGCATGTTGTTGACGGAATCCACCTCGGCCAGGTTGAAATATTCTTTGCTTGTTATTACGGCTTCTATGGAATGCCTGATAAGCTCCATGGAATCGGCAAGGATTCCAAGAGCAATATCATGCCGCTGCTCGCGAAAACAGCATATGGCCTTGTCCGTCTTCTCAAGCAGCGCGATATTATTATTGAATATTTCCATGATATTGCCCTTCAATTGCCGTCACCTCAATGTCTCTATGGATTTATGTACAGCGATGTGATCTGTATGCACTTGTATCTTACCACCTTGTTTGTTGTCGCATTGACCTCGTATACCGTTACATACTGTCCGACGGTTACCGGTATATCGGTTCCATCTACAAAATCGGTTCCGGTTACGACATTCTCGACGTGAAGCCCCTCCACCTTTGTTCCGGTTACCGTGTATACCAGCTTGTTGCCGGCTCTTACCGCCGTGAGGACCCTGATTGATGTAGTGCCCGCTGTCGAGCCCTTTGAAGCGGTTGCCGTAAGCGCAGTAGCCGGAGTAGGATTCTGTATCGCCAGCTGTATCGACGTCTTATCCACGGTACCGTTTTCAAATGTTATGTAGAGAGGCCTGCTGTAGCTGTTAGGCAAATCATTCAGGATGTCCTTCGACAGCGTTACATTAATGTAATACTGTACGGACGGACTGAGAGGCAATGATACATTAGTTGTTGTGGCAAACTGCAGCTCCTTGGTTCCAAGCTTGATTGACCTGATAGCTGTCTCATACGGAAGCTTGCCTATATTGTTCAGTATTATGCTGAATGTTATGTCATCCGATACGCCCTTCACAAATGTGAAGCTCTTTGCCTCAATGGAAGGGCTTGCCGGATATTCCACTACGTGTGTCACATATGTGGAAGCAATCTGGTATTCCACTGCGGATGAGGTCTTTGTCGCCGCTTTTGCCTTTATCTCCTTCTGCCTGATATAAATCGTACTACCCTCAACCGCCTTGTTGGCAAGAACCTTAACTGCGGTGTCCCTGTTTATGTTGGCCCAGGAAGCCCTCTCTAAATCAAACACTTCACCGGGTTTCACAATACAATACTGGTACGGGTTGTCAGCTGATGCGGACGGTATTGTTATTGACAGGTTTGCCGTACCGTTATATGAAATATAAATATTGGGATCGGACGCGGTTGCATTCGACGGCGGATTTCCCTTGATTACACTGCCGGCAATTACTCTCTGTTCCTTTAATTCCACCCTGGATATCTTGGACGGAGCCGCCTTTGATGTGGCATAGTCCCTTACTTCGATAACCATGGCAGGGAATCTCTTGTCCGGTGTAAGGCCATTGGAACCGTCATTGACAATTTCCGATAAAGGCACCTGTCTGACATTTTTGTCGGTTACCTTCACCCAGTTCGAGGTTACACCGCCAACTGTTACACGGTATTCCTTGCCGTATCTTATGTCGGCCTTGAAATCCTCGCCATCTATACCTATTGCGACAGGAGACGCTTTCTTGGCAATCTTAAGCCTTACTTCTTTGCTGACCCTTCTGCCCTTTGTGCCGTCGGCATTCGGACCGTTATCGTTTACCGCTTTAATCCTGAAATATAAATCCGCTCCCCTTATCTGCAGCTTCTCAAGCTGCGCAACCGTGAGGGTGGATGTGTCCTGCCAGGGGCCGTTTTCACCCTTCCTCCACTCAAGATCGGAAAATGTAATCGGATTGTCCCCGGTTCCGGCAGAAGACATGATATTTACCAATGGCGCAATAGAAGCGTTGCTGCTTAGCCCGTCCAGCCTGTCGTAGCTTATTGAGACTTCCAGCTTCCTCGCTCTTTCCTTTAGTACAATTCTTCGTGCCACTCCGTCCTCGCCTTTGACGAAGATAATCTCCTCGGAGGTGGGAGACACCCATGAAAAGTCAATAGCCGTGGTAAGCCCGCTGTCCGCGGTCACTTCCTCCCATGAGTTTCTTGAAGCCTCACTTTCCGTGGCAAAATAAATCATTGAATTGCCGTTATTATTGACAACGATTTCTTCGTTGATATAATCGACCCTGTTTATGGTGACAGATGATGCTGCATATGCTTTGTCCATATTAATGAACAACATCAAGCCAAAAAAAGCTGCAAAAAGCAAAACAGCTTTGGTTTTGCCGATCCGGACCTTAAACATTGGCATTCCTCCTTTTTACAGAAACATGTTTTCCTTCTATATGTCCGTATGTTTTATCATATGCGGTTTATATCCGCTAATGAATATCATCATTATAATTATCGGATAGTTTGGCCGATTAATAAACCTCAGGGCCTGGAATTACCATCCCTGCACATATATGCTATCATATCCCTGTACATTTCCTCCAGGTTTTTTGTCGGCTTCCATCCCAGATTCCGCAGCTTTTCGGAAGAAAGCCTGATATTCGTATCGGCCGCATAACCGTATATATTGTCCTTCGGTATATCGTAAACAACTTTTATTTTTCCCGATGCTATTTTATCCGCAACAAGGTCCGCCATGTCCCGTATTGTCATGGTATTTTCCTCGTTTGTCACATTGTATGCCTCCCCGTTTTGCCCCTTAACAAGTATAAGCAGGATCGCGTTAACAGCATCCATGGACTCACAATAATTTCCCATGGAAAGGCCCGGGGTATGCAGCACTATGTCTTCATTATTGATTACCGCTTTTGCAAACTGGGCAAAGACACGGCCATCGCTTCGTCTTACGCCATATCCGAAAACCTGGGCAAGTCGTGCTATTTTTACGGGCACCCCATACTGCTTAAAGTAAATATGGCAGTAGTGCTCCGCCATTCTCTTCCCCAAAGGGTAACAGCTTCTTGCGGAAAAGATATTTAAATCTCCCAGGGTACTCTCATCGATAAGCCTTCCGTCGTCCTTACCATGGTTTACCGTTCCGTAGACCTCCATTGACGACAGGTATGCCATGGACTTTATTTTCTTTATCCTGGCCAACTCCAATACGTTTTTTGTCCCCAATACTATGCCGTCCGCCACTCCGACGGGATCCGATATCATTTGGGCGGATGCGGTTGCCGACGCACAATGGATTATGTAGTCGACGGGCATGTCCAGCTTGTCCGGCTTAAGCTCCTCCAGGGATACTTCCACCAGGGTAACAGATTTATATTCGTCCTTGTCCTCGGGGTATCTCTCTTTGGCTTTCCTCATATTCCGCACCGGAAGGACAAGACGTATCCCGGCATGATACTCTTTGTTCCATGACAACAGCTCATCGGCAAGCAAACCGCCTATGAAGCCTGTGGCGCCTGTTATAAGTATATTGGAGCCGGCTAATTTACCGATTACATTTTTCATACTGCGATCATCAACCTTGATACTAAATTTTATCATACCTGCTGCTTGTTATTCTCATACAGCTTTTGCCTAAAGATTTCCGCAATTTCGCCATGAACCCAGTGACCTCCGTCCGTGGTTCTCCTGTCCCGGACGTCATAATAGGAAGGAGCTTCTATTTCCTTAATCAAACCATATGCCAAGTATTGATGGACATTATAGCAGTATGGCAGCCTACAGCCGTGTCCTACGCTTTCCAGGCGAATCTCGCGGCATATGTCATCATATATATTATCCAGGTACGGATGGCCCAGACACTGGAAAGTATCGCCCGTTTCCAGGTTTATGAAAAGAGACCATTCACCGGCCATGCAAAACTCCCGCCTCTTTTTGTATACCTGCTCCATTTTAAAATCGAACAGCTTCGAATCAAATACTCCCCAAGTGCGCTTATAGTCTTCTATTGTCAGCTTTGACAGTATTTGCAGGTTATTAGTCCTGTCGTCCCGGGCTACTGTAATGTGAGGAAGCGCACCGAACTGCCGCATTGACAGGTTTTTTATCTCATCAATATAAGGTATCAGCTCGTCATCCGGAGTAATTTCAATTGTTATCGAGCATCCCGCACGCCTCATCTTATTTACATTGTTTATAAACACTTCCAATAGGTCCAGTCTTTTCAGCTCCAAGTAGTGAAATGAAAATTTTATAAACAAGCGGTTCATGTCAATTCCGGCTTCTATTAACTCATCAAAAGCTTTTGAAATCGTACCGTTCGTGACAATAGATAAATAATGCCCTTCCTCGGCCAGTTCCTTAATAATCGGCAGCACCTCCCTGCACATCAGGGTCTCTCCGCCGGCGCATATATTAATTATGGCTTTACCCCCCAAGCGCCTTTTTGACAGCGCAGCCCTGATAAATTCGGGCGAATGGAAGTAATTTTTCTTGTATTTAAAATCCCTTACCTGCCTGATATAGCAATATCCGCATCTCATATTGCAGTACATGAACGGGACGTGGCAATTAACAACTTTTTTAAATATACGTGCTTCTTTTGGCAGCTGCTTTTGCGGCTGCTCAACACCATATTTTTTCTTATACCTGTCCAACTCCAAGGCATCATATACGGGCATGTAGGCATGTACGGCATCAATAATATGGCAGTAGGATATCCCTTTTTTATCAAGTTCTGCGGCAACAATCCCAATATCCTTTTCGGCTTCTATAGCAATAAAAACAACGTCGCCGCTTTGAATTTCATCTTTTGATTTGCAGATTAAATTACTGTATGCGCAATCGATTTCCTTGGCAGGATACACTCCCCATTTTTGCCGGTATGTGTCCGCAAAAAACCTGATTCTAAGAGACGGATCGATTTTACCGATGTATTTTCTCATTGTTCTGCCAGTACCCCAAATAACCACGTTGGGGTTATTTTTCATTAATTCGTCATATTTTTTATACATCGTCTAATTCCCCTGATATTTTATTATGTATGCTATACCCAATATTTTTATTTACCGTATCATGGCGGTCGTTTTTCCATTTAATCTTTTTAAAATCCGCACATCTTATGATGTCCGTATAATTGCTTAAATTAAACCGCTCATTCTCGTTAAATGAAGTATATACATACCTGTCATCAGTTTCCAATAAATATTCCTTTTCTGCTATGCCGCTGCTGCCGAATAATACAATCTTGTTACCTTGATATGGTATTGTTAAGTACATGTCTTTATATTCCAAGATATCATATACGGCATAATTCTTATGCTGCCTGACGGTTTTATAGTTTGAAATATCTATATCAAGAATATCGGCCTTTTCGGTTTCTTTATCCAGCACTATTATACCGTTTGCCTCATGGGGCATAAAGAAAACTTTATTATTTATAGTTTTAGCATACCAATAGCAATATAAATATTGGTCCAGGTTCTCCCATATCTTGCCGGGAAGCGCTACATCTGCCGCGGCCTCGTCACTGTCAAGAGCAATAATTTTTACCGGTTCATATTTTTTTACAGGAGATGTATACAATTTATTATTGCAAACCGTGCCAAACGAACGATTATATCCTTCTTTCCATTCCGTCATTTCCCCTGATTCCGCGGATAGTTTTATACTCATGCTGCATGCATCATTAAACAAGTAAATATTATCCCCATGTAATGCCATCATCCTAAAATTCATTTTGCTTGTTTTATTGAATGACGCGTTTGGCGGCCATCTATCGTAAATTTCATAGCTTTTTTCTTCCATGTCCACCTTAATAATTCCGGGATACTCGCGAGGAAGCAGCCATAAATATTTTCCCCGGATAACAGGCTTACGGAATTGCTTTGAATCACTGTATTCAGAAACTTCATATGGTATCGGTAATTGCTCTACTCTTGAATTTTCTATATGATAAATATAAAACATATCGGCATACCATGGAATCATCCATATCATGCCTTTATAATAATAAAGGCCTGAAAACTTCACGCCGTTCTTGGTGCCTCTTAATAAATGAAGGGCTTCCAAGTTATTTGTTATTAAATTAAGCCTAAACAGCCGGCTGCTGTTGGATGTTGTGAAATAGATCCATTCATCGACTATACATGCCGCATTCATATATAACGGCTGCAAATTATCAACAGGTTTCATAAGCGTTACCTTTCACCTTTAATTATATTTGCCAGTCTTTTTAAATACTCTTCATAATTCTTCGTATAATAATTCTTTTTGTGCAGCTCTTCCCAACTGTCATAATAAATAGAGAAAATATCTTCATATGAACTAACAAATCGAATATATTTAATGTCCTTAAGCCATGTACTATATACGCCTTTCACCTTACTGCTGATGTTGTCTATTGCGATACAAGGAGTACCGCTGATTGCGCAGGAAATCATGCAGTGAAGGGTATCCGTAATGACCAGCTTATGGCTTTTTATTTCATTTATTTTTGATTTAATTACTTCATCCCGGTGTTCCTGTTTAATGGGAACGTCCCAACGCATACAAGATTCATTAACTATTTCCCCTTTATTTAAGAAATACTCTTTAATTGCCCTTTTTTGAATATCGGATAAGAGCCCTTCCCTGTCGCTTCTTAAGCATAAGAGTATCCCTTCCCGTTGTCTCTGTTCATGGGAATAATTTAATGTTAAGGCCATATCCGGCATTAGATAGCATTTTACATTTTCTCCTATATATTCTCTTGATCGGCTCAAAGAAATCTCTTCCCGCCAGCATATGCTCAGGTCCCGATGCTTGTTGAAAATCTCATTGGCAAGCTTTTTGTGCCTCTCTCCCTCCTCATTTTCATTAAAATACATGGTCTGAGGCAGAATAACTATTTTATTGTCCGGGAAGTCTTTTACTATCTCATATACATATTGCCCGCTGGGCCATAAGGAACCGATGAAGCCTCCACCTGTTATAACCACGATGTCATCGACATTCGTTTGATAGACTACCGCGTCCCTGTAATTGGCATATTGCTTGCTTGTAATTTCTGATACTTCGTAATCCGGCAAATACCCGGCAAAAAACTTAAATGACGCTTCTGCAATCATATGGTCACCAATATTTGTATGCAGCGGTGTATACATAAGTATTATTCTTTTGCGTCCAAAGCTATAATACCTGTTAAGCCGGTTGTATATTTTCAAATAATTGCCGGAATCAATCGGTTCTTTGTCGCCGTTATAAATTTTATGTATTTTATACTTGTTCCCATATCGCGAGACAATATTGTTATACATCTCATCTTCATATAAATAAGATAAAATAATAATTTCGGAGATATCAACAGTCTTTAAATCATCTATATTTATAATATCATAATTATAAAATTTATCATGAAAACTCTTCTTGTAAGTATCGATAAAAACTAGGTCCGCCTTAATATCGCCAAGCATTTCTTTGTATTTTCTCAATATATACTCGGCATGCTTCCCGCTGCCATAAATCCCTATTTTCTTTTTTTCTTCATTTAACGGCAGGCTGCCGAATATCTTGTATATAATTTTATCCCTTTTCGAAACAACTTCCCTGGCAATGTTTATTATTTCTTCTGAAATCCAGCCAAAAGGCGTAACAACTTCTTCTATAAATTCCAGTGTTCTTCGTATAATGCCCGGTTTTTCTCCCGTAAGGGATAAGACTTTATAATATAATATTACGGCTTCTTTTTGCAGTCTAAGTATCTCCGCAGAATATGGCCGGCAAGTTTCAATATCTTTTCTCGTTACATTTCCTAACACGGTTCGATATAAGTTCCTGGTTAACCGGATAAGGTAATTCGTCCATAAATGGTCATGTTCTTTGCCATACATGGTTAGCGACGAATAAAGCTCTTTAGTTATTTCATAGATACTGCAGACCTTCCTGACACTTAAGCCGGAAGTCATAATGGAGCCATCCCTATATGTTCTTGTATGAAATGCCCTGGGAATATACATAATCCGTTCTGCAGCCATCATGCACGAAAAATGAAAAGCAACGTCTTCATAATAAGCGCCCGGAAGAAATCTTAGATAATTATCCGTTAAGAACTTTCGGTCTGCAAACACGAGCCAAGCCGGCAAAAGAGTGCCCCTTTTATCAGCATATAACTCGACAAATTGCCTCCCGGACATAACAGTATACGGATTATCGATTATGTGGTCTCTCTTATAAGCGTCAAGATTAATTTCCTTTGAGAATTCTCTTAATTCCTCAACCGACACTTTTGAATCAAATAACACCAAATCAAGGTTATTTTTCGCCGCATGATTATAGCATTGCTCAATGGCCTCAGCCTCAATCCAGTCATCGGAATCTAAAAAATAAACATATTTTCCTTTCGCTAATTCTAAACCTGTATTCCTGGCTTCACTTAGACCTCTGTTTTCAGTCGAAACCACCTTTACACGGTCGTCATATGATTCGTATTCTTTTGCTATTTCCAAAGAATTGTCCGTAGATCCGTCATTTACAATAATTATCTCGATATCTCTTAATGTTTGGATTAAGCAGCTTTCTATTGCCCTCTTTAAATACAGCCCTGTGTTATAAACTGGTATAACAATTGTGACTTTACACATTTTCCCTCCAACTTGGTGCTTTCCAAGCATTTTTTCCCCTCACCGGGTATTTACTATTCGTTAATCATATCCAATTCCTTCTGTATGGTATTTGCAAATCCGCATTTTTCCCTTATGAAACCGGGAGCCTTTTTTGAATATTGCAAAAACAAATCCCTGTCATAATATAGCCTTTCTATTGCATCGGCCATTCCCAAGTAATCCTCATAATCACACAAAATCCCAACCGTGTCATCAATATATTCCGGGACCGCCGCAACCTTATTAGTGACTACCACCAACCCGCTGCTCATGGCTTCACACATCGATACTCCCTGTGTGTCTTGCCTGGTCGGGCATAAAAATATACCATGTGATTTATGAAGCTTGGCAATTTCCGATTGTTTTAAAAATCGCTTATGAATATGTACATTGGGGTAATTTTTTTCTATTAATTCTTTATAATTATCATAAAATAACTTGCCGTCACCATATATATTAAATTCCATATGCTCAAAGCATTCCCTGTCCGCCAGGCTCTCAATTGCCTTTGCCGCTATATCGTTAGCATACATGCGTGTTTTATTTGATTTTACCAGGAGCACCTTGGCGGCATCCGTGCTTTTCTTTTCATGATAACTAAATAACTCTTCATCAATATAATTAGGTATAATCCTATAATTCCTTGGCAATACCCCTATATCTTCTTCCACAACGTCTTTCAGCCAATTAGATACAAATACAAAGCTATAGTTGTTTTTTTGAAATATCCTGCTGAAAAAATCCTTTTTGTCTTTATTCTGCTTCATTAGCTTTGTATAATTCTCTTGAATTTCTTCTTCGCTATAATTGAATACCCTTCTTTCCCAATTCAATACCTCAAAACCGTGCAGCCATATGTATACCTTACATGTTTTACCAATATACTTTTCAATAAAATATAAAATCTCTTCCGTGGGAAAATGCAGCAGGATTTTGCTGTAATTATTGCGGCTCATCAAATACGAAAGGCCATATCCGTCACCTTCATATATAATATTTCCTTCATATTCGTACTTGTTTATGCCCATTACAGGTATATATCCATAGGCATCCAATTCCACCCCATTGTTTTTATAGGCGACCATCCTCCTGTAAATAAATCCCGACCTATACAATTCATCCTCCCTGGGAAGCCCGCCATTGCCAATCAGGAGAATTTTATTGCCATTATTGATATTCAAATCGCCTATTATGGGATTAAAAGATGCAAAACTATCCAACAGCTCAAACACATTCACATAGATCCGATTCACTCCCATGGATTTCAACTGCTTATAAATAGGCATATAATTAAACGGAGCTATCAAAAAACAAACCGATTCATTTTGTGAATAAATAGCATACGCGTCATCCGGCGAATAAACCTTTTTATTAAAATAATAAGTGCCCCACTTTTTGTCGTCATTGTCTACATATCCGATGATTGAGACCTTTTTCATATTTTCTATTATATTCTCAATACCTTCAGCTCTTTTGGAACATCCAAAGATTAATATGTTTATATTCTCAGTATTCATATTGCTACCTTTTCTTCAAACTTAATCAAAATTTTTCAGTATTTTCACACGCCGTTAATTTTAGCTATATTAAGCCCCATATTCAATATTTTATAATCCATAGATAATCTTGCTTTCAGGTATGCCTTGTTCTGATATATATCTATAAACCGACTCGGCTACCTTCCTGTCTTCAATGGCAATTACAATCTTGTCAAATTCATGATTCCTGATATCCTTTGGATCTGTTACAGGCAAGCCTGTCTTTTTATACTCTTCAAATTTAACATCAAACCACGCCGCCATGCGGTAATAATTATTATTGGTCAGCTGGTGCCAAAACGCCTTTCCGACTTTACCCGCGCCGTATAAAGCTATATTGCGCACCCCCTCCAATTTGGCAAACGGAAAAAAGTAATGCGCTTTACCTCCTTTTAAAAACTTCATATTCTCATTAAACAAAAACTCTTCCGGGCTATATTTCATAATATCGGAATATATGTCAAAATTACTGTAGTAAAACTCTTTGCTATGTTTTCCGATATTTAAATCTCCGAATGCCTTATCTTTTAAGAAATTATAAACAGCGGAAAAATTATAAAAGCTTTTTTGCTTTCTTAGGGCTGCAATACAGGATGACAAACATTTGCTCACAAAGCTTCTTTCAACCAATTGGTATATATTCCTGGCATATAATTCATTCTGTATGGCGATAAGAGCCTTATAAAAATCAAATGAAGGCTCGGTAAGATTACTCATTCCTTGCAAGCTGTCGGGATTGTTTATACGGTAATAAATCAGTCTTTTATTTAATATGGCTATATGCCCGGCAAGAATAAGCGACATATTGGCAAAATACTCATCATTACATCTTTTAATCTCTTGAAATTGTATACCGGTTTCCTCGACAAAAGACCTTTTATATAATTTATTCCATGGTACGCCTATGGTAATTTGGAAAATCCTTTCAGGCACGTCTTTATACGAAAAATCATATGGTTTGGCGGTAGTGTATTCGCTTCTAAGAAGCCATGTCGGCTCCTGTATTTCTTTTGTGACTGAGTCAAACAAATACCCGTTACAGATGACAATATCGGAATTATGTTCCTTAGCCTGTTCATACATATCTTCCAGCATGGTATGCTCAAAACAATCATCTGCATCAAGAAAGCAAATATATTCACCGCAGGCTTTTCTCATACCGTTATTTCTCGCTGTACCTGCATATTGATTTTCCTGTTTTAAAAGAAGAAACCGATCATCTTTCTGAACATATTCGTCAAGAATCTTACGCGAACCGTCCGTGGAACCGTCGTCGACCAAAATAACCTGTATTTCTTTAAGTGTCTGGTTCCTGACTGATTCCAGGCATTCTCTCAAGTATTCCTGCGCATTATATACCGGGATAACCACAGATACCTTATACATTTGCAATCCTCATTTCTCAAAACCAGACTTTTCAGGCAATATATATTCAAATGCCTTATTTATTTCTTGTTTGATTACCTCAAACTCTTCTTCGCCGCAGTTTTCATTTATGCTTATCATCTGCTGCTTGTGCCCCTTTATAACATCGACAACCTCACTGCAGTTCTCCATATCCACCTCGTACGTCTTGCCGAGCGTGCGCCTTGGATAAAACTCTCCGGAGCAAATCTGCCAGTACCGTATAAGGTACTGGGATACGTCGGTATGTGCCCTGAAGCGGTTCCTTGACGCCCTGTCAAGCGCTTCTCCCTCCAGTTCCCACAAGCGCGCCAGCACCGATTTCTTCATCGCGCTTGCAACATGGGGATCCCGGAATCCGGGGAAGGTATACCAATAATTGAGGGATTTTGTCCGTTCAAGCAACTCGCCGTAATCCTCGCAATACCATTTGTCCCAATGCTTTTTTTGCACTTCACGCTTGTTAAAGTACTTGTTAATTATCATCATGTTATTGACCTGGACATACCTGAACATATTGGATGCCCCGCCTATCCGGGTCGGAATTATGATCCCCTCAACCGCTTCATCACAGACAATATTATCCCTGAAATAATACGTCTCCTCTATCGGCTGAAGCGGGAAGAAATCATCATTGAATATTATAAAATTCTCGGATAAGTCCTTAATCCGGTGATAATTCATCTCTATTGTGTTTGAGTTGAAAGTGGGCAAATATTCCTCCGGTATGTACTCTTCGTGTTTTACAATCCTTAACTTCGGATATTCCGTATTAAGGAATTTCGGGACATGCCCCCATGTCACGAAGAATACCTTGTTAACCCAGGGCATATACTTCTCAACCGCGCGGAACCAATACTGCAGGTTGTCCCAGCTTTGAAACCTGTTTTTTGCCGCGGATTTTTCCTCCGCCCCGTATCTTAGCAGGCACTCCTCCTTAACCCTTATCCATTCGGGGTCGGACCCGTCAACCCATGGCACGATAATGTCAATTTTGTCATTCATAATTACACCATCCATACTTTTTCGGCATGAGCGATTTTGAAATTGTCTTTATTATATAGAAAATACACGGCTGTCAACACTTCCCCAAAGTACCCGAGATACCTGTCCGTTCTTTCCGCACTTTTTGTCTCGCATAGCTTTTCCGCCCGTTCAAGCACGGGAAACATCCATTCACAATATTTATTAAATGTCTGCCTGTCCGCAAGAAACATATTATAGTTATAGAGGTATTGCTGTTTAAGTATGCTTTTTGCCGCGCTGTAATACTCGGGGTACACTTCATATAATGCCTGGAACAATTTCTCTTGATCTTCGTCAGAAATATACCGCCCATACTGCCCTGAGGCATCCGGGTGGCACACAAAGGGCAGGGGCAGCACGGCATTTACGCCGTTTTGCTTTATTCTGCGGATATCGTCATCATTAAGAAGCAGCATTCTCCTGTAATGGCATATGCCCAGGTAATCATCGTCCCTGTTCTTCCATGCCCAATAGGTGACCGAAAGCTCCGAGTACTTATAATTCTTATGCGATATGTTATCACCAGCATTATCCTTTAGCTCAGCTACGCTTGCATCTGTCAGAGCCGCTCCCGCCTGCACGGGTATTATCCACGGGGAAATATCATATTTCTTCTTAAGGGGCTTGTCGTTATGGTGCTTTGCCATGAATATAGAAACCCCGGATGTACCCGTTTCTTTGCCGGCAAGCGGCAAGTCTTCCAATAATAAAAAATAACCGCGTTCTTTAAAATACCTGCTCATTACCAGATACTCCACATGGGTATCCACAAACAATAAATTATGCAGGTTATAATCCCACAGCTTCTGCCTTATCTCATTATGGTATATTTCAGGAACGGCAACAATGATTAAGGCTTCCTTGTCAATGTTTCCGTCTATTTCCAATACAGGAATTCCCTCTATCGACGCAGGGTTATTATCAACGGAGCTGACCACAAATGCCCGGGGTTTTTTATTTATAACTTCCTTAATGGCCGTATATACACCATAAGCAACCACCTGTGCCCCGTATATATAGAAAACCCCGGCATCGCAAATCCGTTTCCATACCATGTCCCTGTCATCATACCTCATAGCGTGTTTATCCTCACTTCCATGTTCTGTATCATGTAAGGCTTTCCAGTTGCTTTATATAATGCCGCAACGCTGCTACCATCACCAAAGTAGGCGTCCGAAACGGCTATCGCCCTATGCAGGTCCCCGCTGTCGTCAAAAATCCCGTATGCTTTTGATTTATAATCATTAACTATATTAATATACCTTTCCAGCAAATTGGGCCTCATGGAAGAAATGGTCGACTCAATTAAGGGATGCGGTCTCCACAGTACCGTAATCTCATCACGATTTTCATAGAAAAACCCAAGCGTATCCTCAAGCTTGTCAAGATATGCGTCATTATGCTTTAATAATGCCTGAATTGTTGTATTGTACAATATCACCTTTTTTCTTGACCCGTCGGCTTTATAAATCAACCTTTTCCATTCCTCCGGCACTTCGGCGTTTTCCCTGGTTGCGGCCGCGACCTTGTCAAACTTGGGCGATCCTAAAACCAGGAATTTTTCTTCAAGGTTTCCGAATACCCCTGAAAGATTGTTCTCCTTTTCAACCTTCTTCAGTTCGGAAATATATGTACCGCGCTGCTCCTCGGTTTGCACAATAACCCTGTCGGAATACATTGTCCCTGGAAGAACGCAGAAATGAACCGGTACGTTTCCGTCCGACACGAAGTATGGTATATAGACAAGCATGCCCGTGTGTTTCTTCAACTCCCTGGTATAAAACCTTGGATGGACGGTCGTGGATTTATTAAAATTGTCATAAGGGTTATGGATATAGATTATATCCGGCTTCCGCTCTTCGATACTATATTCTTCCCATGATGTTATGGGGACATAGCCGGGGAATTCATTCCCTTCATAATGCATCCTCCCCGGTGAGCCATCGGGGTTCTTTTCATAATAGGGTATGGGAATGACATAAGCATTGCAGTTCTCACTTTTGTCCGCCGCCATCCACACGCTTTCAAGGCTGTCCCACATGGAAGCGCTGTACGGGAGAAACACAATTTCAAGCTTGTCATTTTTTATATCGTTTTTAATTCCGTCAAGTATGTCAAGAAGCAACCTGCCCAGCCGTTTTATATGGCCTTTTGCCTTACCGATATCATGAAGGCTTAGGCTCAGCCAGTAAACCTCTTCACAATACTCCTCAAGCAGGGATACAACCCGCGTACCCTCTCCTTCCGAGGCTTCAATCTGTTCACCCACATGGATTGCACCCTGCTGGCAATCCGTAAGCACATCACATAAGTGGGAAGCATCCGCCTTCCCCAGGCTTTTTTCTATCGCACTGTTGGCATCCGCAAGCGTTTGTATTATATCTAAAAGCTTTCTTTTTATGTGAATCCTCATAATTCTTTCCCCATCAGCGCTATATACCGAACACCTGCTGGCTCTCGCTTGCTTTGCATAACTCCCTGAACAGGTAGTAGTCGGCCGGTTCGGTAATCTTGATATTATTCCTTGAGCTTTTTACCATATAAAGGTCTTTGCCGTATGTATTCATAAGGTGCGCGGAATCTATGGATTTAAAGCCTTCGCTCCGTGCCCTGTCATATACATCCATTATATCGCTGTAATAAAAGGATTGGGGGGCCTTTGCCACAAACATCTGGCTAAGCTTTGGTACTCTTGAGATAAAATCACTGTCATTGCTTATCAGGACGCTTTCCCTGGACGGCTCCACCGTAATGGCATTGCCGTATTTTTTCACAGTTCTGATGTTCTCGGATATAAGCTCGTCCGTAATTAAAGGCCTGACCCCGTCATGGATAAGCACAATATCATCGGGTCTTGCCTTCCCTTTCATTGCAAGCAAACCGTTATATATGGAATCATGCCCGGTCTCTCCTCCGGGAACAATATCGGTAACCTTGGTTATTCCGAACCTGTGCAGGTGCCCCTTGAATCTCTCTATCCAGTCCTTAAGACAGACAACCACCATATTGTCAATTTCCTCGTGATACTCAAAATGCTCCAGGGTATATATCAGGATTGGTTTCCCATGTATTTCAATGAACTGCTTTGGTATGGCCCTGCTGTTCATCCTTCTGCCGGTTCCCCCGGCAAAAACAAGCGCGGTATTCATTTTATCAACCTTCTTTATATGCCGAATATCTGCTGGTTCTCCATGGCCTCATACAAGGCCTTGAACATGTAGTAATCTTCAGGTACTGAAATCTTAATATTGTTTTTTGAGCTTCTCACCATGTACATGGGTATGTCATATAAGCTGCACAATTGGGCGGAATCTATGGTTTTTCTGTTTTCCATGTTTGCCCTTTCATATGCGTCCAGTATAAGTTTATAGTAAAACGACTGGGGAGCTTTGGCTATATATACGTGGTTCCTGTTGGTCACATCACTGATTTTCGTCCAGTCGTCGCTCTGTACGACGCTTTCCCTTGCGGGCTCTACGGTTATGGCCGCCCCGTATTTTTTAACCGCTTCCATGTTTTCGGAAATCAGTTCTTCGGTTATCAGGGGCCTAACTCCGTCATGGATTAAAACAATGTCGTCATCCTTAGCCCTGCCCTTCATGGCGGCAAGACCAAGGTAAATTGAGTCATGTCCTGTTTTGCCGCCCGGCACAACCAGTGACACCTTGGTTATGCCAAACCTCTCAAGCAGTCTTTTCAGCTCTGCAATATGGCTCTCTAAGCATACCACCACAATCTCGTCAATATCCTTGTGGTTTTCGAAATGCTCCAATGTATAAATTATAACCGGTTTGCCGTACAGCTCCAAAAACTGCTTCGGTTTTGAGCCCGGACCCAAGCCGTATCCGGTTCCGCCGGCAAATATCAGCGCATATGTCATAACCATTCACCCGCCTAAAATATACCACCGCAGTTACTTATGCCCTAACTGCTCCAGCCTTGACAGCGCCGGCCCATAATTGCCGCTCTTTTTATAATAATATATTGCCTTATCAATTATGCCAAGGCACTCATATATCACACCAATATTATAATACGCCCTGAAACTGTTTACTCCTTCCATCCTGCAGTTCTTCATTCCTGCTGCTTTTATAAACTCCTCAACCGCTTCCGAAAACTTTGCGTTGTTCATAAAAATTAAGCCCATAAGATAGACAAAATCCGCGCTTACGGCAAACTCATCGTATACACCCAAAAGCTGCATTGCTTTTTCATACTGCTGGGAATTCAGAAGGGCATATCCATAGCTTTCTACCATATCCTGGACATATTCCAGCCCGGGATCAA
Source organism: Clostridiales bacterium (assembly GCA_012735495.1). Classification (GTDB taxonomy): domain Bacteria; phylum Bacillota; class Clostridia; order Lachnospirales; family Lachnospiraceae; genus Mobilitalea. The sequence goes on along the minus strand of JAAYHD010000027.1, from coordinate 47,184 downwards.
GGTCAAAATATAATGCCCTATCGAACCATTCGGCAGCCGTTTTGTAATCCTCCTGCATATAATATGACTTCCCCAGCTGATACATTGTATAGGGGTCGTCGCCCTCTTCTTCAAGCTGCCTAAGCAGGAATGATATGTTACGGTTAGTTTTGTTTTTCCGCTCTTCCAGTGTACCGTCGTAACCTCTATGGTCTACCTCCACCGGAATATTATAGTACCGGATTTCGCCCTCTCCTATATGGGCCGGCTGTTCATGAATCTTACCTTTGTATTGATATAACCTTTTCGAAAATAACCTGGCAACCCGGCTGTTAACCCGAAAGACCTCCCCGTTTCTTTCAAACCTGTCCTTTATGACCAGTCTTCCTACACCTTCAGGATTCTGCCTGATTAGCCTTTCCACCTCTTTCTTGTTAAAATGCTCAAGCACCTCGTCACTGTCTATCACAAGTATGTATTCATTTGATGCCTTGCTTATACTAAAATTCCTGGCCGCTGAAAAATCCTGCTGCCAGACGAAATCATAAACATTATCGGTATATTCTCCGGCAATCTGCTTAGTGCCGTCCGTAGAACCGGTATCCACAACCACAATTTCATATCCCAGGGGCATCAACGCTTTGAGGCAGCCTGCCAGGTGCTTTTCCGCATTTTTAACTATCATACATATTGATATCATAACCTCTACCCTGTATCTTTCTTATGCTGGCCGGTTTATCATAAACCGTACCTTTTATTGCTGCAATCCCTTATGCTTCATAAGTTCTTCTACAATAATCCAGTCGGAAGGCTCGTCAATTTCAAAATAAGTCTCTTCACTCATTTCCACAGCCGCAATTCTTCCGGAAATCCTGCATCCGCTCTTTAACAGCAGCTCCTTCGAGGTAATATAAAAAGCTCCGTTTTCAACTAAGAACCCGTCAAACTCCTGGCGCCTGGGCCGCGCAAAAATATCATAATTACAAGGTTTTACATGCCTGCCGTCACTGCTCCAGATAAACCTTTTCTGCCTGACCACGGACAGAACGCTGTCCACATCCTCGCGGGCATACTCCTTTAAGCCTCTGGCCAGGTCCCCGGAGGTCAACAGCGGAGAAGTTGCCTGTATCAAAATTATGTCATCAAAATCATGGTTATCCGCAAACTCCAGCATGGCGCTTTCCGTACTTGCCGTATCTGTTGCGCTGTCCGGACTGCGGCCTATAACCTTGACCCTTTCAAAACTAAAACCATTTACCGTGTCGGCAATCTCCCTGCTGTCGGTTGCGACATATATTTCATCAATTCCTGGGCAATTGTGTGCCGCAAGTACTGTCCAGAAAACCAACGGCTTTCCGTTTATTATTTTTATGTTTTTTAGCGGTATTGATTTGCTTCCGCCACGGACCGGAATGAACGCAATTGTTTTTCCCATGCTAAACACCTGTATCAGGAATGTTTCCTGTATTTCAGCTTATTTCTTTGTTCCGCCTCGATGGGCAGAACCTCTTCGGATTTATACGTAAGGCTCTTATATGTAGCCACAAGGTTTCTCTTCAGCCTTCTCAGTCCGTCCGGCTCAAGGGATGCGGCATGGTCGGTCCCCTTCCATGTTCTGTCCAGGGTAAAATGCCTTTCGATAACGGTCGCTCCCAGGGTATAGGCGGCAATATCAATGGCTATTCCGTTATGGTGTCCTGAAAATCCTATTTCCTTGACTGTCGATCCGTATGTATCCACCAGCCGGCTGATTTCCAGCAGGCAAACATCTTCAAAAGGCACCGGGTAACCCGAGGTGCATGAATATAATACCAGGTCCTTGTTTCTTCCCTTGGATTCAAACAGCTTTACCAGCTTTTCTTCTTCTTCCCTGGTCGTCATTCCCACCGAAACATGGATTTCGCCGCCATAATTGTCGCATAGCCAGGATAGCAGCTCATAATGGTTGTTGCACGCGCTCGGCACCTTAATCATAACCGGATTCAGAGCGGCTATTTCCTTTGCCGAAGTCATATCCCATACGGACGTGGAATAAGTGATTCCAAATTCTTTGCATTTTTCCATGAGGAATTTATGCTGCTCCGCCGTAAATTCCAGAAACTCCCTGTGTTCTCCGTATGTAGCCCCGTACGCATGATAAGGGTTTGGATGAGGCGCATTATATTGTTCTTCGGTTAATAATTCTCTGTTGTTTCTCTTTTGAAATTTTACTGCGTCTACCTCACAGAAGATTTTGGCTATCTTTATCATCTCAACGGCAATGTCAATGTCTCCCTTGTGATTGCAGCCAATTTCGGCTATTAATCTCGGATTCTTATATTCAATGGTTTTATTCATATGCCCCACCTTTCTCTTCCGTACCGGAAGTAATTTTGCATCTGTGTTTAATCATACATTTTTATTGATCAGCATGCTCTCCGAAGTATTTATACAGAAAATCAACCGGCAGCATCCTGTCGTCAACATAGTAGTCCGCATTCGGTTTGCCGAAATGAAGCTCATGATACTTCAAACCCCATTTTGACAGCTGTTCCTTCGTAACCGAAGACCAGTCAATGCCGGTAACATAACCTCTTGCGGTAAATAAAACAATATGGTTTCCCATATCATATAATTTGTTTATAATATCAATCATTTCCCTATTCGGCTCCGCTAGGGCATAATTGTTATCCTTGGCCTGGCGAGCGATTACTCCGTCTATATCAAAAACAAATCTTTGTCCGCCTTGCTTTATCTTAAGGTAATCGTTTTCCGGATTATTCATTCTAAAATTGCCTCCCGGTATCATCCATGGTTTTTGAGTTCTTCAATGGCCTCTTTAATCATCTTCATAATATATTTGGATGCGTCAATAACCGCTTCGTATATAATCTTGGATTTCTGGAATGTGGACAAATTATATTCCTCCTCGTTTTCCGAAACAATAAGAAGCTCGGACAATTGGTTGGCTGTAACGGAAGTTATATAACTGTCCATTAAATTATATATCTCCTGTTCTCTTATGAAGCTGTTTATCTGCTTTAGCCTCTTTAAGCTGTCGTTTATGTTTTTCCCGGATAACCCTCTACCGTTATCCCTTATAACAATATTACATTTTCTGACCGCTGTTTCGGCTTCATCGGATATTCTTTTCAGAACGGGAATATATCCTTCGAGATAAGCGACAATATTATCAATAATCTTCCGGTCGGCGATAACCCTATTTCCAAATTCAATGCTTTCAATCCGGTCATCTGCCGGACAGTATTGCTCCAGTGCCTCATTTAACGGCATGACAACGGTCCCTTTGATCCTTGCTCCTCTTCTTTTGGCATCAATAACCTCTACATCGGGATTCACCGCTATTAAATCCTGGTATTCTATAACAAACTCCTTCCAGTCATATCTTGATTTTATCATATTGCCGTCGATGCCTTCAATCAGGATATAATCATTTTCACCCCTGGCGTCAACTTCTCCTCCGGCATGACTGACATTTCCGCTGTATGCAAGGTCCTGTCCGACCAATATAACCCGTTTAAAGCCCAGGTTGACACATGCCGAGAAAGCGGAAACGGCAACCGATCCTCCGGTTGGAATATTGGACGCTTCCCTTCCTAACATGTTAAGTATCTCTTTAACTAGGAAATTGCTTGTGCAGAATATCTTTTCTCCGACATGGTGTCTTAATATATCATGATTGGCATGTATGGTACATATCAATGGGACACTTACATCATCTCTTAATGAGAAATGCCTGCGCTCCTTCATAGGGTCCACCGTTACAACAAAATCCGGTTCAACCCCTTTATCCAGCAGGTATTCAAGAATGCGGTCACAGGCAAATATGACGGCTTTACCCTTTGCCCTTTTCAAATCCTCGATGTTTTCTTCCACAGACGGTCCCGCCGCTACAACAATCGCAGGCAAATGCGTCGGGATATAGTTTTTTAAATCATTTAATGTCATGCAATTCGGCAGATAGATTAAATTCTTGAATAAGTTATAAATGCTTCTTTCGCTTAGCTTGATAATAGTATTAATGTTTATCCTGCTGGATGTCATGCTGTCTTTTATCTCTTTGAAGAATTTAACGCAGCTCTCCGTAAATATATGGTCATAGTTCGGATATATCAACTGTACCTGTGATTTTATGTTGGTTACATCAATCAGGCTTTGAATTGCCAGGTGGAATTCAAAATCATTAACCCCTTCAACAGCAATAAGAATTCTCTTATCGGATAAGATGTCCGATAAATCATAGTTGTTAATCACATGAATGAAAATATCATAACAAGGCTCGTATAAAACCAATACTTGGCTCTCGTCCATTCTTTCAATGATTGCCCGGGCAAATATCCCATTGCCTATACCGAACATTGAAATTACCGTTTTTATATTCTGGAATTTATACTGCTCGCTCCATCTTTTCGCTTCTTCCACCGGCCTGTACATGCTGTTTAACCTGTATGTATTTCCCTTATAAGTAATCAACAGGATGTTTTCGCCGTCTCTTGCCTTAACGGTCTCAATGGCATCAAGCCTGTTCGTATGGCTGATGCCGTCCTTTATCAGGTTCTTATATAAGTAATCATGATTTTTTTTGATTAATTCCATATTCAGGTCATAATAATTCATAGTTCCTACTCCCTGTCAATCATATAAAGCTAATAAAAGCCATTAATCCTCCTGATTAATGGACTGGGAAAGCAGTTCCTTCAAATCATATTCGAATATATCGGCAAAAAGTATGGTATCCCCGTCTTTTAAAGCATTAAGTGCATCCGTCAGGATTTCATTAAGCCTTACTTCATCGAGCATAACGCCTCCGCCCTCCCGGGTCTCCAGGGCTAATGCGCTTACCATTTGATTTAATGCGGTTAATGCCTTTTCCAGTTCTTTATATCCTTCTTCGATCCTGTTTTGGTAAAACAGTGCTGTTACTCTGCTTATTGCTTCAATTGCTTCGGCTATGCTTTTTTGGCTCATGTTCATATCTCCATTCTCTTTCTAAAAAAGGACTGACTATAAGTCAGTCCTTTTTTATGTTTTAATAATACTAAGATGAAACTACTGTTACTGCAGCAATGCAAGTACACCCTGTGTCTGCTGATTGGCTTGAGCAAGCATAGCCTGAGCGGCTTGCTGTAAGATGGTGTCCTTTGCGAACTTAACCATCTCTTTAGCCATATCAACGTCACGGATACGGGATTCAGCAGCCTGCAGATTCTCAGCGGTATTGTCAGCATTTGCAATTGTGTGTTCCAGTCTGTTCTGCAATGCACCGAGAGCGGACCTCTGCTCGGATACATTGTCAAGAGCTGCCTGGATTGTTGAGATTGCTCCGGTTGCACCGGAATGAGTTGATACTGCAGAAGCAACACCCGTGATGAGCAGAGCGGAAGCTCTCATATCGCTTATGCCAAACGATATAATCTGACTCTTGTTGGCACCAACCTGAAGCTTCTTGTTGCTGAATGTGCCGTCCAACAGCTTCATCTTGTTGAACTCGGTCTGGTTGCCAATACGGGTTATCTCTGCTGTCAATGCCTCAAGCTCTTTCTTGATGGCTCTGCGGTCAGCGGATACGTTGGTATCGTTCGCTGCCTGTACAGCAAGCTCTCTCATTCTCTGCAGAATAGCCTGGGTCTCGTTAAGAGCACCTTCAGCTGTCTGGATTAATGATATACCGTCCTGTGCGTTGGTGGAAGCCTGCTCAAGGCCTCTGATCTGTCCGCGCATCTTCTCGGATATCGTTAATCCTGCGGCGTTATCACCGGCACGGTTGATCTTGTAACCGGATGATAACTTCTCTGTTGATTTTGCAATGTTGTTGACAGTAATACCAAGCTGTCTTCTTGTGTTGGCTGCTGCCATGTTGTGTTGAATAATCATACACTATTCCTCCTTGAATATTATTTTGTGGCATCCTTGCCACTTGGTTTATTTTATCTCCTCGACAAAAGCCGAAGAGATTTCTTACATAATATATATCGGACTGGATTTATAAAACTTTATACTTATTTTAAAAATTTATGTCATTTCTTCTTGTCGTAAAAATATGACCGGCCTTCCGACTGGTTTGACATATTTTTGTAATAGCTTGCTACCGTCTCATTGCCAAGTCTTAGGTTCTTAATCTTTTTCCTCTGGTTGACCATTAGAGTTTCAAGCTTGGCCTTATTGCTTTTTTCCAGGGCCTGAAGCTTTACGCTGAGGTCGGTAACAACGGTAACAAGCTCCTTAAGAGCCGTAATTTGAGGGATGTAATCCTTACGGTTCTCATTCAGTTCCTCTCTTATGCGTTCATAAACCATTTCAAATCCTTTATCCAGATCAACAAGCTCTTTAATGAAGCCTTCCTTTAAAGATATGGTCTCCAAGAACTCGTCCTCCCTGAAATTCTCGGAGTCGATGATTTCACGCTGTCTCTCCGTGACCATCATCAGTTCATCAAGGATTCCCCGCTTTTTCTTCAGCGAATCAATCAGCAGCTGAATATAGGTTTCCTTCGCATTATTATTGAGTTCCATCCCATGCTCCTTTAATACCATGGCTAAATATTACTTCGCCAGTTTCATAACTTCCTTCCAAGTATCACGCATTTCCCTGATAAACTCCAGAGCCTCTTCTATGATTGCTTTATCCTTTTTAATATTTCCCTCGATAAGTCTGCGGTATATGTAGTCGTAAATCATTTCAAAGAGCTGTGCGGGAGGATATCTAAAGTCCAAGGTTGCTCTTAATTCCATAATGATTTTCTGAGCTTTAATTATATTGTTATGTGCCTTTTCCAGGTCTTCCTTTTCCAGCGCCATAATTGCAATATTGCAGAACTTAATGGCTCCTTCGTATAGCAGCAGTGTCAGTTCCGCGGGGGAAGCTGTTAAAACCTTATTGTCCTTATACACTGTTGCAGCATTTACAGACATATTGTTTCCTCCAGTCTATCTAATACTGATTTTAAAACTGACCGGCATTAATACCAAGCATTGACATCAATGCGGAGTTCTGGGAGTTGATCTGTGCCAGGGCGGATTCCATGGCCGCAAACTGCCTGTAATATTTCTCCTCCACCTCGGCCAGCTTCTTTTCCATCTTGGTAAGATCATCCTTGTAAGTCTTCAAGGTCTTTGACAGTTCCTTGTCGTTATAAACCGTCATCGCACTGCTTAAGGATGTACTCTTCATTCTGTCCATCAGCGCGGAATGAAGTTTTCCTGTCAGAGTGGTTATAATCTCCATAACCTCCTCGGGATTGTTGGTGAGTGCCGCCATAAGCTTGTTTTCTGATGCTGATACGGATTTGTCATCTTCATCCCCGAGTATGTGAAGGATACCTTTTTCCGAATAGCCCTGCGTGGTAATGCCTATGCTGGAAAGCGACATGGTCTTGCCGTTTACGTTTACGCTTCCGCTGAGGGTGGAACGCATGATATCTATCAGTTTTCCTAATGTATCGTCTCTTCTGAGAAGCGCGTCCTTGATTTTATTTTCCCATTTTTCAATCTGCGCTTCGGTCATCTTTTCCTTTTCTTCATCGGTAAGAGGATCGTATCCCCTGGCCGACTCCGCATAATATGCGTCGTTCATTTCCTTAAGGATTTCGTTATAGGAGTTTATGAAATCCTTTATCATGTCATACACGGCCTGGGTGTTGTTGGATATTGTAAGGGTTATAACCTCGTCATCCTCGGTACCCGCAGTATCAAGTCCCGCTGTTATTCCCTTCAAGGTGAATGTAAGGCCGTTAACCGAGAAATTGTTCGATGAAGACGTAAGCTCGGCGCCGTTATAAATGACAATGGCATCGGAGGCCTGGACAAGAACGGCATTGGGATTTCCGTTCAGTACTGCATTGCCTTCCTCGTCCCTTACTATTTCTCCAAGTCCGAGACTAACAAGACTGCCAGCCTGGGAAACAGGCTCGCTGTTTGCGCCTGCGTAATTGGCCAACAACGCGTCAAGCTCCTGCCCGGCAAGCAAAAATACGTTGTCTTCCCCTGCCTCGCCGTTTTTCCACTCGTCGTATAAAGCCGATACGGCAGCTTCCGCGTCGGTCTTAAGCCTTTCCTTTACTGCCGCCTTAACTGCCTCTTCGTCCAAGGTTTCCCCTTCCTCAAGCTGAGCCTCAAGCTCCGCTCTGACCTCGGCAGTTACCACGGATATATTGTCCTCATCAGATATGTAATCTTCAATAAACTTAGCCCTGACCTGCTTATGCTTCATATCCAGCAGGCTGTTTCTTAGTGCTTCCCTGTCTTCGGTGGTAAGGGTGCTGTTTATATATGAATCAAGATATCCGTTTACCTTGCTTTTATCTGCGCTGCTTAATGAATCGTAGCCTAAAAAGTCCCTTATTAAGTTTCTTGCCTGAACCTGTTCCGATGACGATGCCGTAATCTCAAATGCATTCTCCTTGCCGCTTGCCTTTGAGCTGATAAAGAAACGCTTCTGCGACGTATCATAATTTGCATTTAAACCGGCACTCTGCAGGGCGGACAAAAAATCTCCAACCGTGGTACTGCCTCTTACCTCAAGGTCCACCTGCTTGTCCCCATATTTTATATGGATGGCTGTGCCTTCCGTAACATCGAATCCAAGGTCCGCAAGCTTGGTGCCGGCTGTTATTGCTTTACCGTTAATATCTGTTCCAAGCTTTGAACCCGTAACAAACTGCGAGCTGGCAAGCTGCTTAATCTTGATCTGATGAGTACCTTCAGGGGCATTGGCTCCGGCTTTTACTTCTATCTTGGCGGTGTTGGAGGATGCCGCCGTTTTGATGTTATAGCTGCTCTGCAGACGGATCTTGGACAAAGCTCCGGTATACAGGGCGTATATCTTCGCATTTAGAGCAGACCACTTTTCCTGTTTCCATTCGGTGGTCGTAATGTTGTTCTTTATTTTTTGGGTTTTAAGGCTTTGCACCTTCATCAATTGGGCGATAACAGCCTCTGTATCCATGCCGGAGACTAATCCGGATAATCTCATTGCCATGATTACCCCTCCTATCTTTTCTCGTCAACCAGCAAACCCGCAAGTTCCCATATTTTTTCTATCATTTCCAGCGTCTTCTCAGGGGGAATCTCCCGAATTATCTCTTCGGTTTCCTTGTCGTATACCTTGATGGTTACCCGTTTCGTTTCCTCATGATAGCCAAATTCGCATCTTATATTATTGCTTTTGAGTCTCTGATTGGCCTTGGAAATTTCGGATTTAATATGCCTTTCGGTTGCCGATAATTCTTTCTCTTCTTTATCGGCTGTTTGTTGGTAGTTTGCTGAAGTTAAATTCCTTAATGAATCATAATTGACATCAGCACTCTTAAACCCGCCGGCATCATATGTCGATGCTGCCGAGGCGGTGTTTGCCTGATATGCCGATGTCTTGACTACCTCTAAAGCCATTTTTTACACCTCCGTGTGATTTAAATATCCAATATATTATTTATCGTCCTTGAATTTTACGCAGCTTTTCAAGTATAATGCCGGTTAAATGGCATAGTATCCCTGTTGTATATAATATATCGGCACATTATGCTGAAAGCTTTATATCTTATGCTACTCAAATAGTTTCTTCAGATCTTTTTCGCTTATTTGGGCGGAAGCGGCCTCCCTGTTTGATTCCATTATCTGAAGATAGATCTCTTTACGATAAATTGGCACGGATTTTGGCGCGCTGATACCGATTTTTATCTGATCCCCTTTGATTTCCAATATCGTAATCTCGATGTCATTTCCAATCATTATTGATTCATTAACTTTTCTGGACAGGGCTAACATTATTTGCCCCCCTTCTCACTCTTTATTGCCCGGAGTTTTTCGTAAATATAATGCTTTATTTCATAATCATTGTTTTCCACTATAACCTGGCATCCTTTCCTTGTATCCGCATTAATAATAAAAGGCGCTCTAAGATTAACCGATATCTTTGTAATGTCCGAGGGCACTGTAACGGAGACCAGTATCACCAGGTTTTCCGGGGTAAGCTCCCCAAGGGAAACCAGTTGGGCGTCTTCTACCGTCGGGTTATAATCGGGCTTGATGATAAACGGACTGATTACCGGAATGGCAAGCGCCGGCTCCTCAATATTCTGAAGCCATGAAATATCGGGCCTTTCCCCGCTTTCACTGTCGTATATTATGGCGTATTTCTTATTATCCTCAAACCCCAGTATCCCCTGGTCGAACTCAAGTATTTTATTTTCGTCAAGATCAACTTCTCCAAAATGCTTAGTTTTTACTAACATGGCTTTCCCCTTTCAAGAGATTGTTTTATGGCACTGCGTTCTGCCAATATTATATGATTACAGGATCATAGAAAATCAAGCAGCGAATTCTGTACAACCCTGGCGGCGGCCGATAATGATGAGTTATATAATATCTGCGCCGCGTTGAAATTGATGAGGGCTTCCACAATATCCACATCCTCGTTCCTTGAAAGAAGCTCCTTAAAATCCACCTGCTGGGTTGACAGACGGTTCTCGGTCAGATTAAGCCTGAAATGCCTGCTGCCGAGGTCCGCTATAGCAACATTCACACGATCCTGTTCCTCGTTGGAGCAGGTTATGCCCCTTGCAAAAGCTTTTTGCATTACCTCCTTTTTAAGTGTCAGCTCGATTTCCAACTGTTCCAGCATCTTTTCATATCGTTTTACCTGGTCTTCCGTTAGGTTAATGTCCTGCATTCGCTTTTTGACTTCGGCAATTTTGCTTTCCGTCTGAATCACATCATCCACGCTTTTTACAATATCGTCAATGACCGTTCCAATCTTGTGAGAGATGGCATCCGATCCTTCCGTATTTATGGCAAGTTTTTGGTTGTAGTTTATTTCATATTTGATTTCCTGTTTCTGCTTGACATAATTAACCGGAGGTTTCTCGGGTCTTGCGGTATCGACCATAACACAGTTGAAATAGTGCTCTGGTTTGAGATCTCCCTTTTCAAAGGCGGATTTTGTGTATGTTATCTGAATATTGTCCGCCGTTCTGAATTCTTCATAAACATTCTTATGAAGAATCAGTTCACCGGTTTCATAGATGAAATTTATTCCCGGCGGTGTATCGTCAGGCACATACGCATTGGGGTCGTTGACTGAAACCGTTTTTATATTTGTAAATAACGGCTGCTCTTCCGATCCGCCGCCCGGCAAGGGTTTGGAATAACGAATGCTGTCAATTACGATGTAGTCAAGATTGTCATATGACAGCTTGAGCCTGTAGGTATTCTCCAACTGCGGAGGTGTATCGAAATCCACCATCGGATTATCATAATCACCCATCTCATACGAGCCGGAAACCCTGGCTATCGATTCTATATCGGCACCAATGAAATTCTCGGTTATATCATACCTCAAATTATCTGTGTCTTCAAGGAAGGTTAGCGAGCTGTCCGTCTTAAATCCTGTGAAAATATACCTGCCTGCGTAATTGGAATTGCCCTCCTCGTATATCTGGTTTTTAAGCTCCACAAGGTTCTGCACTATGGAATTCCTGTCCGAAGCCGTCAGGGTGTCCGAGCTTCCCTGGACACACAGGGTGTTGATCTTCTTTAGTATATCATTTATGTTGGACAGAGCGCCTTCCGTTAACTCCATCCATGAAACCGCGTCCGGTATATTCTTTTCATAATATTGATTCAGTTCGGCAAGATTTGTCCGCATCTTTAATGCCCGTACTGCAACAATGGGGTCATCCGACGGCTTCTGGATTTTCTTGCCGGTGGAATACTGTTCCTCATACTTTGATACATTAAGCTTGTTCTTGTTTATATTATTAAGCATATTGTTTGTCATCATTCGGTTTGTAATTCTCATAATGCACCTCCACCTTGAATCCATGGCGCCGGCTCAGTGCTCAACGCCCATGGCTGTTACCCTGTATATTCCTGCGGGTTGTTATGCTCCCATATACAATATCAGCCTGTCATAGATCTCATCCATAACCGATATGACTTTTGCGGACAGATTATATGCATTCTGGAAACGTATGAGGTTCATGGCCTCCTCATCCAGGTCCACTCCCGATATTGACAGCCTTTGATTTGTTATGGCCCTGAGTATGTTCTCCTGGCTGGCTGTAAAATTGCTAACCTTCTTCGTATCTATACCGATATCGGCAACCAGCGCATTCATGAATCCTCCGGGTTCACCCTGGTTAAACATTGTTTCTTTTGTTTTTAAAGCAATCAGGGCTTCAACCACGTCATTATTGTCAATACCGTTTATCACATCGGTTGCGGCGGCAAACAGAGACGGATCATCTATCAGCTTGCTGTTTATGGTGAAATTCTCCGCTGTCATAAAATAATATGATGCGTACAAAGGCTTATCATCCGGAACAGCTTCATAAAAGCTTCCCGTTTTTGAATTGAATGTATTATAGTCATAATAGTAATAATCGTCCGATCCTACATACGGCCCAAATACATATTCCCTTCCGTTTACCTTGTTTGTTGCCGTGAAGAAATCCATGCCGGGATTATTGTTAAGATCCCTTCCCGTCCTGTGTAAATCGTTGAAAGCCCTTGCAAATGTTCTGATGAAGAAATTCAACTGGTCCAAGTAATAAGGGATTCCCTTGTAATTAATGCTGCTTCCGATCGAAGCGGTGGTATCTATGGCATCCGTCAACAGCTGCTGCTCCAGCTCAAAATAATAGACAAATTCTCCGCTGTCCTCATCCTTTACGATTTCAAAGCCCGCATATTTGTATTCCTGGTTGCCAATGGTTATAACACCGGTTTCCGGTATGTTAAGTCTTTCGACCTCATTAATATTGGTGCCTGTTACCGTTATGAAATTATCGCCGGCATATGCCGTAACCTTTCCCTGAAGGTTTAACCTGTTATTGCCGTCCCTGACCTCATATAAGGCTTTAAGCGCTCCTTCAAGATTCTGGCTGTCCAGGTTAAATTTCTGTCCGTTATACCAATAAACATCGTACAGTCCGTCAATGTCGTTCTGGTTCATTTTCTTTTCCCTGGGAGCAACGTAAAGGGTATAATAGTTGGGTCCATCCACCAGGGTTTGTCCGTCTATCTTTATTATGTAGCTCGTCACACCGGTTTCATTACCCGCTATGTTTTCGGTAACGGATATGTTTACCAGGTTGGACAGCTCATCCACCAGCAGCGCCCTTTGGTCCCTGAGGTCGTTGGCTTTACCGCCTCTTACTTCAAGCGTATTAATCTGCTTTGTCAGGGATGCGATCTGCTGTGCTATGGAATTAATCTTGTCAACCATGTTCCGCATCTCAAAATTACACTCATCCTGGATGTTCTTCAGGTTTTCCGATAACGAGTTGAAATAATCCGTAAGGCTTTTGCCGTAATTGATTACCTGGGTGCGGGCGGTAAGGCTGCCGGCATTTTTCGCCAATTCCTGGAGACTGTTGTACAGGGAATCGAATGTGGTTGTAAAGCCCTCCAGGGTGATTTCATTGAAATAATGCTCTATCTCGGTCATATAATAGGACTTGGTGGCATACTCGCCAAGAATGGTATTGTTCATTCTGTATTTGATATCATAATACTCATCCCTAAGCTGGGTTACTCCCGTGACCGTAACACCGGTTCCCGCCATGCCATAGGTACTGTTCATTCTCAGCGCTTTTCCTGCTTTTTGGCCCATTACCTGTCTTGTATATCCTTCCGTTTCCGAGTTGGATATATTGTGAGCGGTGGTATCAAGGGCGGCTTGATAGGTATATAAGCCGGTTTGACCGATATTCAGTCCAAAAAATGTTGATCCCATAATCTCTCCTCGTAACTATAAAATAACAGTGAAACGGTTTACATTCTCATAATTATGTGTTCAAGCATCTCACTTACGACATTAATATACCTTGCCGCAGCATTGAATGAATGCTGGTATTTTATCAGGTTTGTAAGCTCCTCATCGGCGGATACTCCCGCTACCTCCGATCTCTTGTTGTCAATGCTCTCAACCATTGACTTTTGATTCATGCTGATCTCATGCATCTGTTCGCCCCTGTTGGCAAGCTCGGATATGAATGCGGTATAATATCCGCTGATATTATGCCTGGTCAGTGTATTTGGCGAAAGGGTCGCAAACGGCTTCTGCCAGTTTTCCAGGAGTTTCTGGACCATTTTAATATCATACGCTCCCGTCATGTCATTGCTTGAAAGCGGAAGATACGAGTTATTCTGAAGAACTATAGGATTAACCTCAATTTCGCCCAGGGTATACAGGCTATAGTTATCCGAAGGATCCTCTTCAATGAATATACGAACCTCGATTGTTTCGATATCCCCGTTCTCGTTTATTATCTGAACGTTCTGGTAATCCGTGTAGCGGGGAGTGTTTTTCCTGGTGAAAAGCGCCTCTCCCATTGTGCTGTTCATATCCGTCCCAACGGGAGCATTTTCTTCGTCCAATACCTTTATACTGGTACCGTCGGCCAAGGTTATTTCCTTGTTAGGGCACAGGGTATCATTAAACATGGAAACAATGCCATGAACAAGCTGGTCGAACTGGGCCTGCACCGTCATAATTACCGACGGGGATATTTTGCTGTTATATTCGCTTACAGCATCCTGGTATTCCTTCTCCGTTTCATACCTGTCGCGGACGGGTATGTCGGTATAGTTGGCCTGCTTGTAACCCCTTGCCGTAAGCAAACCCTTAAGCGAACCGATGTCCGTATTGTTTGCCGACGAAGGCGCCGAATCCAGGTTAAAGACATCGACATAACCATGAGAGACCCAGACCGGCTTTAACATCTGCGTCTCTTCCGATATCGGCATCAGGCCCATCAGGCAAACAGAATCCTCAGTCACGAAAGGTACTCCCTCCACGTTTACCGTAACAACGCCTGCCGCATTTTCCTTATATGTAATTTCGACCATTTGGCTAAGCTCGTCCAGCAGAAGGTTTCTGCTGTCTCTTAGATCATTAGCGTTTTCTACGCCATTGCTTTCGTAATGCCGGATTTTTATATTTAACTGTCTTATTTCCTCTCCAATTTCATTGATGCGGTTGACCTGTTCAATAATCCTGGTGTTCAGGCTGACCTGATAGTCGTTCAATTGCTTATATATTGTTTCCGCTCTTTCAATGAATGTAACCGCCGTCTGAACAAGAGAAGCCCTGGCAACAATGCTGTCAGGCACCCTGTTAAGCTCCTGGAGAGCTTCCCATAAATCATTTATGGTGTTTTGGAACTGTACTCCCTCCAGTTCACCGAATAATCCTTCAATCTCACTGACGGCTTCATATTGGGATTCATAAAAAGCCTGTCTGCCAATCTCCTGGCGATAGGCTTGATCCAAAAAAACATCCCTGACCTGTTTAACTTCAGCAAAATTGGCACCCAAGCCGCGCTGCATGGATGACAGGTGGGATTCACCCCATTTTATATATTGAAAATCCGTGACAACAACCTGTTGCCTGACAAATCCTTTAGTATCTACATTAGCCAGATTATGCGCCGTTACATTGAGGGCCGCCTGACTTACGTTTAGAGCCGATACTCCTATATGTAAGCTGCTGAACGATGCCATAAGCATACCACCTTCGATTAGAATTACTTACTGCTTTGCATCGAACATCCCTGTTCCAAATGATTTTTCATCATATTGCGAAGCATTCTTTGTGTAAGTGTTGCTCCCCGGCGACATCCTTGTACTTTGAAGAAAATTCAGATTGAATTCTATCAATTCCAGAGATTGCTGTATCAAAACCTTGTTTCGGTTATTTATTTCAACCAGTACATTAATGGTTTTCTTTAACTTGTCGTGAAGCTCCGACAAGGTTTTCTTTTCCTTTTGATCATCCTTGAGTAAACCTATGAGATCACTGAGCTTTAATTCCTTTTCTCCCGTTCCAAGAACAGTTTTTATATCCTTCATTATCCTGTTTCTCTTTACCTCAAGTGCGGTTATCCTGTCCACCGCACCCTGTTCCCTGGCGGTTATCTCCTGCAGGGCCGGTATATCATTCTTAACGATTACCTGTGTCTTTTCTCTTGCAACAGGAACAAGCTGATCATATATTTCCAGCTCTTCTTCCAATACTCCGATTAATTCTTCAATTAAGCTTGCCACGGGTCTACCTCATTTCCGGATAACATTATACCAGCTCGTTAAAATAACGGCTGACCACCTTGTCGGCAACTTCATCCATACCTACATTGTAGGTTCCGGCATCCATCTGCTTCTTGATTTCGCGGACTTTGTCCTCTCTCACATCGGGTACCTGGGAGATTATCTGCTTTGCAACCTGGTAGTTCCTTCCCTCCTGGGAAATCTCAAACTTGTCACTGAAGCTGCTCTTGCCGGATTTGGATGTTTTCTTTACACTGCTTGTGTTATAGATTTTGCTCAGCTTGTTATACGCATCAATACGCATTCTATCACCACCTAACCGTACCTATTGAAATATAAACTCAAATTCTATAATATTTATCGGCTATTTGCCAATAAACATTATAGGTAAAGCATCAGTATTTTTATAAACAGAAAGCACGTGCCGCGACGTGCCTTCCTTTAATCTTATTGTATCGGCAAATCAGTTCCATATGAGCCACTGCTGAGTATCGATGATCTGCTTTTCTTTTCTGAAAAGAAACAGCAAAACAAGTAAAGAAACAAACGCACCGGCCTCAACTATCCAGAATATCCCTATCTTGCCGTCCAGAAAAAAGAAATCAATAAATGTAAGGTCGGCATGACCTCCAAGCAGTATCGAGGTTGTGTCTCCAACCAGCGTGGCTGCGCCTTGAAGGTTTGAGGAGATTGCTATGCATATGACGCTGAGTACCGGGGACATTTTAAGCTTTTTTGATATGGTTACCGCGACCGGAGCCACCATTAGCACGGTTGCCACATTATCGATAAATGCGGATATGATACCGGAAAACAACGAAAGCGAAACAATTGCCCATTTTACATTGGGAACCCAGTTTATAATCTTGTCCGCAAGAAGGGAGGGCATTTTTGATTCTATAAAGAATCCTACCACTCCCATCGTTCCGGCTATCATCATTATTACATTCCAGTCAATTGCCGTGCAACCTTATTCAGGGGTAAAATCCCCAAAGCGACAAATAAAACGGCCGAAGTCAAGGCTATATATGCTCTTATTTTGGGAAATGATAAAAGTAAAATATAAGTCAGTATAAATAGTATAATTGCTGTGTTTTTCATGATGCTCCTAAGTATATTGTTATTCTCTTATTTTATTTTGTCCTTTATTATCTCTATGGCTTTTTGCAGCTGGTTATCCTGGTCATGAGGGATTGTCACCATTTTCTTCAGCTCTTCATCAAGCTCGATTTCCACATCGGGCGTAATTCCCGTACCGTGGATGTTGCGCCCCTTCGGTGTGTAATATTTTGATATTGTCAGCTTTACGGCGGTTCCGTCCGTCAGAGGTATAACCGACTGTACAATTCCCTTTCCGAAGCTTGTGGTTCCGACAATTGTAGCCTTTTCATAATCCTGCAGGGCGCCGGCAAATATTTCGGACGCGCTGGCGCTGTTTTCGTTAATCAGCACAACAATGGGCTTATTAAACTGCTTCGAATCATCGGCATATTTTTCTTCCCGCTGACCGTTTTTATCTTCCGTATAAACCAGGAGCCCTTTATATATAAGCCTGTCAAGAATTTTGACCACCGAATTCAAAAGGCCGCCGGGATTGTCCCTGACATCAATAATCAGGCCCTTCATTCCTTTTCTTTCCAGCCGGCTTACGGCATCGCTGAACTGGGAAACGGTTATCTCGTCGAATTCGGTAATCTGGATATATCCTATCTTGTTCCTGGAATCCAGCATCTCAAATTCGATAGTCGGGGTGTTAATCTTCTGGCGGACTATGGTAAAGTCCATCGGTTCATCCACGCCGTCCCTGTAAATCGTGATGACTACTTCGGTTCCTTCCTTGCCTTTTATCTTGCTTACAACCTCCGTAAGGTCCTTGCCCGTAACCTCTTCCCCATTCACCTTGTAAATGATGTCATTTGGAAGGAGGCCTGCGTTGTACGCCGGGGTGCCCTCGTACGGTTTTACTACGGTAATGATACCGGTTTTGACATCCTGGCTGACCACGGCACCTATGCCGTAGTATACTCCGGAGGAGCTTTCAAGCAGGTTTGAGTACTCTTCCTTGGTATAATATGTTGAATACGGATCATTCAGGCTGGCTATGAATCCACGGTATATCCCCGTGGCAAAATTCTCGGGATCCACCTCATCCAAGTAATAGGTGTCTATGAGCATTTTCAACAGGGACAACTTTTCCACTATTTTATCATATGAGTAATCGTCTTCCTCATTGTCCTTCTCCGCGGCCGCCACGTCTTCATAGGGAATGACGCTGTTTTTCCGGTCATCATTCAACATCAAGTATGTAGCACCGGCTACAACAACCAGGACAATCGCACCTATAAGCCCCGACAGAAAGCCGGTCCAAAACCTTTTTTTCATATATGTCCTCCTATCATATCAAGCCCGATGACATTATGCTCCTAATAATCCAGTTGCTCCATGTATTTCATGTACTTGACCACCATTAACGCTATCTTGAATGTGATGGCATCCTCAAATACGCGAAGATCCAGGTTCGTGCTCTTTTGCAGCTTATCCAGGCGGTAGACGAGGGTATTCCTGTGAATGTACAACTGCCTCGATGTCTCGGAAACATTAAGGTTGTTCTCAAAGAACTTGTTGATGGTCGTCAATGTCTCTTCATCAAACTCATCCGGTGATTTGCCGTCAAATATCTCTTTAATGAACATCTTGCAGAGAGGCATGGGCAGCTGGTATATCAACCTTCCGATTCCAAGGTTGTTGTATGCAATTACATTCCTGCCGCTGTAGAAAATCTTGCCTACGTCAAGGGCCATCTTGGCCTCCTTATATGATCTTGACACATCTTTTATCTCGGATACTATGGTGCCGTAAGCCACCGTAACCTTGGTCATTGCTTCGGTGTTCAGCATGTCGAGAATGATGTTGGCCGTCTTGTTTAAATCATCATAGGTTTCATTCGGCTTTACTTCCTTGACAAGAATAATATTCTTTTCATCCACGGCAGTTATAAAGTCCTTGGTCTTTCCGGCAAAAAGATTTCGTACCGTTTCAAGGGCATTGGAGTCCTTGTCATTTTTCGTTTCAATGATATATACCACCCGTCTTGCATCCGTATCAATATGGAGCTTCTTGGCGCGGTTATATATATCCACCAAAAGCAGATTGTCCAGCAGGAGGTTTTTAATAAAGTTATCCTTGTCGTAACGCTCCTTATAAGCCACCAGCAGGTTCTGAATCTGGAATGCGGCGATTTTGCCAATCATGAATACATCCTCGCTGTCACCCTTGGCAACAATAATATATTCGAGCTGATGCTCGTCAAATACCTTGAAAAACTGATAACCTTGAATAGCCTGGCTGTCGGCAGGCGAAGCCACAAAGGACAGCACGATGTTTTCATAATGCTCCACATTCTCCGATGTGGATGCCAGGACCTTGCCGTCCGTGTCTAAAACGGCAATATCAATACGGGTAATACCTTTCAATCCATCAATGGTATTTTGAAGAATTTGATTTGAAATCATAGTGACTCTCCTTTATATTATATTTCTATTTTTACTTATCATACATAGATACTAGACCCATTTTAGCATTTTTATAGTAAAAAGTAAACTATTTTTATTAATAATGCATAAATAATTTAGTAGAATATTATAATTTTACATGCCTTGATTTTTGTTTTTTAAATAAACTATATGTCCAATAAAACATGCTCCGGTTGGGTGAATGAATCCATAAAAAGAAGGGAACACATAAGTGTTCCCATGATAAACCGTTTTGATTCGATTAGTTGGTTATTACCTGCTCGGTCTCCTTGTCGAAGATATGCATCTTGGCCATATCAAACGCAATCTTCAATGTGTCATTAGGTCTTGCTGTTGTGCGAGGATTTACGCGAGCGGTAATCTCAAGATTGTCATCAATTGTGAAGTATAAGAATACTTCAGCGCCAAGCAGCTCGTAAACTCTTACCGTAGCCTCTATTACGGCATCAGGATAGTTGTTGATGAATACTTCCTCATCATGGATATCCTCAGGACGGATACCGACAACAACTGTCTTACCCTCATAACCGCCCTCAAGGACTTTCCTTGCCTTGTTCTCAGGCAGTTTCAGGGAATTGCCGCAGAACTCCACGAATACGTCGTCGCCCTTCCTTACGACAAGAGCATCAATGAAGTTCATCTGAGGTGAACCCATGAATCCTGCAACAAACAGGTTCTGAGGCTTATCATACAGGTTCTGAGGTGTATCAACCTGCTGGATAACTCCATCCTTCATAACAACGATCTTTGTACCAAGAGTCATAGCCTCGGTCTGATCGTGTGTAACGTAGATGAATGTTGTCTGCAGTCTCTGATGCAGCTTGGAAATCTCAATACGCATCTGTACCCTTAACTTGGCATCCAAGTTTGACAAAGGCTCATCCATCAGGAATACCTTCGGGTTACGTACGATTGCACGGCCCATGGCCACACGCTGTCTCTGACCACCGGAAAGAGCCTTCGGCTTACGATCCAGTAAGTGCTCAATATCAAGAATCTTGGCAGCTTCATGAACAACCTTGTCAATCTGGTCCTTCGGAACCTTCCGCAGCTTCAGACCGAATGCCATGTTGTCATAAACAGACATGTGCGGATATAGTGCGTAATTCTGGAAAACCATCGCAATATCTCTATCCTTAGGTTCTACATCATTCATCAGCTTGCCATCAATATAAAGCTCACCCTGTGTAATCTCTTCAAGTCCTGCTATCATACGCAGTGTTGTTGATTTTCCACAGCCTGACGGGCCAACAAATATTACGAACTCCCTATCTTTAATCTCGAGGTTGAAATCCTTAACAGCTACGACACCGTTAGGGTATTGTTTCGTAATGTTCTTTAGCAATACACTTGCCATTTCCTATCCTCCCATAAAAATAAGTATATTCTTGTACTAAGTTATACAAGTATGATACACTATTTAGCCTGCTTAAACCATATCCCATTTTAACAAAATAGGTTTTCGCCTTTTGTATAATTTGTATATGATATGAAAAATTAAGTGTTTTTACCGAGAATACGGTGTCCTTTTGCCTTTTTACTGTTTATATTCAATAAAACCTTCTCCCATGACTTCCCTGACATCGTTCACAATTACAAAAGAATTGGGGTCAATTTTTTTCGCTATGTCAATGATTTTAATTATTTCCTTCTTGGATACCACGCAAAAAAGCGTTTTCCTGTCCTTGTTCGAGTACATCCCGGTGGAGCTTAGGCCGGTGACTCCCCGGTCCAGGGTGGTCATGATTTCCCTGGCGATCTTTTCATACTCGTCAGATATGATATATGCCATTTTCGCAAATTTTAAACCTTCGAGAATGCTGTCGGATACCTTTGCGCCTATGAATACCGATATAATTGCATATAACGCATTTTGAAGGCCGAACACCAAGGCACCGGCTGCGATTATGGCTCCGTCAATGAATGTCAGAATGAACGGTACCGAAATATGCCTTTTATACCTGTGAATCAATGAAGCCAGCAAATCCGTTCCGCCCGTCGAGCCGTATTCCGAGAAAACCATTCCCATGCCAATGCCGGACAAAACACCGCCAACAACCGAAGCCAAAAGCATGTCACTGAATTTTAAGTCATATACGGGAACAATCACCAAGGAGACAATCAGGCTGACGGTCCCGAACGCAACATTAACCATTGTCCTTATGCCCAATATCTTAATCGCTGCAATGAACAACGGGACGTTTGCCATGACTGTAAAAAGCCATACGGGAAGGCCCCCGTCCCAAAGGGCTGCGGTTAAATCCTTTACTACAATGGCCAGGCCGGATACTCCGCCGGTAACAAGCCCCAGGGGCTCATATATAAGATTAATGGCTACCGCCATCAGAAATGCACCCGTAAAGATTGTTGTGTATCTTCTTATCAGTTCAAATTTTTTGCTTCTTTCTTTTCTTGCGCCCATATTCCGATCCTCTGCTTCTTTCTTATTAAATACTTTGTAAGTATATATCAACAGCCCCATTACTAATATTTATTCCCCAAAACATGTTTATTCACCTATGAGAGCCTTAAGCCGGACGACAGCCGACTCTTCATCAATGATATAGCCACTGTTTGTATCTTCCCCGGGTATAACGCTGAAAGAAATATTTCCGCCTGGAAGCTTTATATAGCTCTCCATATAATTCAGCTTTTCCTCAAACGAAAGGTTGGATTGGATTTTCCCATAAAGATCTTTCAGGTAATCATATAGCTGTGACTCGGTAGTTATTGAATGCAAATGCTCAAGAAAGGCATCCGAAAAAACCTCTGCAGGGTATGCGTTATCTTTTCCCTGCATGCCCGCCGTACCCGTATCGGTGTCCTTTGTTTCAAAGACCGTGTCATAAACGCTTTGCGGCACGACCGAGTAATAACTGATCTTTATGCCAAGCATCTCCTCAATAATCCTTACCCCGTATTCATAAACGGTTTCCTCCGGCAGATATCCCGTTATGGCGGACAGCTTGAGAAACCCTGGTATGGACGGTTTTATGAGAACAAGCTCCTTATGGAGCCGCTCAGGCAGTGTTATCTGTGTCCTGACAGGGATGGTTATAAAATTAAGCTTCAGCCTTTCACAATCGAATACTTCCAGGACCAGTTTTTGAATGTCTCCTGTTTCTTCATCCACACAGTAAATAAGGTGTCTTGATATTACATCAATTTGAGGCTCGGTTATCACATGATTTCCGCTGCCCTGGGGTATGGCAGCTGCCACATCGCTTTCCTCCATGCCGTAATAGCGCATGAAAATCTTATAGCTGGATACACTTATTAATAAAAACAGGCCGAAAAAAAGAAGGGATTTTAAAAACCCTGTTATAAATAATCTCCCCGCGCCTTTCATGTGCCTCACCTCTTACAGAAATCATTTTACCATACCGCTATTTTCTAGGCAACCGTGCTTTCCAGCGCGGAAAATAAATGGTATACTATTTAAGTCGACAGGCTGCTTGTTGACTATATCGCAACTTAATCGTGTTTAACCATTATGCACATCTTAAGCGGGTGATACTTATGCCAAAGACAGATTATAACAAAAAAACCGTCCTGGTTACGGGGTCCTCCAGGGGAATCGGAAAATCCATCGCTTTCAAATTCGCCAGGGAAGGCTACAATGTGGTTATAAACGGTGACAAAAACCGCGAAAACCTTATAAAAACAAAGGAAGATATCGAACGGCTGTACAAAGTTCCCTGTCTTGCTTTCCTGGGAGATGTGGGAGACTATGAAAAGGTAAAGGAATTGTTCGGGCTGATAAAGGAGAATTTCGGGCATCTGGACGTCCTGGTAAATAACGCGGGTATTTCCTATGTAGGTCTGCTTACGGATATGTCGCCCAAGGACTGGGACAGGGTCATAAAAACAAACCTTACGTCCGTCTTTAACTGCTGTTCATTGGCTGTTCCCGATATGGTCAGGGCAAAAAGAGGGAAGATAATTAATATATCATCGGTTTGGGGAGTAGCCGGCGCTTCCTGCGAAGTGGCCTATTCCGCCTCCAAGGGCGGGATGAACGCTTTTACAAAAGCTCTTGCCAGGGAGCTGGCGCCAAGCAATATACAGGTGAACGCCGTAGCCTGCGGTGCCATTGATACGGAGATGAACCATTTCCTTTCGGATGATGAGCTGATTGAGCTGTCAAATGACATTCCTGCCGGACGTCTTGGGAAGGCCGAGGAAGTGGCCGAGCTTGTTTACTTCCTGGCAACTGCGGGCGAGTATCTGACAGGGCAGGTCATCGGACTGGACGGCGGATGGGTGTAAATATTTGATTTTAAAATTAAAGCAGGTAAAGCATATGGACACCCCTGTATGTCCCATTACACACTGATTTGGAGTACATAGGCCATGTCCCTGTATATCTTATAAGGACGATACGGTCCGTAACGAACCTTATATATTTAATCCCAAGGCGGTAAGTTAAGTTTTATGTGCTACCTGTTTATATATTCCACCCATCCCTGGTAAATCTCTTCTTCTCCGGCTCCGAAAGCGGATTTGAAGTCGCCCGTTCTTATTAATTGCCTGATTTTATCCCATGAATAGGTCTTATCCAGGTATTCGATGTAGTTATATGAGTAGGCATATCCGTTGAATTTTGTAAATTTTACAGGTGCCAGCAGGCCTTTTACGCGGGTTTGCTCAAGAGTGGGCACCGGTCCGTAAGCCTTTATGTCACCGGGATTCTGCCCGGACAGGTATCCTGCCACTCCGTTGTCCAACCAGTAGGTCATATCCCTGTTGATAATGTAATTGTAGGCATGGACGATTTCATGAAGGACCGCGTTCTTCACGCTTTCGTAATCGTGCTGTGTGCCATGGCCGGCCGGAGACGTAAGAATTACATTATCGCCGATGTTGTCGCCTATATACCAGTCAAGCCCAAGAAGCGCTGCTATATATCCGTATTTCTTCGTCTGCATTTTTTTCTGGCTGTCATATATATAGATATGTATGATACGTTTTTCAGCAACTCCCAAGCGCTCTGCCAGCTCATGCGCCCTTTTTTCAGCCAGGTCGAAAACTTCCCTTGCCGCTTCCTTTTCGGTCTCATAATATACCTTCACCCTGTCACCGACAAAGACGCTCATATTCTTGCCGGCCAATCTTATAGTCGGAATGAAATTAACCAGCACCGCCAAAACCAGTACAGCGAACAAGCCTAAAAATATCTTACATAATATCTTTACAGTCCGCATCTCCTTCTCTCCCCAATTATCATAAGTATAATATGTATAATATTATTATATACATATTTAAAATCGGCCGGTTTTCTCACCAATACACTTAAAGTATTTATATCATAAAAAAACCGCCAATGGCAATAACCAATGACGGTTGAAATTTTGTACGTATCAGACCATGGTAAGGCATGATGACTAACGTTTTGAGAACTGGGGCGCTCTTCTCGCTGCCTTCAAGCCGTACTTCTTTCTTTCCTTCATACGAGGATCCCTGGTTAGGAAGCCCGCTTTCTTAAGTACGGGACGATAATCCGGATCTGCCTTGAGCAGGGCCCTGGATATGCCATGACGTATGGCACCAGCCTGACCGGTAAATCCGCCGCCCCTGACATTAACCATTACGTCAAACTTATCCTGATTGCCCGTCAATACCAACGGCTGACGAACAATAACCTTCAATGTCTCAAGGCCGAAATACTCGTCCATGTCTCTTTTATTTATAGTAATCTTACCTTTTCCGGGTAATAAATATACTCTGGCAACACTGCTTTTTCTTCTGCCCGTTCCGTAATATCTTACCTTATTAGCCAACGCTATTTCCTCCTTTCCGCCTTCCATTAATATTTAATCTCTAATGCTTCCGGCTTCTGAGCGGCATGTGGATGCTCAGGCCCTGCATATACATGTAATTTCTTCAGCATGGCTCTTCCCAAAGGTCCCTTCGGAAGCATTCCCTTTACTGCCAGAGTAATTACATCCGTAGGTTTCTTGGCAAGCATATCGGCTAACTTTGTTTCCTTTACGCCGCCAATATGGCCTGAGTGGCGGAAATAAACCTTTTTCTCCATCTTGTTGCCTGTAACATGAATCTTTTCCGCATTCACCACTATTACATAATCACCGGTATCTATAAAAGGTGTGTAAGTAGGTTTATGCTTTCCTCTTAAAATCTTTGCTATCTCAGACGCTAAACGGCCTAATGTATGTCCTGAAGCGTCAACTACATACCATTTCTTCTCGATAGTTGACGGACTAGCCATAAAACTCTTCATGGATTTTCCTCCTTACGAAAATACGTTTTCCTGTTTTCAACCAAAACCGCAGCATAAATCTGCTGCCCGTCCGAATAATTTATTTGCATAAAAACGCTTTCTACCGGGGCTTGTGGAGAAAGGATTTTATTACATCACATTTTCGTATTATATTACATGTTTCCGGGCGTGTCAAGGAAATTCAGCAATTATATTTCTTCTGCGAATATGACACCCTCCAGGTTGCATATTTTTGCAATGATATCAACCCTGTCCTTCCTCTTTTTAAGCTTGAGAGCCATAACCGCGGCAAGCTGGGCACTGGTGCCGTAATTGGGCTTTACGATATCAATATTGTAAATCTCCACCTGAAGATTTTTTAACGCTTCGAGAATCGACGGGAACGGCACCTCATTGGAGAATTCAATATATAAATCCAATACCCTTGATTTTGACAGCAGCATATTGTCAAACTTGTGAAGGATTTCTATTACAAACGCTATAAGGATGCACGATACAATTGCCGCCAGGTAAAAGCCTGTTCCTATGGCAAGCCCCATGCAGGCGGTTGCCCACAGGCCTGCTGCGGTGGTAAGGCCCCTTACCTGGTGTCTTCCCGTAACCAGTATGGTGCCTGCCCCAAGAAAACCTATGCCGGATATGACCTGGGCGGCCATCCTGGTCGGATCGCTTTCAGCGAAATTCTCAAATATGAATTGATTTGTCATCATGGCCAGCGCGGCACCCAGGCAGACAAGGATATGGGTCCTCAGCCCGGCAGGCCTTCCCGCCCTTCCTCTTTCAAAGCCTATTATGCCTCCCAGCAGCACGGCCAACAGCAATCTAACAATTACCGAAACCTCATTGATCGAATATAAATCATAAGACAATCCCGGCATATATACCCTCCCCCTATTTATAAACTGCTTCCTTATATATACTGTATATGATTATTAAAATTTTTAAAAGGCATAATCATTCATATTCGATTCTTACCAATGTTAATCCATGGGCTGGCGCGGTAGGCCCTGCCAGCCTTCTGTTTCGTCCGTCGAGTATTTTAATCATATCCTCCGGCGCAATTGCTCCCCTGCCGACCTCTATCAGGGTTCCCGCAATAATCCGGACCATGTTGTATAAGAAGCCGTTTCCGGTTACCCTTATTGCAATAATATGTCCTTTCTTTTCAATTTCAATGCCGTATATAGTTCTTACCGTATCCTCAACATGGGTCTTTGCTGAACAAAAGCTTTTGAAATCGTGGGTGCCTGCCAAATATTCCGCCGCCTTCTTCATTTTTTCAATATTCAAATCATAATAAACAAAGTACGCATACAGCCTTTCTGTCGGAATAAGTATATCCCTGTTTAATATCCTGTACTCGTATGTCTTTCTGCATTTAACCTTTCTTGGGTGAAAATCCCCCGGGACCTCCATGGAGCTTTGAACCCTTATATCCCAGGGCAGATACCTGTTCAGCGCAAAACAAATCTTTTCAGCAGGTATTTTGGTTTCGGTATCAAACACCGCCACATTTCCCAGGGCGTGTACGCCGGCATCCGTTCGGCTTGCGCCAATTACGGCAATATCCTCTTTAAGGAGTTCCGAAAGCGCCCGGTTGATAACCTCCTCAACGGTGATTTCTCCCGGCTGTAACTGCCAACCGTGGTAATTTGTGCCGTCATATGCAATTACTAACTTGATTCTTCTCATATTCTACCCGTTATTTGACCGCTTACCTTATATAATAATTTACGGATTTATCTCCTGAAAGCAAAGTAAGGAAAATGCTTTTCGTATATGCTTATAACAACGACGGCGGCAAAATACATGAATAATACAAGATAAGCCACCGCATCCTTCCGGCTGTATTTTAATGGCTTCATCTTTGTCCTTCCTTCACCGCCGCGGTAACATCTTGCCTCCATGGCCATGGCAAGATCATTTGCCCTTCTGAACGCCGATACGAACAACGGCACCAGCAACGGGACAAGGCCTTTTGCCCTCTTTATAACTCCGCCGGATTCGAAATCCGCTCCCCTTGCCATCTGTGCCTTCATGATTTTGTCCGTTTCTTCCAACAGTATGGGGATGAATCTTAAGGCTATGGACATCATCATGGCTATCTCATGAACCGGCACCTTTATGTGGCGAAGGGGCCGCAGTAACCTTTCCATTCCATCCGTTAACTGGTTCGGTGTCGTAGTAAATGTCATGAAGGACGAACCCATTATTAGGTATATCAGCCTTAATCCGTTAAACAGCGCTGAATGAAGTCCTTGCTTTGTAATCCTAAGAAATCCCAGCCTTACAAGCACATCGCCCTGCGTAAGGAACAGGTTGAAGGTCATGGTAAATATAAGAATGACAATAACCGCCTTCAATCCTCTCAATACATATTTTAACGGAACCTTGGACAGCTTGATAACCGTCAGAAGGAAAATGGTAACAGCCAGGTACCCATAAAAGGTGTCAAATAAAAATATGGATATTATGAAAAGCAAAGTCCCGTTAAGCTTCAGCCTGGGATCCAGATGATGAAGTACCGAGTCTGCAGGATAATATTGTCCAATAGTAATATCTCGAATCATAATTTATCTCTTTATCCCCTTGATTATCTCGTTCTTTGCCTCTTCTACCGTGGTTGCGTCCGTGCTTACGGGAAAACCTCTTTCCCTGAGCGCGTTCATTATATAAGTAACCTGGGGAGCGGCCAGGTGAATTTTCTCAAGCTCCCTGTATCTTGCAAATACTTTCCTTGTCTCCTCATCCATTACCAGGGATCCCTTGTTCATGACAAGAACCCTGTCAACATAATTTGCAACATCCTCCATGCTGTGGGTAACCAATATGATGGTGATATTGCTTTCTTTATGAAGCCTTGCTATCTGGTCGAGAATATCGTCCCTTCCCTTCGGGTCAAGCCCCGCCGTCGGCTCGTCAAGTATCAGAACCTCAGGTTTCATGGCAAGAATTCCGGCTATCGCCACTCTTCTTTTCTGGCCTCCGGACAGCTCAAACGGGGAAACATCCAGCAGATCCTCCCCGATGCCCACCATTTTTAAGGCTTCATAAGTCCGAATGTCCGCTTCAAGCTTGTCAAGCCCGAGATTCCTGGGCCCGAAATTAACATCCTTGTAAACCGTGGTTTCAAAAAGCTGGTGCTCCGGATACTGAAATACAAGGCCCACCTTGCTCCTGAGCGAACGCATGTCGTAGTTCTTCTCGTATATATCCTCTCCATTAAAATAAATCTTTCCTCTGGTGGCTCTGATTAATCCGTTCATATGCTGGATCAGGGTTGATTTGCCGGATCCCGTATGCCCTATCAGCCCGATAAATTCTCCCTTTTTAATCTTGAAGCTGATATCCTTGAGGGCGTGCTTTTCAAAGCTCGTTCCCATTCCGTATATATAATCCACATGATCAAAAACTATCTGCAAACGTATCACCTGCCATTCGTCATATCCTAGCCATCAACCTTTTCTTAATTTCTCCAGCGCTTCCACCAGCTCGTCAACCGTAAGAATCCCTTCGGGAATATCAAGGCCTGCCTGTCTCAACTCATAAGCCAGTTCTGTAACTTGCGGAACATCCAGGCGATACTTCTTTATCTCAGGAATTCTTGAAAATATCTCCTTTGGGGTTCCCTGCATCACAATCATGCCGTTGTCCATGACAAATATCTTATCGGCATTTACCACCTCATCCATATGGTGGGTGATTAGTATGACCGTAATATTCTCATGCCTGTTAAGCCATTGTATGGTGGAAATGACCTCCTTGCGTCCGTTGGGGTCAAGCATGGCGGTAGGCTCATCAAGTACTATGCATTCGGGCTTCATGGCCATTATACCTGCTATGGCCACCCTCTGCTTCTGTCCGCCCGACAGCATATTGGGAGACTGTTTCCTGTATTCAAGCATTCCAACCGCCTTCAGGCTGTCCTCCACCCTCTTCCATATTTCTTCGGTAGGAACGCCAAGATTCTCGGGGCCAAACCCGACATCCTCCTCCACAACCGTCGCAATAATCTGATTGTCAGGATTCTGAAACACCATACCGGCCGATCTGCGTATCTCCCATAAATTCTCTTCCTGTGAAGTATTCAGCCCGTTAACCCATACCGTTCCTTCGGTGGGAAAAAGAATCGCGTTGATGTGTTTTGCAAGGGTTGACTTCCCCGAGCCGTTTGCACCAATAATAGCTATGAAATCTCCTCGCTTCACATCAAGGTTCACACCGTTAATTGCCCGGTAAATCGATTCCACGTTCCCTCCTTCATTTCTCCTGATATAATCAAACGCCAAATCGCAAACCTTAATCATTTCCATGTTAATCCTCTTTTCTTGCCCGCAGTCGGGAACCCTGCGGCAGCCTATATCATCAATTCCTGCCAAAAATCAAAACGGCAGGTAATTTATACTAACTCCTTTGAAGTATATACTATGCCTTATACCCCGTCAAGTACGGATAGTACAAAAAGAGGACGTTCAACTGCAAAATGTACGTCCCCTGGGTTGCTTTATATACGTAATATAGTCATTTATAAGATGATTTATTCCTATACCAGTTCAATCAAGACTTCCATAGCGGCATCACCCTTGCGGGGTCCGATCTTTACTATCCTGGTATACCCGCCGTTACGGTTTGCATACTTGGGTGCAATTTCATCAAACAGCTTGTTTGACATGTTGATGTACTTTGTACCCCTCTTCTTTCCGGCACTCTCATCGGGCACTTCCTTGATGGGATAAAAATATCTCATCATAAGCCTTCTGGCATGAAGACGGCTGGCGTGATCCTTCTTAACCGTTTTTTCAATCTCATCAAATACAGGAACCTTCTTGCCGTCGACAACTTCCTTGACTCTTTTTCCGTCTTTATCCTTACGGGCAACCTTGGCCTTAACCGTAACGGTATCATAATTGTCCTTTTCCTTTACGGCAAGCGCAATCAGCTTTTCAGCAATGCTGCGGATTTCCTTTGCCTTGGCTTCGGTTGTAACGATTTTACCATAGTATAATAAATTCGTAACCTGGTTTCTAAGTAAAGCTTTTCTCTGGCTCGATGTTCTGCCAAGCTTTCTGTAACCTGCCATGTCCATTCCCTCCTTCGAATTATTCTTACGCAACTACACGGCAGCTTCCAATGTAGTTACAGTTCTATTATGATTTAGTCGTCGCTCTGCTTCAGGGACAAACCAAGCTCTTTTAGTTTTGACAATACTTCTTCCAAGGACTTGCGTCCAAGATTCCGAACCTTCATCATATCTTCGGCTGTCTTGTTCGTAAGCTCTTCCACCGTGTTAATACCGGCTCTCTTCAAGCAGTTATATGAACGAACCGACAATTCCAATTCGTCAATGCTCATCTCAAGTACTTTTTCTTTCTCGTTGTCTTCTTTTTCAACCATAATTTCAGCAGTCTTGGCGTGCTCTGACAAATCTATGAAGGAGTCCAGATGAACACTCAGGATCTTGGCCGCCAGGCTAAGCGCCTCATCGGGAGCCAGTGTTCCGTCGGTATATACATCCAGGGTTAGCTTGTCATAGTCCGTAATTTGTCCTACACGGGTATTCTCGACGGACATATTAACACGCTCAACCGGAGTATATACGGAATCAATCGGAATAACACCGATCGGAAGCTCATCCTTCTTGTTTCTGTCCGCACTTACATATCCTCTGCCGTTTGTTATGGTCAGTTCCATATATAACCTGCTTTCCGGACCGCACAAGGTTGCAATAACTTGGTCCGGGTTAAGTATCTCAATATCCGGGTCTGCCTGTATATCCCCTGCCGTTACCACTACTTCGCCTTCTTTTTCAATATAGGCTATCTTAGGCTCATTAGTATCGCTGTGATTCTTGATTGCAAGGTTTTTCACATTCAATACGATTTCAGTGACGTCTTCCTTTACACCGGGAATTACACTGAACTCATGAACAACACCGTCTATCTTTATTTGGCTTACTGCGGAACCCGGCAATGAGGAGAGCATAATTCTTCTGAGTGAATTTCCAAGTGTCGTGCCGTATCCTCTTTCCAAAGGTTCTACCACAAAACGACCAAATCTTTTATCTTCAGAAATCTCAGCAATCTCTATTCTGGGTTTCTCAAAATCAAACACAACAGGACCCTCCTTCTGGGTTATTTGAGTTGTTGTTATTCCATCTAAAGAATAACATTATTATTTCGAATACAACTCTACTATCAACATTTCATTAACCGGAACATCGATTTGGTCTCTTGTAGGTATTTCAAGTACTTTACCAGACAGATTCTCATGGTCGGCCTCAAGCCATGCAGGTACTGTTCTTCCGGCAGTTACTTCCAAGATGTCTTTGTATCTCTGGGAACTCTTGGCCTTTTCCTTTATTTCAATCGTGTCACCGGCTTTAACAGTATAGGATGCTATGTTTACGCACTTGCCATTAACCAGTACATGCTTGTGGGAAACAATCTGCCTTGCTTCCGCCCTTGTTCTTGCAAATCCCAGGCGGAATATAACATTATCCAATCTAAGCTCAAGCAATGCCAAAAGGTTTTCGCCTGCAGTACCGCCCTTCATCTTTTGAGCTCTTTCAAATAAATTTCTAAACGGTTTCTCCAATACACCGTATATGAATTTAGCTTTCTGCTTTTCTCTCAGCTGCAGACCGTACTCACTGGTCTTCTTACCTGCTCTGGAAAATGATCTGTTAGACTTTTTATCTATACCGATAAATGCAGGTTCTATACCAAGAGATCTGCATCTCTTTAATACTGGACCCATATCTCTAGCCATTATTCTCTACCTCCTTATCAGACTCTTCTGCGTTTTGGCGGACGACATCCGTTATGCGGAACCGGAGTCACGTCTTTAATACTTGTTACTTCTATACCGCATGCCTGAATTGCACGAATCGCAGCTTCTCTGCCTGAACCGGGGCCCTTTACCATAACCTCGACAGACTTCATACCATGTACTAAAGCTGCCTTCGCCGCTGTCTCTGCTGCCATCTGAGCCGCATAAGGAGTAGACTTTCTTGAGCCCCTGAAGCCTAATCCGCCTGCGCTGGCCCAAGAAATGGCATTTCCTTCCATGTCTGTCAGCGTTACTATTGTATTGTTAAAGGATGACTGAATATGTGCCTGTCCGCGTTCAACATTCTTCTTGACACGCCTTTTAGTCCCTTTCTTTGCTGATGCTATTTTTTTAGCCATTTAACCAAACCCTCCTGTTGGAAACAATATACTCGATAATAAATGTGCTTAGAAGACTATTTCTTCTTGTTAGCAACTGTTCTTCTAGGACCTTTCCTGGTTCTTGCATTGGTCTTGGTTCTCTGACCGCGAACAGGAAGCCCTTTTCTGTGACGGATTCCTCTATAGCATCCAATTTCCTGCAGTCTCTTGATATTAAGTGCGATTTCTCTTCTTAAATCACCCTCAACCACCTGGGTTCTGTCGATTACATCACGGATTCTGCCCACTTCATCATCGGTCAAATCCCTTACACGGGTGTTGGGGTCAACGTTTGCTTCTTTAAGAATACGATTAGCACTTGATCTGCCTATACCATATATATAGGTAAGTCCGATTTCTATGCGCTTGTCTCTTGGTAAATCTACGCCACTGATACGTGCCATGTACTTGGTACACCTCCAAAAATTATTGTTTTACGAGTTGGCAGAATCCAGTCTGCCTCTGCAGCCGCTTTAAATTGTAACAGGCATGATAAGTCATGCAAGCTAAGATTTAGGGATGACGGTCCTAAACCTTAAGGCGGATGGCATCCACCCACAATATCACAATTATAACTGTCAACAGACAGGTAATTGTAACACAAAAAGCAAGAACTAACAATTTATATAAAACAATAGAATAATCAAACTATTGTATATTAGCCTTGTCTTTGTTTGTGCTTGGGGTTTTCACAGATAACTCTGATACGTCCCTTTCTTTTAATGATTTTGCATTTTTCACAAATTTGCTTTACTGATGACCTTACTTTCACAGTAATTCACCCCTTTCAAAAAAGTCCGCCTATTATTATAACATCGCTCAAAATTAATAGCAAGCAATTTTTTCAATTCGGTCTATTTGTCTCGCCAGATTATTCTTCCTTTGGTCAAATCATAGGGTGACAGTTCAAGCGTAACCCTGTCCCCGGGCACGATCTTTATGAAATTCATGCGCAGCTTTCCGCTGATATGAGCCAATACTCTGTGCCCGTTTTCCAGTTCCACCTGAAACATCGCATTCGGGAGCTTCTCGACTACGGTACCCTCGATTTCAACTACATCGGCTTTCGACATTACTAAACCTCCTTATTTGAGATTTCACTTTGCAACAGTTTGATTGCTCTTTTGATTTCTTCATTTTTAACGGTTTTATTCTTTATCGCTTCAAGAAGCGATGAATCAGCATGGTGAAGCTTTCTGACATGCTTTATGTTTTTCTTTTTCGGATTATTTAGAGTTCTAATATTGCCGTCCACTAAATATACATATTCATTATGGGTATTAATTATTACATAGCACTTTCCGGCGTCCCTGCCGGCTTTTGAAATTGCAAAGCAACCAATTAATTCATGCAATTTAATACCCCCGTTTAATAAATCGTCAGAATCTCCGGTTCTCCCTTCGTCACCAGGATGGTATTCTCATAATGTGCCGATAATGAACCGTCCTCGGTGACAACCGTCCAATCGTTGTCCAGCCAGCATACATCATACCTTCCTGCGTTAACCATGGGCTCTATGGCCAGCGTCATGCCTGCCGCAAGCCTGGGTCCCCGGCTTCTCTGCCTGAAGTTCGGCACCTGCGGTTCTTCATGAAGGTTTCTGCCAATTCCGTGGCCCACCAGGTCTCTTACCACCGAGAATCCGAAGGATTCCACGTATTTTTGAATTGCCTCCGATATGTCATGAAGGTGCATGCCCTCCCTGGCATATTTGATGCCCTCAAAGAAGCTTTGCTTCGTGACCTCGATAAGCTTTTTTGCTTCCCCGGAAATCTCCCCGACAGGTATGGTCCTTGCGGCATCGGAATGATATCCTTCATATATAACGCCGCAGTCCAGGCTTACTATGTCCCCTTCCTTTATAATGCGGTCCCTGTCAGGTATTCCGTGAACGACTTCATCATTTATCGACACGCAGATTGATGCGGGAAACCCGTTATAGTTCAGAAAGGACGGGGTACAGCCGTGGCTTTTTATAAGCTCGTAGCATATCCTGTCAATTTCAAGGGTGGAAACCCCCGGTCTCACATGGGCCTCCAACTCCTTAAGCACCTTGGCAAGAATCCTGCCGGATTCCCGCATGAGTTCAATTTCCTTGTCAGATTTTATGCTTATCGGCATTCAAACCCACCCTTTCAGTCACATAACCGGCATATTATGCCTTAAGTATATTTATAATATCATTATATATCCTGTCAATCTCGCCGGTACCATCCACATTGTGCAGTATGCCCTTCTCGTTGTAATAATCAAGAAGCGGCTGTGTCTGCTTGTGGTATACATCAAGCCTCTTTTTTACTGTTTCAGGCTTGTCGTCATCTCTCAGCACCAGCTTCGAATTGCAGTAATCACAGGTGTCCTCCACCTTGGGCCTTAGTGTCTTTACATGGTATGTTCTGCCGCAGTTTAGGCATGCCCTTCTGCCTGACATGCGGTTTATTATTACATCGTCGTCAACATCCACGTTTATCGCATATTCGATTCTGTCATTATTCTTTTCAAGGGCTTCGTCCAATGCCTTTGCCTGGGGAATCGTTCTTGGGAATCCGTCCAATACATAGCCGTTTTTGCAGTCGGGTGCTTTAAAACGCTCCATGATAAGCTCCAGGACCAATTCATCCGGTACCAAAAGCCCCTGGTCCATATAAGCTTTCGCCTTTTGACCAAGCTCGGTATTATTCTTTATATTCTCACGGAAAATATCACCGGTTGAAATATGCGGTATGTTATAGTTTTCCGCGATTCTTTTTGCCTGCGTTCCTTTTCCGGCGCCCGGCGCTCCCAATAAAACCAATTTCATAAACCAATCTCCCTATTTACTGTTAGTCAACTCTTGCCGCCGTGCAAAGCAAGCAGAACGAATGCCGTCCGGAAACCTCAAGCATTCGTTTTACTGCCGTGCTTTTATCAGTCGTTCAGGAATCCCTTGTAATGCCTTACAAGCAACTGGGACTCAATCTGCTGTATAGTTTCAATAATAACACCTACAATAATTATGATTGATGTTCCGCCAAAGCTTACACTGGCATTAAATGCTCCTGAGAAGAATATCGGTATTATGGATACTATAATCAAACCGATTGCTCCGATAAATATAATGTAGTTAAGTACCTTATTCAAGTAATCCGTTGTCGGCTTGCCGGGACGGATACCAGGTATGAAACCGCCCTGCTTCTTCATGTTGTTTGCTATCTCAATCGGATTAAATGTAATTGATGTATAGAAATATGCAAAGAATATGATTAATCCGATATAAATAAGCAAACCGATCGAATACTTGAACTCGCCGAAATCAAAGTTTTTGAAATTAATTTTCAGCCAGCTGCCCTGATCCAGTACCTTGAGTACCTTAGGCCAAAAATAAGCTCTGGCAGGGTACACGCCGAAGAATGATGCGATAACGCCCGGGAATGACATTAACGAGCTTGCAAATATAACAGGGATAACACCTGCGGTATTAACCTTCAGCGGAATATAAGATGACTGTCCTCCGATAAGCCTTCTGCCCTGGACCTTCTTGGCATACTGTACGGGTATCTTTCTTTCGCCGTCCTGCAGAATTAATACAAATACGATTGTAAACAATACAACCGCCAGGATTACAACCACCGCAATGATTGCCTTCCATACGGACTGCTGGTATACAAACTGGTAGAACAGCCTGATAAAGTCAGCCGGCATAGTGGATACGATGTTGATTAACAGTATTATCGAAATACCGTTTCCAACACCTCTGTCGGTGATTCTCTCGCCAAGCCACATAAGGAAAGCTGAACCTGCTGTAAAGGATGCTGTTACAAGTACGACGTTTGTAAATGTAAGGCCACCCTCCAATACGCCCGAACTTCCTCCAAAGCCAATCGCCATGGCAATCGACTCAATCATAGCCAGGCCTACAGCCATGTAACGGGTAATCTGTTCAATCTTCTTTCTTCCGTCCTCTCCCTCTTTCTGCATCTCCTCCAGCTTGGGTATTGCTATGGTTAACAGCTGGATAATAATGGATGCTGAAATATAAGGAGAGATGCTTAGGGCAAATATCGACATCTTGGTAAAGGATCCGCCTGTTAGGTTGTTGAAGAATCCAAGATTAATGCTTGAAAACACTTCTTCAACAGCCTCTCTGCTAATAGCGGGGGCAGGAAGCAGGGTTCCCAGCCTCACTATTATCAATGCACCCAATGTATACAGCAACTTCATCCTGATGTCCTTGACCTTTAATGCGTTTCGCAATGTCTTAAACATTTAAACCACCTCAGCATTTCCACCAAGAGCCTGAATCTTCTCCACCGCACTAGCACTAAATGCATTAACCTTGACATTCAGCTTCTTAGTAAGTTCTCCATTGCCAAGAATCTTGACCCCGTCTTTAGGGTTCTTAATGATCCCTGCCTCAATTAATGAATCTACTGTTACTGTAGTGCCATCATTAAATCTATTTAATACGTCTACGTTAATTGCAACGATTTCCTTTGTATTACGGTTGGTAAAACCGCGCTTTGGAATTCTTCTGTATAACGGCATCTGACCGCCTTCAAAACCAATTCTCGGAGCTCCAGAACGGGCCTTCTGTCCCTTATGTCCCTTGCCGGCTGTCTTACCATTGCCTGATCCGTGTCCGCGTCCCTTTCTGAAACGATTCTGCTTTGAGCCTTCCGCCGGTTTTAATACTGATAGATTCATCTACGCGCACCTCCTTCTTAACAGTCTTATATTTCTTCAACCTTTACTAAGTGTTTTACCTGGTTAATCATTCCCCTTATTGCAGCATTGTCAGGCTTTTCAACGGTTTTGTTCAGCTTCTTTAAACCGAGAGCCGCTACTGTAGCCTTATGCTTAGGAATGGCACCGATTGTAGACTTAACCAAGGTTATTCTCAACTTGTCTGCCATCTTGACACCTCCATATATAATCACTGGAAAATACTTTTACTTTAAAAGCTGCTCTACCGGAATACCGCGAAGCCTAGCTACTTCTTCAGGGGTCTTAAGCTGGCTTAATCCATCCATTGTAGCTAATACAACATTCTGTTTGTTATTAGAACCGAGAGACTTTGTACGGATATTCTTGTATCCTGCAAGCTCAAGCACGCTTCGAACCGGTCCTCCGGCAATTACACCGGTACCATCGGGTGCCCGCTTAAGGAGTACCTCGGCGCTGCCAAAATGTCCGGTAAAGTCATGAGGTATGCTTCCGTTTTCATCTATCGGAACCTGTATTAATTTCTTTATGGCATCTTCCTTGCCCTTGCGGATTGCTTCGGGAATTTCAGTTGCCTTGCCAAGCCCTACACCAACGTGCCCGTTCTTGTCTCCTACAACAACAAGCGCTGTAAAACGCATATTACGTCCGCCCTTGACAACCTTGGTTACACGCTTGATTGCTACCACTTTATCTTCTAATTCCAGTTGACTTGGATCAATAAGTGAACGTTTCATGATTTTCCTCCTTACCTAGAATTCAAGACCGGCTTCTCTTGCTGCGTCCGCCAATGCCTTGATTTTACCATGATATATGAAACCGCCTCTGTCAAAAACGACCTTTGATATTCCCTTTTCCAAAGCTCTCTTGGCGATTATGGTACCAAGAAAAGCTGCTGCCGCTACATTGTTGGTCTTCTCAAGCTCTGCTTTAACATCCTTTTCCAGAGTAGAAGCAGCAACCAGGGTATTTCCTGCTACATCGTCAATAATCTGGGCATACATGTGATTGTTGCTTCTATATACGGCCAAACGCGGTCTCTCAGGAGTACCTGTGAAACGCTTACGGATTTTTCTATGCTTGTTTCTTCTGATCTCTGTTCTTGATTCCTTCTTAATCATGCTATTTCACTCCTCCTTTACTTCTTGCCGGCCTTACCAACTTTGCGTCTGATTACTTCATCAGCGTATTTGATGCCCTTGCCCTTATACGGCTCAGGCGGTCTCTTTGCTCTGATTTCAGCGGCATATTGGCCAACCTTTTCTTTATCTATACCCTTAACAATTATCTTGTTCTGTCCGTCTACAATTGACTCAATTCCTTCCGGATCATGCATAACCACAGGATGTGAATAGCCGAGGGTAAGTGTCAGTTCCTTTCCGGACTTTGCCGCCCTGTATCCGACACCGTTGATTTCAAGGACCTTTTGATATCCTTCGGTTACACCGGTAACCATGTTGGCAATCAGTGTCCTTGTCAATCCATGCAGTGATTTCATTCTCTTAAGATCATTCGGTCTGGATACTATAACTTCGGAACCTTCAATCTTTATAACCATCTCCGAAGGGAACACTCTTTCCAGGGTTCCTTTCGGTCCTTTTACGGTCACTTTATTATTTTCTGCTATATCCACAGTCACTCCTGCAGGTATAGCGATAGGCATCTTTCCTATACGTGACATGCCCGCACCTCCTAATATTTTATGAAAAGCTGATTATGTTACCAAACAAAAGCCAAAACCTCTCCGCCTACGTTAAGCTCTCTGGCTTCCCTGTCTGTTATTACACCTTTGTTTGTTGATATAATAGCTATGCCCAGGCCGCCAAGAACCTTTGGAAGCTGATCCTTGCTTGCATAAACACGAAGCCCTGGTTTTGAGATTCTCTTAAGGCCGGTAATAACTTTTTCGTTTTTATCTTTACCATATTTTAATGTAATATGAATATTCTTATGGCTTCCGACTTCTTCGATTTCATAATTCCTGATGTATCCTTCCCTGAGAAGAATATCAGCAATCGCAATCTTCATTTTTGAAGCAGGTATATCCACTGTATCATGTTTTGCAGTATTTGCATTACGGATTCTTGTAAGCATATCTGCAATAGGATCGCTCATTGTCATTTAAAATGCCTCCTTTCCTAACCTCTTACCAGCTTGCCTTTTTAACGCCCGGTATCTGCCCTTTATATGCTAATTCGCGAAAACATATTCTGCAAATTCCGTATTTTCTCAAATAAGCATGGGGACGGCCACAAATTCTGCAACGATTATACTTCCTGGTTGAGAATTTTGGTTTACGTTGCTGCTTTACTATCATTGACGTTTTTGCCATGGATTTTCCTCCTTACTTTCTAAATGGCATTCCAAATCCGGTTAACAGTTCACGAGCTTCTTCATCTGTCTTTGCGGTGGTAACGAAGATAATATCCATACCTCTTACCTTGTCCACCTTGTCATAGTCAATCTCGGGGAAGATTAACTGCTCTTTTATACCAAGCGAATAGTTGCCCCTACCATCAAATGAGTTGGGGTTAACACCTCTAAAGTCGCGAACTCTGGGTAATGCCAGATTTATTAAACGATCAACAAAATCGTACATTTTCTCACCGCGTAAGGTTACCTTGCAGCCGATTGACATGCCGGCCCTTACCTTGAAATTAGCTACAGACTTCTTGGCCTTTGTAATTACCGGCTTCTGTCCTGATATGATTTCCAGGTCCTTTGCTGCAGACTCCAGCAATTTGGCATTATCTTTAGCTTCGCCAACACCCATGTTGATGACAACTTTATCAAGCTTCGGCACTTCCATAGTATTCTTGTATGAAAACTTCTTCATCATGCCGGGAACTATCTCTTTATAATAATAATCCTTTAGTCTAGCCACCTTAACCAAAACCTCCTCTCTGTATTAGTCAATTACTTCGCCTGTTGTTTTTGCGTAACGTACCTTCCTGAGACCCTTCTTGTCCTCAACAAACTTGAAGCCGATCCTGGTTACTTCTCCCTTATGAAGATACATTACATTTGAAATATCAATAGGCGCTTCCTGGCGTATAATTCCGCCCTTGGGATTTGCTTGGTTAGGCTTGGTGTGCTTGGAGATCATATTGATATTTTCAACAATAACCTTGTTGTCCAAAACCTCAAGAACCTTGCCCTCTTTACCTTTATCTTTACCGGCGATTACCTTAACGACATCGCCTTTCTTAATTTTTTTCGTTGCCATGGTCGACACCTCCTTATAACACTTCTGGTGCTAGAGACACGATTTTCATAAAATGTTTCTCTCTCAATTCTCTTGCCACCGGTCCAAAGATACGCGTTCCTCTTGGATTATTGTCATCTTTAATTATAACGGCAGCATTCTCGTCAAACCTGATATAAGAACCGTCTTTACGGCGTGTTCCTTTTACAGTGCGTACAACGACCGCTTTAACAACATCGCCCTTTTTAACAACGCCGCCTGGTGTTGCATCTTTAACCGAACAAATAATGATATCACCTATATTGGCATACCTTCTGCCGGTTCCACCTAATACTCTGATACACAGCAGCTCTTTAGCACCAGTATTATCGGCGACTTTAAGCCTTGATTCAACCTGTATCATGATAATACTCCTTTCAGTTGTAATAAATCCAACTTATCCAAAAATATAAGAAAATCCTTTCCTGCAATTACTTTGCTTTCTCAATGATTTCGACAAGCCTCCATCTCTTTTCCTTTGACAGGGGCCTTGTTTCCATAACCTTAACACGATCACCGACTCTGCATTCGTTGTTTTCATCGTGTGCTTTCAGTTTAGTAGTTCTTTTTACGATTTTTCCGTACAATGGATGCTTAACGTTATCAACTATTTCCACAACGATAGTCTTATCCATCTTATCGCTGACTACTTTTCCAATCCGCACTTTTCTCAAATTTCTCTCCATACGATACTCCTTTCCGGGAACTAATCCACCAACTGCTCAGTTGAAAAGTCCCTAATTATTAGAAGCCTTCTTCATCTCAGTGATCACTGTCTGAATTCTGGCAATATTCCTTCTGACTTCCCTTATTCTGCTGGTGTTTTCCAACTGATTGGTTGCATTCTGAAATCTAAGGTTGAAGAGCTCCTTCTTGGCAGCCACCAATTCTTCATTCAAATCCGCAATTGATTTCTTTCTTAATTCTTCTAAATATTTACTAGCTTTCAATGTTTTCACCGCCTTCTAAGTCTGCACGCGATACTATTTTACACTTGACCGGTAACTTATGAGCCGCAAGACGAAGTGCTTCTTTTGCAGTCTCCTCGGGAATACCGGCAATTTCAAACATAACGCGTCCCGGTTTTACAACCGCTACCCAATATTCAACAGTACCTTTACCGGAACCCATACGGGTTTCTGCCGGCTTTGCTGTAACAGGCTTATCCGGGAAAATCTTTATCCAAACCTTACCGCCACGCTTTGTGAAACGTGTCATGGCTATACGTGCAGCTTCAATCTGATTTGATTTGATCCAGGCCGGTTCCAAGGCCACAATACCATACTCACCATGGGCTAAAGTGTTGCCTCTTGAAGCTTTTCCAGCCATAGTGCCGCGAAACTGCTTGCGGTACTTAACTCTCTTCGGCATTAACATTATTTATCGCTCCCTTCCTTTTTTGCTCCTTTTTTCGGAAGCACTTCACCAAGATAGATCCATACCTTAACGCCTAATTTGCCAAACGTGGTATCAGCTTCGGCAAAACCATAGTCTATGTTGGCACGAAGTGTCTGCAGAGGAATAGTTCCTTCACTGTAAAACTCGGTACGCGCAATATCGGCACCGCCAAGACGTCCGCCTACCGCAGCCTTGATACCCTTGGCTCCGGCCTTCATGGACCTGGCCATTGCGGACTTCATGGCTCTTCTAAATGAAATACGGTTCTCAAGCTGAGATGCTATGTTCTCAGCAACAAGCTGGGCATCCAGGTCCGGCTTCTTGATTTCCTTAATCTCAAGGTTTACCTTCTTGCCGGTAAGCTTCTGTATTTCAGCCTTCAGCTTCTCAACTTCGGCACCGCCTCTGCCGATAACAACACCGGGTTTTGCCGCATGAATTATTATCTTTAAGCGATCGGATGCTCTTTCAATCTCTATTCTGGGTATACCAGCACTGTATAATTTCTCTTTAAGATACTCTCTGATCTTATAGTCTTCTACAAGATTATCAGCAAAATCGCTTTCTGCATACCACCTGGAGTCCCAATCGTTAATTATACCGACTCTCAAGCCGTGGGGATTAACCTTTTGTCCCATTATTGCCCTCCTTACCTTTCATTAAGCACTAATGTAATATGGCACATTCTCGAATTGATACGATAAGCGGTGCCTCTTGCTCTTGGTTGAATTCTCTTCATGATAGGAGCCTGATTTGCATAGCATTCTTCAATAAACAGCTTATCGGGATCCATATTTTTGACTTCGGCATTTGCAATTGCCGATTTTAACAGCTTCTCAATAACTCTTGAAGCATATCTTGGGCTATATGCTAATATACCGAGTGCCGTCTTGACATCCTTGCCCCTGATGGCGTCCAATACAAAGCAAGCTTTCTGGACCGACACTCTGGCATAGGATAACTTCGCTCTTGCTCTGTTGTCCTTTACTTCATTTCTCTCTCTCTTTATCTGGGATCTATGTCCTTTCGACATGGACGAACCTCCTTCCATTCAAAACTAATGTTTATTTTTTGGCAGCTTTCTTCTCGTCTTTTCCATGTCCTCTATAAGTCCTGGTGGCAACAAACTCACCCAGCTTGTGGCCAACCATATCTTCCGTTATATATACAGGAACATGTCTTCTTCCATCATGAACCGCTATTGTATGACCAACCATCTGCGGGAAAATGGTGGAACGGCGCGACCAGGTCTTGATTACGGTTTTTTCGCCGGTCTTGTTGAGTTCTTCCACTTTTTTCAGCAAATGTTCGTCAGCAAATGGTCCTTTTTTAAGCGAACGAGCCATGTATTCTAACCTCCTTAGAATTAATAACCATCGACATACTCAATGATTGCCATATGTCAAATACTACTTTACAGTACTTCCATCTCTTCTTCTTACAATAAGCTTGTTGGACTTCTTGTCAGGTTTTCTTGTCTTAAGCCCAAGAGCCGGCTTGCCCCAAGGTGTTG
This sequence comes from Clostridiales bacterium, assembly GCA_012735495.1. Lineage (GTDB taxonomy): Bacteria > Bacillota > Clostridia > Lachnospirales > Lachnospiraceae > Mobilitalea. Next base: position 3,324 of record JAAYHD010000027.1, on the reverse strand, counting down.
AAGGGCCGGGACGTCCGATACCGGCTTTTCCTTCACCGCCGCCATGAGGGTGGTCGCAAGGGTTCATGGCCGAACCACGAACCGTGGGCCTGTAACCCATATGACGCTTACGTCCGGCTTTGCCTATTGTAATGAGTTTATGCTCGAGATTGCCTACCTGGCCGATAGTTGCCCTGCAGTCCAGCGGAACCATTCTCATTTCACCACTGGGAAGACGAAGTGTTGCATACTTGCCTTCCTTTGCCATCAGCTGGGCCGCGTTACCGGCGGAACGTACCAGCTGTCCGCCCTTGCCGGGATGAAGCTCTACATTGTGTATCTCGGTACCTACAGGAATATTTGCCAACGGTAAACAGTTGCCTACTTTGATTTCCGCATTATCTCCGCTCATAACTGTAGCGCCTACCTTTAGGCCCAAAGGAGCGATGATGTATGCCTTTTCGCCGTCTGCATAATGAAGCAGTGCTATATTTGCGGTCCTGTTAGGATCATATTCGATAGATGCAACCTTTGCAGGTATATTGTCTTTTCTTCTCTTGAAATCTATAATTCTATATTTTCTTCTAGAGCCACCGCCGCGATGCCTTACGGTAATTTTACCCTGATTATTACGGCCTGCCTTTTTATTTAAGGAAACAACCAGAGATTTCTCCGGCTTAACGGCTGTAATCTCGGTAAAATCGGAACCGGTCATGTGTCTTCTAGAAGGTGTATATGGGCGATATGTTTTGATTCCCATAACTTACTCTCCTTTCAAATGATATCTCAGCAATAATCGGATTTAACAGTCAAGGACTATAAAGGTTTATATTATAGTCCGGAGAAAATCTCTATATCAGCGCTGTCTTCTGTAAGCTGGACAATCGCTTTCTTCATTTTTGCCGTTTTTCCGACTGCATAGCCGCGTCTGCGGGTCTTGCCGTCCAGGTTCATCGTGTTAACCTTCTTAACCTTTGTTCCGGCAAACATCTTCTCAACTGCTTCCTTGATCTGTGACTTGGTAGCATCCGGATGAACTGCAAATGTGTACTTTTTATCGCTCATGGAGTTCATGCTCTTCTCCGTAACGATCGGCCTAAGGATTACATCGTAGTATTTCAAATCTGCCATTATGCGTACACCTCCTCAATCTGCGCCACAGCATCCCTGGTAATCACCATAGTATCATACTTTAAAATGTCATATACATTGATGGAATTGGATAAAACCGTTCTGACATTAGGAATGTTCCTTGCGGAAAGGACTACCTTGTCATCCTTCCTGTCGAGAACAATAAGCGCTTTCTTTACTTTCAAATTATCAAGAACCTGTTTCATCTTCTTGGTCTTTATCTCATCAAATCCGAACTTGTCTATAACCAGGAATTTCTCTTCGTTTACCCTGGAGGTCAGTGCAGATTTGATTGCAAGCTCCTTTTCTTTTCTATTCATCTTCATTGAATAGTCCCTGGGCTTCGGCGCAAATACCACTCCGCCGCCCTTCCACTGCGGAGCTCTGATTGAGCCTTGTCTTGCATGACCTGTTCCTTTCTGTCTCCAGGGCTTTCTTCCACCGCCGCTTACCTCGGCACGGGTCTTGGCACTTTGTGTCCCCTGGCGCTTGTTTGCCAGCTGGCATACAACAGCCTTGTGAACCAAATGCTCATTTATCTCCACTCCGAAGACCGAGTCATTAAGCTCTATGGTATCAACTTTCTTGCCTTCTATATTATAAACTGCAACAACTGCCATATCCTTGTTCCTCCTTTCTCAGCTCTAGCTAACCTTTACCGATTTCTTCAGTATAACCAAGGATTTCTTCGGTCCGGGAACTGCTCCTTTTACAAGGATAAGGTTCTTATCCGCATCTACTCTGACAACCTCAAGGTTCTTTATTGTTACCCTGACATTACCCATCTGTCCCGGCATCTTCTTGCCCTTGAACACTCTTCCCGGGCTGGTGGCCGGACCGTTGGAACCTGCATGCCTGTGATATTTTGAACCATGCTTCATAGGTCCCCTCTGTAAACCGTGCCTCTTGATAGCACCCTGAAAACCTTTACCTTTTGATCTTGCGGTGGCGTCAACCCTGTCGCCCGGTTCAAAGACGTCGGCCTTTATCTCCTGGCCAACCTGATACTCGTCAACATTGTCCACTCTGAATTCTCTCAGATATCTCTTGCACTTAACACCTGCTTTTGCAAAATGTCCCTTTAAAGGCTTGTTAACCAATGACTCTCTTATATCGCCAAATGCGACCTGTATTGCGTTGTAACCATCATTTTCCTTTGTCTTTATCTGTGTTACATATACAGGGCCGGCCTGCAATACGGTTACCGGAATCAATGCTCCGTTTTCATTAAAAACCTGAGTCATTCCGATCTTTGTGGTTAAAATAGCTTTCTTCATTTCTTACCTCCTGTTAATCTACAGCGGATTGCGATATTTCATTGCAATCATTCTAGATGTTCCATTATTATAAAGCCTAAGGACTTATACCTTATATAATAATGTAATCAGTAATACGCTGCTTATTTTACTTTCATTTTGATGTCAATGTATACACCTGCAGGCATCTCCAGCCTTGATAAAGCATCGACCGTCTTCTGTGTAGGTGCGATGATATCAATCAGCCTCTTGTGAGTTCTCTGCTCGAACTGCTCTCTGGAGTCCTTATACTTGTGAACCGCTCTAAGAATTGTGACGATTTCTTTCTTAGTAGGCAACGGTACAGGCCCGCTGACCTTGGACCCGGTCTTCTTCACAGTCTCAATAATCTTGCTCGCAGATTGATCAATCAAATGATGATCATATGCCTTAAGTGTAATTCTCATTATTTGATTTGCCATAAAAATAGCCGCCTCCTTTTCGCACTTTGTTTCAGTACGACAAGTGGTGACTGTACACTCATCCGTGTGTATCTTCATGTCCCCTAATACAAATCCTGCCCTCGCAGGACTCCGGCGAATCCGGGCTTTTGATTGTTTCTCCCGGACCATTCATGATATTTTTGTTTTCACACGGTATATCTGTTTTTACAGAACCTATACTTTGTACAGTGACTTGTCGCCAGTTTCATAACTTGACCTTCGCTCCACGTAAATAACCTGCTGAAAACCAGCAGCAACCTTACGCTTCAACGCTATCAACGTCACAACACGTGATATTATACACTATAGATATACCGTTTGCAAGCACTTTTTTTCTTTTTTATGTATATCTAAATTGCAAGTTTAATTGCCTTACATATTCTTACAGAACACTGTTTTAAGCAGCCATTTCATTTGCAGTTCTATATCCAAATATTCTTCTAGGGTAATTATTTATCCAATGCTCTATCCTTTGT
>JAAYHD010000005.1 GCA_012735495.1 Clostridiales bacterium | reverse complement strand
GTCTCTCCCCATGCGGGGAGAGTGGATTGAGATCTTGAATGACATAGATATTGGTGCCGGTGCCGACGTCTCTCACCATGCAGGGAGAGTGGATTATGGAGGGGAGGGTGACATCATGTTACCCCCTGAAGCTATTTCTTATAATATATGATTTATAAAAATCAATTCCACCCACCCCCATTTCTTATTGCCACAACCCCCACCCTAGGTTTATAATTATACCTATCAATATTGTTCCAACTGCATATACTTGACCGAATCCCATGCATACCGGGGCGGAGCGTCAAGTATACGCATTGTCATGCGCATTTTTAGGTGATAAAGGCGCAAAATATATGAGAATGAGGTTAAGTTATGCGAATTATTATCGGATTAGGAAACCCTACGAAGGAATACCAGGCCACCAGGCACAATATTGGCTGGGACGCGATTACCAGGATATCGGATGATTACAGGATTCCTTTGAGCCAGAAGAAACACAAGGCCAACTGCGGATTCGGATATATCGAGGGGGAGAAGGTAATACTTGCCCAGCCCTTGACATATATGAACCTCAGCGGTGAATGTGTCAGGGAGCTTGTTGACTTTTACAAGGTTGAACCGCAGGATATCATTGTCATATATGATGACATCAACCTCGATGTCGGGCAGCTCAGGATCCGCAAGAAGGGAAGCGACGGTGGGCATAATGGAATCAAGAGCATCATAAGCCATCTTGGTACGGAAGATTTCCCGCGGATCAGGGTCGGCATAGGCGAAAAGCCCAGGAACTGGGATCTGGCTGACTATGTGCTGTCACGGTTCAAGGCGGATGAAGAGCCGGTTATCAGGCAGGCGCTTAAGGATGTGTCGGATGCGTGCCGTATCATTATAACGGACAGCATGGATGCGGCCATGAATATATATAACAAGAAGAAATCCGGGAACGGACAGGCCAACGGTCCGAAGGACGAATCAAAAACCGGCAAGGCCGGATCTAATCAGGACAGTCAGAAAGATAGTCAGAATAATAATCGAAAAGACAAACGGAAAGTCAAAGAAGGGCCGCAAGCAAATGAAAATGCCGACACAGGAGATAATACCTTGGCATCATTAATCGGCAGGCTGTTTCGAAGGAACGACTCCGGCGGCCAAAGCAAATAACAGTCAGACATGGATGATAGATATATTTTCAGGAGGAATCCTAGTTGAAGACATTTATCGAGCCCTTGAAGGAATTAAAGGAATTTAATGATATCAGGGATAATATAATAATGAACAACTTGCCGGCACAAATTACCGGCTGCATCGATTCGCAGAAATGCCATGTGATGTTCGGGCTTGGGGACGGGATTAACTTCAAGGTCATCATTACCTACAATGACCTTAAGGCCAAGGAGATATACGAGGATTACCGCCTGTACGATAAAAATGTGTTCCTGTACCCGTCGAAGGATATTATTTTCTACAGCGCGGATATTCACGGAAGGGCTATAGTCGCGGAAAGAATCAAGATTATAAAGCGGATTATCGAGAACCAGCCGACCACGATTGTCATGAGTATTGACGGCGGCATGGAGAAGCTGGTTCCGTTTCAGATGATTAAGGACAGGGTAATCACCATTACCCGGGATTCCATAATAAAGCTGGATGAATTAAGGGCGGCTCTTACAAGGCTTGGCTATGAGAGGCAGGCCCAGGTGGAGGCTCCGGGGGACTTTGCGATCCGAGGCGGAATTATAGACATATTCCCGCTTACGGAAGAGGCCCCGTACAGAATCGAGCTGTGGGGAGACGAGATTGATTCCATAAGGATATTTGATGTCAGCAGCCAGCGTTCCATCGAACAGGTGGATAAGCTGGTCATTTATCCTGCCGCCGAGATTATACCGGACGAAAAGCAGATTGCCGACGGGCTTGTACGGATAGAAGAGGACAAGGAGAAATATATAAAGAGCCTTTTGGACCAGAACAAGACAGAGGAAGCCGCAAGAATCCGAAGGATGATTGAGGAGTTCAGGGACAACCTGGAGACATTCCAGGGCATTATGGCATTGGAAAGCTATATAAACTATTTTTATGACAGGACCGTAAGCTTCTTTGATTATTTCGACGATTCGGACACCCTGTTTTTCTTAGATGAGCCGGGAAGGATAATCGAAAAGGGGGATGCCGTCGAAACGGAATTCCGCGAGGGCATGATCGGCAGGATCGAGAAAGGCTATATACTGCCGGGGCAGATGGATGTAATTTACGGATACAAGGATGTGCTGAACCTGCTGTCCAGGAAAAACACCCTGCTCATTAGCACCATGGAGCCGAGAATCGGCTATATCGTCCCCAGGAAGAAATACGATTTTACCGTCCAGGCGACGGCTTCATACCATAAGAATTTTGATATCCTGGTAAAGGACCTGGAGCATTGGAAGAAGAACAAGTACCGCATTATCCTTTTGTCCGGGTCAAGGACAAGGGCGAAGCGCCTGGCTGATGACCTGTTTGATTTCAATATAAATGCCTTCTACAGCGAGGATATGGACCGTGTCCTTCAGCCCGGCGAGATTATGGTTTCATACGGCAATTTAAGAAGGGGCTTCGAATATCCCCTCATTAAACTGGTTATCATATCGGAAAGCGATATCTTCGGAGCCGAAAGAAAGAAGCGGAAGAAAAAGAAATCCGCGTATGAAGGCAAGAAGATCCAAAGCTTTGCCGAGCTTACTCCCGGTGATTATGTAGTCCATGAAAATCATGGTGTCGGTATTTACAGGGGCATTGAGAAGATTGAAGTCGAGAAGGTCACAAAGGATTACATCAAGATAGAGTACGGCGACGGAGGCGTGTTGTATGTTCCTGCGACAGGCCTTGACCTGATTCAGAAGTATTCGGGCGTGGGTGACAGAAAGCCCAAGCTTAACAAGCTCAATTCCACCGAATGGAGGAACACCAAGGCAAGGGTCAGGGGAGCCGTTAAGGAGATTGCCAGGGATCTTGTGGATCTATACGCCAGCAGGAGGGAAAGGAAAGGATTTAAGTTCAGTCCCGACACCATATGGCAGAAGGAGTTTGAGGAAGCGTTTCCGTATGAGGAGACGGAGGATCAGCTTCGCGCCATTGAGGACACCAAGAGGGATATGGAAAGCGATAAAATCATGGACCGCCTGATATGCGGCGACGTAGGCTACGGCAAGACCGAGATTGCCATCAGGGCGGCGTTCAAGGCCGTGGCCGACGGAAAGCAGGTTGTATTCCTTGTGCCGACCACCATTCTTGCGCAGCAGCATTACAATACCCTTGTGCAGAGGATGATGGATTACCCGGTCAGCGTGGAAATGCTTTCGCGGTTCAGGACTGCGGCGGAGCAGAAAAAGATAGTCGAAAGGCTTAAGAAGGGGACCCTGGACATAGTGGTGGGGACCCACCGGGTGTTGTCCAAGGACGTATCATTTAAGAACCTCGGGCTTCTTATCATAGACGAGGAGCAGAGATTCGGTGTCGCCCATAAGGAGAAGATAAAGCAGCTTAAGAAGGACGTGGACGTTCTTACGCTTACCGCAACCCCGATACCCAGGACCCTGCACATGAGCCTTGTGGGAATAAGGGACATGAGCATACTGGACGAGCCGCCGGTGGACCGCATGCCGGTTCAGACCTATGTTCTTGAGCATAACGAGGAAATAATAAGGGAAGCCATAACCAGGGAGCTTGCCAGGGGAGGGCAGGTGTATTATGTCTACAACCGGATACAGGGCATTGACGAGGTCGCGAGCATGATTTCCAGGCTCGTTCCCGAGGCAAATGTTGCCGTTGCCCACGGGCAGATGTACGAGCGCATCCTTGAGAAAATAATGTATGAATTTATCCAGGGCGATATTGATGTGCTGGTGTCCACCACGATTATCGAGACGGGGCTTGACATATCAAATGTAAACACAATGATTATAGACGAAGCAGACAAGCTGGGGCTTGCGCAGCTTTACCAGCTCAGGGGAAGGGTCGGAAGATCCAACCGCACCGCCTATGCCTTCCTTATGTACAGGAGGGACAAGATGCTTAAGGAGGTTGCGGAAAAGAGACTCCATGCCATCAAGGAATTTACGGAGCTTGGCTCGGGATTTAAGATTGCCATGCGGGACCTGGAGATCCGCGGCGCCGGAAATCTCCTTGGTGCCGAGCAAAGCGGCCACATGGAAGCCGTAGGCTATGAGCTTTACAGCAAGATGCTGGACGAAGCCATTAGGGCCATGAAGGGTGAGGAGCTTATGGAAGAAACCTTTGAAACAACTGTAGATGTGGACATGGACGCGTTTATTCCTTCGTCCTATATTGTAAATGAGATTCAGAAGCTTGACATTTACAAGAGAATTGCCGCCATCGAAAACGAAGACGAGCTCATGGACCTGCAGGAAGAACTGGTGGACCGCTACGGCGATTTGCCGCAGTCGGTCAACAACCTGCTGTACATTTCCCTCATAAAGAGCATGTGCAGCAATGTATATATCCAAAATCTGGTACAGAGGGACTTCGATGTCAAGCTGGCCATGTATCCGAAGGCAAAGATCCGTGTCGACATGATTCCAGAGCTGGTAAAGAAATACCCCAACACCCTGAAGTTCCACCCGCAATCGGACCCGTACTTCTCCTACAGGCTGTCGAAGCCGTCCAAGGGCAAATCCGACACAATCCATATGCTTGTGGAGATCAAGAAGCTGCTTGAGGATTTCAGGATATTGCTGTAGCGGTTTATTTGCTTGACATTGATTTGCGGCTTAACTACAATAATTGATGGTGACATGTTTTTGCTCCCAAGTATTTTTATGGAAGGAACCTATATGAATATTTTCAGAACGCATAACAGAATCAAGCCAAGGCATCGTATGCTAATCCGGATGGTATTGCTGGCAATGCTGTTAATCCCGATATTGGGTGGATGCAGGGTTGACGAGGCTGATTTTGAGCTGACCAATTATACGGGCAAGTCCGTCCGGACGTTTGAGAAAAAGACCAAGGCAAAGCTTACGCAGGATGGAAACGGCGTTTACAAGATAGATGGCGTGCTGCAGCTTATTGCGCCCAAGGATGCGATTACATCATTTACCCTTTACGGCGGCACGGAAGGATACAAGATATTGGGCGTGGTTATCGGAATGGACAAGTCCGAGGCCGAATTAAAGATTAGGAAGATTTACGGGCCGGAAGTTAATAAATCCATAAAGACGGAAATGAATTCGGTCACCCATACCTACCGGGACAATGAAAGCGAGCTGTACCTTTCTTACGATATAGACACGGGGATTGTCACGGAGATTTCCTATTATAATCTGAACGTTGAAACCGAACAGGAGCAGACGAATGCCGGTGAGCTGATAGCCCTCGTCGGCGATATCAGGGTTTATTATAATGAAGCGATGGTTTATTTAAAATCTGCGCAGGAGATTTACGAAACGGATTACGGCAAGGAAGTCTGGGACGTGGACATCTTTGGAAACGGCAGCACCTTCGGCGAATACATCAAGGATGAAGTCATAAAGCAAATAATCCAGATCAAGGTTATCTGCGATAAGGCCGCCCAGTTGGGAATCACGCTTACGGACGAGGAAAAGGAGGATGCCATTGCTTATGCGGAGGAGCATTACATGGGCATTTCCGATGCCGACAGGGACCGCTACTTGATAAGCAAGGACCTGCTGGAAAAGGTATATTCGGAAAACCTGCTTGCCGAGAAGGTATTCGAAACCCTGACCATAGACGTGGATACGAATGTTCCTGATATTTATGCCCGCCAGATAACTGTTCAGCACATACTGGTATACAGTACGGAGATAAATGAAGAAGGCAAACGGGTCTCCCTGCCCGCCCAGGAGAGGAACAAAGCCCTGGAAAAGGTGAACAACCTGCTTGAAAGGGCAAGAAGCGGCGAGGATTTTTACTCCCTTGCGGAGGCCAATTCCGAGCATGACGTGATAGAATATACCTTCGGAAGGGGAAACGGGCCGGAGGAGTTCAGCGAGGCTTTTGAACAGGCGGCCTTCAACCTAAAGACGGGAGAGATAAGCGGTATCATTTCCACGGATTACGGCTGGCACATCATTTACTGCGTGACCGATTATAATGAGGACGCTACCATAAAGGTTAAGGAGTCCATCATAGAAGAAAGGCGCACCGAGCTTTTTGCGCAGTATTATTCCCAGTGGTCCTCGGAGTATGACGTGGTTATCAACAGCGACACATGGGATGGGATCTCGCTAAAAGATTAAGGGCTGCTGTGGTTGGTTAGCGCGGTTTTAATGGATAAAAAACGCATAAAATGCCGGATAATATGCCGTATCATAAAATATCATTGGCGGCTTATGATATAAAAACATTAGTTGATATAATGGTTACTCCCCGCGGGATTGTCCTTGATGACCGTCCTGCGGGGAGTTGGTTATAAAGGGGTTATATATATACAGGTTTTATTATATAACACAGGCTTTTATATATAATACAGGTTCTCCGACGGATATATCGGATCGGAGGTAACGTCTATTCCCAGGTTTCTTAATATCTGTTCATCGTTCTTGTTGAGCATGGACGTGCAGTGGGCCTGAACGCCTTTCAGCATGGACAGCTTTTCATATGCAAGCTGCGCAGTGGGATTGGTAACCGCACAAATGCTGAGGGCTATGAGGATTTCGTTTGCGTTCAGGCGGGTGACCTTGCTCTTTAAATCTTTTTCCTTAAGGTCACGGATTGTGTTGAGAATCAGCGGCGAAAGGAGGAAGATTTCATCACTGATGCCGGCCAGGTACTTGATTGCGTTCAGTATGGCGGCGGAGCTGCAGTCCATGGTGGATGAGCTTCTGCCTGTGATGATTTTGCCGTCGGGCATTTCCAGGGCCATGACGGATACGGAGTCATTTTCGTGGCCCATTTCCCTGAGCTTGGCGGCATAATTCCTGGCGGGCATAACGCATGGCCTGTCCTCCTGCTTTAGTGAAAGCTCCTCCATGATGACCTTCATCCTGTTTAAGGCTTCCTCGTCCAGCAGGCCTTTCTTGTAATCGCAAGCCGTGGCAAAATACCTGCGGATTATTTCCTGCTTGGCGGCTTCCGAAACCACGTCATCGTCTATGATTCCGAAGCCGACCCGGTTGACGCCCATGTCGGTGGGGGATTTGTACAGGGAGTCCATACCCGTAATCTTTTCGATAATCCTTTTGACTACCGGGAACATTTCCAAGTCCCTGTTGTAATTGACGGCCACCTCGTGGTAATTCTCAAAATGGAAATTGTCAATCATGTTTACGTCTTTTAGGTCTATGGTGGCAGCCTCGTAGGCCAGGTTTACGGGATGCTTGAGAGGAAGATTCCATACCGGGAATGTTTCGAATTTGGCGTAACCGGCGCAGCGCCCCATCTTATATTCGTGATAAAGCTGGTTTAAGCAGGTCGCAAGCTTTCCGCTGTTTGCGCCGGGAGCCGTAACCACCACGATAGGCCTGGTGGTGGGAACGTAAGGATTGCTGCCATAACCGGCCTCGCTTACTATTGTGTCAACGTCGGCCGGATAACCAGGGATGGCGGTGTGCTTGTAAACCTTGATGTTGCGCCTTTCAAGCTTCTTTATGAAAACATCCGTAGCCGGCTGCTTGTCGTACCTGGTGATTACCACGCTGTTTACCATCAGGTCATAGCTGCGGAAGTCGTCCAGAAGGCGAAGAACCTCCATGTCGTAGGTAATCCCGAAATCGCCGCGAATCTTGTTTCTCTCGATGTCACCGGCAAATACGGTTATGATGATTTCCACCTTGTCCTTCAGCCTGTGGAGCAGCTTTATTTTGGCGTCCTCATCAAAACCCGGCAGCACCCGCTTTGCGTGCTTGTCTCCGATAAGCTTGCCGCCGAATTCAAGGTACAGCTTGTCAAACTTGTTGACCCGTTCCAGGATGTATTTCGACTGCTCCTCCATGTATTTCTGGGGATCAAACCCGGTTTTCATAAAGCTTCCTCCTAAACTGTTCTATAAGAATTATCGGCCATTTCAGCCTGTTTAACAAGACTTTTTCCGGCCTATAAGTCCATTGTCCTATGTTATATTTTTCGCCAAAACACTATACACTATCATAATGCAAAATCGCAAAATGTCAAATATTTTTGTAACGGTGCCAGTAACGGTGCCAGGCACCATAATGGTACCTGGCACCGTTAAGCCATTATTTTGCAAAGATCATGTTTCCAATCCTGGCTGTTACCGGTTTTGAACGAATCCACTGGTTGGTGGAGCTTGTATCATAGTAGAACATGGCCCCTTTGACGGGATCGCTGCCATAGAGGGCGGCCCAAGCGGCCCGTATGGAATCGTCGGTGGGAGGGTTTTTGATATAACCGTTCTGCACAGGGGTAAACTGGTGATAACCTCCGGTTACATGGTTTATAACGGCACTGATGGTGTTCGGCCAGTCCGGGCTTTTAACCCTGTTTACGACTACGGCCCCCACCCCTACCATGGCCTCATAGGGTTCGCCGATGGCTTCCGCCGCGATAAGCCTTGCAAGCAAATCCACTTCGGAATCATTATAAGGGATTACCGTTTTGCTGCCCGAGGATGTTGCTGTGGAACCATTTGAGGCCACAACTCCGGGAAGAACCAGCTTCTGTCCGGGAAAAATCAAATCGTCCCATTTGTTGTTTGCCTTTCTAAGGTCGGCAAGGGAAACGTTGAACCTCTTGGCGATAAGATACATGGAATCTCCGCTTTTTACGGTATATACGTCGGCGGGAACCTTAATCACCTGTCCGGGATATATTGTGCTGGAGCTTAATTTATTATCAGACATCAGGGTATTGACCGATGTGTTAAAAAGCTTGCTTATCTGATAAAGGGAATCTTTCGGCACTACGGTGTAATCGGCGGCGTAAGCTTTTGCCGAAAAAACCGCAAGGATAAAAAGGACAGAGGCGAATAAAATCCCCGGCTTTTTTATAATCTTCATGATTACCTCCTTTTGTTGGCTGTATTGCCGGTTTTATGGGTACATAAGTTATTGTATATGATAAAATTCGACATAACTATATAGGATTTATGGGCATAATGGGAATAACAGTAATATATTAAGAATATATGGCATAAGACCATCCGGATACCGGCATTACATTTGGATGATTTACAGGTAGATACTGGGATATTAGCTGTTTATTTAAGATTATTAGCCAGTTATTTATATATGGACAGATAAGAAATTTATATAAGGACAGCTAAGAATAGGGTTCATTGTAATAATGAAATAATAATGATAAAATGATAAAATAAGGAAGATACTTAATGTAATTTAAAGAATAATATAAAGACAATATAGATGGCAGAATATATGGCAATATAAAATAAAGATTGGGAAAGATATTTTTATGGAAAGCAGGGCAATGATATGTGCGGAAGATATAATTTTACGGTGGAACAGAGCGAGGAGCTTAGGGAAATCATAGAGCAGCTGAATGCGAAGATACATGCGAAAATAATCAATTCCGGGGAGATATTTCCCACCAACCAGGTTCCTCTCCTGATCGGTGAGAACGAACGGACATCGCCGGTTCTTAGTATATGGGGATTCCCCAAGTTCGATAACAAGGGAGTAATAATCAATGCCCGCTCGGAGACGGCATTTGAGAAAAGGACCTTCAGGGACAGCCTGATTTACCGCAGGTGTATTGTTCCGTCCTCGGGGTTTTACGAGTGGGACAAAGAGAAAAGGAAATTCATATTCAGGCTTAAGGACAGCGATGCCCTTTACATGGCCGGCCTATATAACATTTACCAGGATGAGCTGCGGTTTGTTATTCTTACGACAGCCGCCAATGAATCCATGAGTGACGTGCACGACCGAATGCCGCTTGTTATTCCCAGGAAAGAGATTGAAACATGGATTTTTGACGATTCGGCAACGAGGCATTTTTTGAATAAGGTGCCGCCGATGCTGGTCAGGGAACCTGTGCTGAAGTAAATAACAGATGCTGATTTTTCAACCTGAGAGCTTGCTTTGATAAGCGGTTTACGGTAATAGAGCATATTTCCTTCAAATCTGCGCCTGAAATGTCCATGTCATCACAGCGCTTACTAATTGCATAAGCGCATTTTGCCACGGCTATGGAATGGTCTTTCCAAGGGCCTGGGTTTCTTTCATATGCCTCATTTAATAAGCGCAAAGCTTCTTCCTTGTCCGGCATTAACAGTAATAACAGGCATGAAAATACATTTATTTCCTCTTTACATCGAACATCTGTTCTGTTATAATGGTGCCAAGGGGTGAACATATGTATGGAAAATTTGATTTTTCATATTGATGTCAATTCGGCTTTCCTGAGCTGGGAAGCCGTTTATAGACTGCGCATCCGCGGGGAGAAGACGGACCTGCGCAGCATCCCCTCGGCCGTGGCCGGCGATGTGAAGAAGCGGCATGGTATTATTCTTGCCAGGTCCGCTCCTGCAAAGGAATACGGCGTCAGGACGGGAGACACCATAAATGACGCCCTTAAGCTCTGCCCGAACCTGGTCCTGGTGGATCCCCATTATGACCTGTATGAGAGCTGCTCCCAGGCATTCATGGAGATACTGAGGGAGTTTTCGCCCTGCGTGGAGCAGTACTCGGTGGATGAGGCGTTCTGTGACATGACGGGTGCCGTGGAGCCGTACGGCTCGCCGGTGGCTGCCGCTACGCTAATGAAGGACAAAATTCATAATGAACTGGGATTTACGGTGAACGTGGGCATTTCCACGAACAAGCTGCTGGCAAAGATGGCATCGGATTTTAAGAAGCCCAACCTCGTACACACCCTGTTTCCCCATGAGATAGAGAAGATGTGGAAGCTGCCGGTGGGAGATCTGTTCTTTGTCGGCCCCGCCATGAAGAGAAAGCTTCATGCCTTGGGGATTCATACAATCGGGGAGCTGGCGGCCACGGACCTGGACGTTCTTAAGTCGCATTTTAAAAAGCATGGGGAGTTAATCTATGCCTTCGCAAACGGCATCGATGTGTCTACGGTATCCGACGGGGCGCCGCCGAACAAATGCTACGGCAATTCCACCACCACCCCGTATGACGTGGATGACGGCAGTACCGCCAAGATGGTGCTGCTTTCTTTGGCTGAGAAGGTATGTACAAGGCTTCGGGAGGATTCGGTCATGGTTTCGGTGGTCGCCGTAAGCATCGTGGATATTTATTTTCGGCATTCATCCCATCAGCTGCAGCTTATTTCGCCGACCAATATAACCAATGAGATATACAAGGCCGCCTGCAGGCTGTTTGACGAGCTTTGGGACGGCTTTCCCATAAGGCAGCTTGGAATCCACACCAGCAGGATTGTCCGGGGAGAAACCGGCAAGCAAATCAACCTGTTTGATATGAACCGGTATGAGAAGCTGGCCAAGCTGGATAAGACCGTGGATATGATAAGGGAAAGGTACGGGGAGGATTCCATCAAGCGGGCGGTTTTCCTGGATGGGCCCGTATATCATATGTCTGGCGGCATTTCACCCGAGAAACGCAAGGCAAAATACGCGGATGGGGTAAAATCTTTGTAGTATTGTAATGATGTCAGGTTTTTAAAAGGAAGGATTGTTATGCTGAATATGCCGGTAGATGTGATTGCAACCTTTAACGTGCAAGGAAAGATAAAGCCGAACTACATCCGGCTTGAGGATGAGAATCATGTTCTGCATACCTATAAAATTGAAAATATTGTTTTCAGCCGTGAGGAAAAGTACGCGGGGGTTCCCGTTATCCTTTTCTGCTGCAATATAATGCGGGGCGACGTCGTGCAGACCATACACATAAAATATCATGTAAGGTCACACCAATGGGTTATTGCGGAGCGCTAGGCGTTTTACGCTTGCGTCGTAATATTTCCTGTCAATTTCTATACCGATAAAACGGCGGTTCAGCTCTACCGCCGCAACACCCGTAGAGCCAACGCCCATGAACATGTCCAGCACGAGGTCACCCTCGTTGCTGGTTATTTGGGTTATGTGCTTCAGTACGGAAACGGGCTTCTGAGTGGGATGCCTGGGTGTACTTATCCTTTCATGGCCCAGGCATATGGGCGCTTCGATGAAGTTGTGCATCCTGCTCTGGCCCAGGAAGTTCCATGTATGGCCTTTATTCCACATGCATGCGATCAGTTCGCAGCTGTTAAGGAATGAGGTCTTTCTTATATTCGGCACGGGATTGGTCTTGTGCCAGACCATGAACTGGAACGTGTCGAATTCCTTGTCGAACGCGTCATGCCATTTCCCAATCATGTGATAAGCCGTGAAAACGAATATGTTTCCCGTGGGGGCAAGAAGCCTCTTGAACTCGCCCACCAGGTCGGCGGGAGAAAGCTCTACAAGGTCCCATGCGGCCACATCATTATTTATATCGGGCCTCCATTCGAATTTCATGTTGCCCGTGGAATACTTGGCTATGTTGTAAGGAGGATCGCACAATATCAGGTCTATGCTGTGGTCCGGTATCTCGCGCATGAGCTCCGTGCAATCGCCGTGAAGAAGAAGGTGGGAATCTATGGCATCAACATCAATCATATGACAGGCTCCTCTCTATGGGCGGGACTATGGGAATTTTACCCATATAATATCCATATTTTAACACAAACCATCGGAAAAGAAAAGATTGGTACCTGGCACCTTTACAATCTTATTGCAAGCGGTTAATATTTTTGTAATGGTGCCTGTCACCATAGCAAATATGTTATAATATATAAAAAACAGAAGGAGACCGTATGAGCATATTAATTAAGGATGTACTGGCGGTACTGGAGAAGGGCGATGGCCTCGCCGTTGAGGAAACGTCAATCTATATAGAGAATGATACAATAACGGATATCGGAGACGCCGGCCGCAGCGCCGATACCGTGATTGACGGCAGAAACAAGCTTGCCATACCGGGACTTATCAACAACCATACCCACGCTTACATGACCCTGTTCAGAAACTATGCGGATGACCTTCCCTTCAGCCGATGGCTGTTCGATAAGATTCTTCCCGCGGAGGACGGGCTGGCACCCGGGGACTCATACTGGGGCACCATGCTTGGAATAATGGAGATGATAAAGACCGGAACCACCTGCTTTACGGACATGTATATCTATATAAATGAAACCAGCCGGGCGGTGGACGAGACGGGAATCCGGGCATGCCTGTCAAGAGGGCTTGTGGGAAGCGGTGATGACGAAGGCGGCAGGCGAAGGCTGAATGAGGCAAAGAGTGAGATTGAGTACTGGAAGGGGAAAGCAAACGACAGGATAAGCTTTATTGCCGCGCCCCACGCCCCGTACAGCTGTGACGACAGGTTCCTGCTTAAAGTAATGGATTTTGCGAAAGAGAACAACCTGGGAATCAACATTCACCTGTCGGAAAGCAGGAATGAAACGGCCGAGATTTATGATAAGTACAAATGCACTCCTACCGAGCTGTTGGACAGGCTTGGGGTGTTCGAGCTTAACACCTTGGCGGCACACTGCGTCCACCTTACGGATACCGACATTGATATCCTGGCGGATAAAAGGGTGAATGTCGTTACATGCCCGGTAAGCAACCTAAAGCTTGGCAACGGAACGGCACCCATAGCAAAACTGGCGGAAAGGGGCGTCAATGTCTGCCTCGGTACGGACGGAGCGGCAAGCAACAACATGCTCAACATGTTCAAGGAACTGCAGTTCGTTACGCTCATACACAAGGGAAAGGAAGAGAAGGCGGATGTCATATCCGCCGAAGAGGGGTTAAGGTTCGCTACCTCCAACGCTGCAAAGGCCCTGGGGTTGGGAGACCGGATCGGAAAGATCAAAACCGGATACAAGGCGGACATAGCCATCCTGGATATTGACAAGCCGCAGTATTACCCCAGGAACAACCTGCTGTCAGCTCTGGCATATTCCACCTGCGGGGATGAAGTCAGCACGGTGATTGTCGACGGGAAAATACTCATGAAGGACAATGAGTTTATGACGATTGACAGTGAAAAAGTGAAGTATAATATAAATAAAATAGCCGACAGGTTATTAAAATAGAAATGCGTACGGTTTATATAAATAAGAAGCCAAGAAACGGAAAAGCAATCTATAAGATTAATCAACACAAAACAAAAAAGGAGTAGCCATGGAAAGCATAATCAGGGATAAAAACTTATGGGAAAGCGGCCGTCAGAAAATCGAATGGGTTAGAAAAAACATGCCGCTGCTTCGCGGAATTGAAGAGGAGTTTTCAAAAACAAGGCCTTTTGAAGGGCTTCGTATTGGGCTGTCAATCCATCTGGAGGCAAAAACCGCATTCCTGTGCAAGGTCCTTGCGGCAGGCGGGGCCGAGATGTTCGTAACGGGAAGCAACCCGCTGTCCACCCAGGATGACATAGCCGCGGAGCTGGTCAGGTGCGGCCTTAGCGTATTTGCGTGGTACAACGCCACGGAGGAAGAATACAACAGCCATATAGAGCATGTAATTCTTAACAAGCCCAATATCATAATCGACGACGGCGGGGACCTGGTTTCCTTAATCCACGACAAGCATCCGGAATTGATAGAAAATGTCATAGGCGGCTGCGAAGAGACCACAACAGGCATAATCCGACTTAAGGCGTTGGAGAAAAGCGGCATGCTCAGATTTCCCATGATTGCCGTAAATAATGCCAGGTGCAAATACCTTTTTGACAACCGTTACGGTACCGGCCAGTCCGTCTGGGACGGAATTAACAGGACGACTAACCTCATAGTTGCCGGCAAAAAGGTGGTTATCTGCGGATACGGCTGGTGCGGCAAGGGAGTGGCCATGAGGGCCAAAGGCCTGGGAGCCGACGTCATAATAACCGAGATAGATCCTGTAAAAGCCATAGAGGCTATTATGGACGGCTTTACCGTAATGCCGATGAGGGAAGCCGCAAAGGTCGGAGACATGTTCATTACTGTGACCGGATGCAAGGAAGTCATAACCCTTGAGCACATGCAGACCATGAAGGACGGGGCTGTCTTATGCAATGCCGGGCACTTCAACGTTGAGATAGAAGTGGACAGGCTCATGAAGCACGCGAAGAACAGCCGCAAGGCAAGGCACAACATAGTCGGCTACCAGATGGATAACGGCAACTGGATTTACCTGCTGGCGGAAGGAAGGCTCGTCAACCTGGCAGCAGGAGACGGCCATCCGGCGGAGATCATGGACATGAGCTTTGCGATCCAAGCCCTCAGTGCCGAATACCTGGTAAAACACAAGGGGAACCTGGACAATAAGGTAATCGCGGTTCCCGAGGAAATTGACAACAGGGTGGCTAGAAAGCTGTTAAGATATTGGAATGTGGAGATAGATACGCTCACTGAGGAGCAGAGGCAATACCTTGACGGGTGGAGGATTGACTAAGAATACCATAATAACATAAAAAGGCCGGCAAAAACCCGGTTTCATTATCAGGCTTTTTGCCGGTCCAACAGCTTCAGCGCGGACTCTTCATCCACAGGCCTGCTTATTATGTAACCCTGTATCCTGTCGCAGCCGAACTCCCGCAGGTATTCAAGCTGCTTCTCGTATTCAACTCCTTCGGCTATAACGCAGTGCCCAAGTTTGTGGGACATGGAAATGATGTCCGAAGTTATAGATTCTTCAGGATTAAGGACAATAAGCCTGTCGATAAATCTCTTGTCAATCTTTAAGAAATCCACATTAAGCTCCTGCTCGCGGGCTAGTGAAGAATACCCGCTTCCGAAATCGTCAATCAGCACCCTGATACCGTTGGCACGAAGCACATTGAGGACTTCATTTATATCACTGCGTTCCGTGGCAAATACCGATTCGGTAAGCTCAACGCCTACATTTGCCGGGTTGATGTCCATAGCCTTGATCATACCCATCAGCTTGTCGGCGAATCCGGCCTCAAGTATCTGGATGGTGGAGATATTGATGGAGACGCTGAGATTGTCATAGCCGTTTTCCCTCAGCTTCTGCAGGAACTGAAGCGCCTGGAAAATGATGAATTCGCCAAGGGGTGAAATCATGCCGGTTTTTTCGGCTATAGGTATGAACTCGACGGGGCTTACCCTGCCGTATTTATCGCTTTGCAGCCTGGCGAGGGCCTCAAAGCCGCATATCTTGTTTGTTTTTATATCGTAAATCGGCTGGAAATGCAGATAAAGCCTTTCCATTTTTATGCCTTCCGCTATCTCCGTAAGCTCCTGGCTTATGTCATTTTCCCGTGCGATTCTTTCATCCAAATCATTGGTATGGAACAGGACCTTAATATTATTGCTTGAATCCCTGATTGCCATTTCGCTGGTGTTTATAAGCATTTGCAGAAGCTCATTCACATCATAATCCGCAGAATCCTCCAATTGCAGGATTCCAATTCCGACTCCGATACCGTGTATGTACAAATATGATTTCAACGTATCTGATATTTCATTGCAGAAGCCGGTTAACTCTTTATCATTCTTATAGCCTTTGACATAGAAGACAAATACATAGTCGTATATATGATACAGCGTAAATCTTTCATTGCAGAATTCCTTAAGGGAATCTGCGATATTCTTAAGGAGGTTTCGGCTGAAATGATACCCGTACCGGGTATTCAGCGTATGTATTGCCGTCAGGTTTATGCCTATCAATGCCCGTTTGTCTTCGTAGAACAGGAAGGCGTCTTCCGTCAGGGACTTCTCCAACAAGAAGCGGTTGTAAAGCCCGGTAGCCATTTCATGCTCGCTGTTGTATTTCAGCACCTCCTCAATCTGCTTGCGCTCCGTAATATCCGTAAGGATGCAGACATGGTCGTCGGGATTCCGGCTTAGGCCTTCGAATCTGGCTATTATCATATCAACCCAGACGACGGACCCGTCGGGCCTGATATAACGTTTTTCCATTGTGTAATAATCCATTTCCCCGTTTTTAAACCGTTCATATAATTCCAGGTCGGCGGGAAGATCATCAGGATGTGTCATCTCCATCCAATTTATATTCTCCAGTTCTTCCTTCGTGCGGCCCAATATTTTTTCATAAGCCGGGTTTATGCTTATTTCCTTTAATACATCATCATTTGAAGTCGCGCTGTCCCTGAAGATGGCTATTCCAATCGGTGCCTGGCTAAATACATTATAGTAAAATTCCTCTTTGAGGGCCTGCGTGTTTATCTTCTTAATATAAGCGACATTCTTGGATTTATAGTTTTTAATCAGTGAAATAATAAGAAGCACGCCCAGGTAAGACATAATCGCGGGCAGCGTCCTGTGCGTCCGGTAGCTTATCATAAATGCCACCGCGCTGACCATGCCTATGAAATTTATCATGACAGCGGCGATATACCCCGGCATGTCCTGCGCAAGGACCAGGTATATTGAAAGAAACATTTGCAGTTGGATAACCATTCCGTTTATTACCGTGTTGTCAAATTCGATTTGGTTAAAACCTATCTCGTAAGTTGAAGCGAATGTCAGAAAGGCGGAAAGCAGTATATATAACAGGACAATCAAATACAGCACAACATAGCTTGTTTTCTTGTCTATGCCCTCCGTTATGCTGAAGCTGTCCTTCTGAAGGATATGGAACGTGACAAGGGTCGGTATGAGCAGGATAATAGGCGCCATCTGGGGGAAGTCGTCAAATACATGATTCAGAATAACATCGGTGATTGTACCGATGAGGAACGCGGCAACTATGGAAAGGATCATATAGCGTGATTTCTTCTTCACGGCATCGTCCTGCGAATCCCTGCCCCAAAGATACAGAAGAAATAAAACCGTTAATGAATAACCTATATAATAAATATAGAAAATAATGGCCCAAATATTATTTTTACCCACCGCAATCCAGCCAAACCTGGTATGGTGGAAATCAAAAGGAGCCGGATTTAACCTGGTGGGGATGATGTTTACAAGCAGGATAATTATAGCCGGCAGATAAAGAAGAGAATAATATATCTTCTTTTTAATTAACGAAATTTTGCCGGTAATGATTAGGACGAAGTGAAGCAGAAGGGCATAAACCGTGCACCATCCGAATGCCGAGAAACGCCAGCAGATTTCGCATGCCGAAGCGTTCGGTGATACCAATGTAAAACCTATTCCGGCAGACCAGATGGTAACAGAAACCGTCAGCGCAAAGAACACTCTGTTGATTGGAGCTTTTGTATTGTTTTGCAGCGTAAACACACCACTAGTCAGTACGACCGTACCCACAGCGAAGTATAAAAGCGAAATCATTAATGTTGCGAGCATTACATTTCTCCTTTATCAGTTGTATAAGGCTGCTTACAACGATCTAAATTGGCTAAATGATGCATAATAATATTGTACTATTGAATTAATAAATTTGCAATATTATGTGAAAATTATGAAATAAAGATTTAAACAATATTAATTTTGTGAAAATACAAATTATACCATTAAAGGTATCTTATCAGTTATTCTGACTTCATCCGGCGTTACGGCGCACCGGTATGACAAAACCTCAACGCCCGAAAGAGCGGCCTCCTTAACCTTGTCCGCAAATGCCGGATCCATGATTCTGTTTGGAGAAAAGCCCGCCGCCTGCCCGAATTGGACGACAAAAAGGAGAGCGGCCTTATATCCTTCCCTTACAGCCCGTATCAAACCGTCTATATGCTTTCTTCCCCGATCCGTCGGAGCGTCCGGAAAGTAAGACCACCCGTCCCGCTCCAGGGTAACTCCCTTTACCTCGACATAACAGATGCGGTCTTTATTTGTTAACTGCAGGTCAAACCGGCTGTCGTGGTAGACCACTTCTTTATGAATACGGTCATATCCGCCAAGCTCCGGTATTACGTCATTTACAATCGCTTCATAAGCCAATGCGTTGGGAAGCTGGGAATCGATGGACACCCAGAACCCTTTCTTCATCACCATACGAAGCTCGTACCTTGTCTTCCTGTTCCCGGCCGCATGGTGCGACAGCATGACCGGCGCGCCGGGAACCAGCAGTTCCCGAAGCCTTCCCGTGTTCGGGACATGGCTGACGACCGGTCTGCCGTCCACCTCCACATGGGCAATAAACCGGTTAGGCCTGCTTTTAAAGATTCCGTAGTATGTATCGTAGTTAAGTTTCATGGTGACCTCTTTTGTAAATAAAAATGATTTTAATTATTAAATAATTATATCATGGGAATGGGCGAATTAGGAACTGTTATATTTTTGTTTTCGACTATATTTATGGTTAATAGCATAACCCGCTTGCTGAGGGCGTTATATTGGATATTAAAATACTATGGATTTTATTATTAAAACGTTTTACAGAAGGATTTTTCGAGGCATAAGTGTATGTCATATAAATCAAGTTATATAAAACTAGAAATAAATGTTCTACTTATTATAAATATATAGAGTATAATAAAAGTTGGCATTTACTCTTGCCCAGAAAGATGACGGAAAGGAAATCATATGATGAAGAACGGTTATGGAAGACTGTTGTCACCATTAATAATATTATGCATGGTATTAATATTAGGAGCATGCAGCAGTGAGAACCCGGATACGAAGACGGAGGATAATAATGTCTCCAATCCGGATAAGGTTATAAATGAAGGCGGTATCCCTGATGAAATGCCGGCTGTGAAATCCTCGCTTAAGGTCGAGTTCTCCAAGGGAAGCGGCCTGTATGAGGATGAATTTGATTTAAAGCTTTCATGTAATAATAACGCAATCATTTATTATACAACGGACGGAAGCAATCCGATTACAAGCGCTACAAGGAAGCGCTATGAGTCTCCTGTCAGGATTACCGACAGAAAGAATGACAAGAATTATGTTTCGGCGGTGGACCAGTTCCTGTACGATGCCGCCAATGTCCGTGTAAATAAAACAAAGGACGGCTTTACATATAACCTGCCTAATACCCCTTCGGATGAGGCGGTTGACAAATGCACGGTTATAAGGGCTGCGGCATATGACGACCAGGGATATTACAGCGAAGTTGTTACCAATACATACTTCATCGGTGATATGAAGGAGCACATCAAAGGTATTGAGGAAAGCTGCAAGGCGGCAGGGACAAGCCTTGCAATCATATCCATGACAATGAATTTTGAGGACCTGTTTGATGAAGAAACCGGTATATATGTTAAAGGCAAGATTTTCGAGGAAGATCTGAAAAATTACCTGGCATCGGGAAATAAGCTTAACAATGAAACATCAAGACAGCTTGACGCAAACTACAAGCAAAGAGGCAGGGAATGGGAGAGGGAAGCCCATATTGATTACTTTGAAAGTGACGGGACAAAAACCTCCTGCCTGCTTCAGCAGGACTGCGGCGTCAGGATTCAAGGAAACTATTCCAGGTCCGACCTTCAAAAGAGCTTCAGGTTATATGCCAGGAATGATTATGGCGAAAGCAACTTCGTATACCCGTTCTTCGGAGAGGACTTAAAGGATGACTACGGCAATACCATTATGAGGTTTAAAAGCCTAATCCTTAGAAACGGGGGAAACTGCGCATTTACGGCGAAATTCAATGATACCTTCTGGCAACACCTTGTCAAGGATCTTGCCTGCGAAACCCAGGCCTCAAGGCCCTGCATTCTGTATATAAACGGCGAGTACTGGGGCTTGTATGTGATGCAGGAGGACTATCAGAAGGAATACTTCGAGTATAAGCACTGGGTAGACAAGGATTATGTTGTCCTGTACAAGGGCGATGCGGAAAAATACAGAATAGGATACAAGCTGGACCTGGGCGAGCTTCCGGAAGGTGTATATGATGAAAGCTATTATTTCAGGGATCTGCTCAACTTCTTCAACACTCATAAAGACCTGACGGACCCGAAGGATTACGAGGAATTTTCAAAGCTGGTCGATGTAGAGTCAGCGAGGGATTATTTTGCCATCCAGATGTGGATTAATAATAAATGGGACTGGCCGGGAAAGAACTGGAGCATGTGGCGGACGACCAAGATCAGCGAAGGCAATCCGTATGCGGACGGCAGATGGAGATTCATACTATATGACATGGAGTTCGGCGGAGTAAGCGGTAAGGGCGATGCCTTTGTCAACACGATAAAGGAGGACAATTACAAGCCTTACGGCATGCTGGACAGGAATACGGACAATCCCGCCGTCCTGGTCTTCGTATACCTTATGACCAATGAGGGCTTCAGGGAAGACTTCAAGAAAGCCTTGCTTTCGCTCAGCGAAAACCATTTCAGATACCCTAGGGCATCCGAGGTACTGAACTGGTTCAGGGATGTGTACAGCCCCCTGTACGATCAGTTCTTTGAAAGGTATCCCGGAACAGGAAGCAGGGAAAACAGTATAAACGGCGGTTACGCCAGCTACAAATGCATAATGGACTTCCTGTTATTGAGGGCGGGTAATATACAGCCGATGCTGGATTATGTGGATGATTATTTCAACAATCATTATCATTAAGTAAATTATACATCAATAATAAGTTATTATAGGCCGACATACATAGCAAGAGGCGGGTGTTCAGTCATTATGGACTGAATACGCCTCTTGTTTTAATATTCCGGCTGAGATGTTTACAGTGCCATAAGGCAAATTATGACAATTAAAAATTTTTTATTTATTATTGACAAATAAAATATTGTATATATAATATTGATTGTAAGTATTTAATATACGTTAATCGATTATCCAAAACCTTTAGTTGCTAAAAGTTATTTTATTTAAAACTTGGTTAATCGATTAAACAATATCCCTATTACTAATATGACCGGCTTTTATTTAAGGGGAAAATAATATATCATATTGATAAGGGAGGAAAAGTCATGAAAACGAAAAAGGTTTTATGCGGTATCCTGTTGATCACATTGATCAGCGGACTAATTATCGGATGCGGCAAAAAAGACGGCAAGCAGTCATCTGGAGATGATTTGGCTGGAACTGAAATTACTTTGACAGTATGGAACGAACCTAACAAAAATGATGAGCTGAACATGTACCTGCAGGCTGAAAAAGCTACCGGAATCAAGGTCAATGTAAACGTAATACCTGAAAGCGAGTATTCTTCAAAGCTGAATCAAATGGTGGCAACAAAAGATGACTCGGCGGACATCCTGATTGTCTGGGAAAATGATATTAGAAACTTTGCCGAGACAAAAGGCATTATTGCCTTAGACAAGTATCTGGAGAATTCTTCGATTAACCAGGATGACTTCATCGACGCTGTTGCAGCCCTGACCGAAGGACTGGGCGCGACATATGGACTTCCGTGGTGCGCTGCTACAGAAATACTGTATTACAACCAGGATATGTTTGATGCGGCAGGCATACCATATCCGGACAATAACTGGTCATACAGTGATTTCCTGGCCGCAGCCGAAAAACTAACCAAATACAATGACGACGGAACCACAGCAGTATACGGATTTGATCTTCCCAATACCCAGACCTGGTGGGCGGGCATAGGCGGCTATGGTGACAAGATTTATGACCCTTCAACAGGCAGGATGGTAATAGGTGATGGGGCCGTATCATTTATTGAAGACTGTGCCGAAATGGTAAAGAAGGGCATTATGCCTGAACCCTCATCAGACACCAGTGATAAATTCGCTGCAGGAAAAGCTGCCATGAGCTGGATGGGCAGCTGGAATATAGGCGCATATGGCGACAAGCTGGACTTCAACTGGGATATTGCCACCATACCTACAAACAAAATCAAATACAATACCTTACATACCGGCTTCTATACAATCAACGCTAACAGCAAGAAGCAGGACGCCGCATGGAAGGTTATCGAGTGGCTGATGGGAGAAAAGGGACAGGAAATCAACTCAAAGTCCAGCGGCAATCCTTCGGCTCTTAAGACCATCGCCGATAAGGGCGCATGGAAGGTTGAGTCCGCAACGACAATTGACAACTGGGATGCCATTACGGATTCCCTGGCTGCAGGCGTATTTGGCTATACATGCCTTCCTTCCGGTGTTACCAATAATGCCATAAGCCTGTTCAATACAGCGCTTACCGGACAGATCACAGCACGGGAAGCTGTAGATGAAGCCATGCAGTATGCGGCCGAAACAATCGGATATTCGTTGAAGTAATTGACGGCTGTTCATGCATGGTGAGTAAATAAAGCTAAAAAAGGCGGTTCTCATGTGATGGAACCGCCTTTTATAAAAAAAGCAGGGTTAATGCGGAAAGGAGGGCCGCTGATGAAAGAAAAAGGCAGGAAGAACAGGCATCTTGCAAATAATTTGACTGCATATGGATTTATGCTGCCATGGTTTATAGGCTTTATCTGCTTTACCGCTTTTCCGGTAATATTTATGTTTTTTGTAAGCCTGACAAACAGAAGGCTGAACGGCATCTCCCAGTTTATCGGGTTTACCAATTATAAAAACATATTCGCGAGCAGTACCTTCAGAAATTCCTTCAAGGTTACCATTTTCTTTACAATTGTAATGATGATAGTGACTGCTGTTTGGGCTTTGCTGATGGCTTTCCTGCTGAACTATAAGCAAAGGCTTAATGGTATTTTTCAGTTTTTCTACTTTATTCCTTCAGTAATTCCGTCCGTTGCTCTGGCCTATGCGTTCCGTACCATGTTCGGAAAAGACGCAGGGTTGTTCAACGCATTATTGTCATCGATATCGGGATCAAATGTCCGGATCAACTGGCTGTATAATGAGCGAACGGTTTATCCGGTAATATTTTTCATAACACTGTTTACATATAATACAGGCCAGATGATGCTGATATTCAGGTCGGGCCTTAATGATGTTCCCGTTGACCTTTATGAAGCTGCCGATATTGACGGAGCCGGCTTCTGGACAAAATTCGGAAGAATAACATTGCCGATGATATCACCGGTTATTCTGTTTAACACCGTAACCGGAAGCATAAGTGCTTTAAATGGTTCCTTTGCCCTGTTATATCCTCTGACAGGGGATACCGGAGACCCGAACAAAATGACCCAGGTCTTAAGTCTGCTGATCTATAATGAAGCCTTCAGCAATTACAAGGTTGGATATGGATGCGCTTTATCCGTTATCCTGTTTTTGCTGGCTTGCGTATTTGGAATCGCTCTGTTTGGCATTTCCAAAAAATATGTTTATTATGAAAACTAGGGGGCAAACCGATGAATAAAAAGGCGGGCACGGCAAAGTATAAAGTTGTTATTGTAACCTTAATAAAAATAATCGTTGCTGTGATTATGTTTTCTCCCATAATATGGATTATTTCAGGCGGATTTAAAACATTAACCGAATTTACCACATCGACCGACATTATACCTAAAAAGCCTACATTGGAAAACTATATATATGTATTTAAGTATTCCAATTTCTTTAAATATTTCAGAAATACTGTTTTGCTTATGCTGGGAACAGGTGTCGGTACCCTTATATCCTCATCCCTGGTCGCGTATCCTTTGGCACGAATGGATTTTCCGGGAAAGAACATGTTTTTTGCCCTAATAATCGCGACTATGATGGTTCCGGGAATTGCCCTGATCGTACCCCAGTATATCATGTTCGGAAAATTTGGATGGCTGGATAGCTTGCTGCCGATGATTGTTCCAGCGTTTTTTGCCCATCCGTATAATGTATTCCTTTTCAGGCAGTTCTTCAGGTCCATCCCGAAAGAGCTGGATGAGGCCGCAATCATGGACGGCTGCAGCCATATGGGTGTGTTTTTCAGGGTTTTGGCTCCTTTGTCAAAACCAACCTATGCCACAATCGCGATACTTTCATCCGTATTCTGGTGGAATGAGCTGACGCAGCCGGTATTTTACATTAACGGGGATAAGTGGCGTACCTTAACTATTGCCTTAATGACCAGCTTCATGTATATTAAAGGAAATACTTTTGTTATAAATTGGCCGACCATTATGGCAGCTTCCACACTAATGATAATCCCTCCCATGCTGCTGTACTTTTTCGGTTCAAGCTATCTGGTAGAGGGTATAAAAACATCGGGACTGAAGGGATAAGGCGAAGCGGATAATATTCATATCAAAAGAAGAGGTGTAAAGATGGCTACAATAAAGGAAATTGCGAAAATGGCGGGAGTATCAACGGCTACTGTATCTTATGTTATCAACAATACAAAAAAACTGAGCGATGAAACTGTTAAAAAGGTAAATGAGGCCATTAAGGCTCTCAATTATACTCCCAATATCGTAGCCACGAATCTCAGAACAGGGAAAACATATACAATAGGGGTTATTGTGGAGGACATCAGGTGTTTCCCTGTCCCGGATATCGTCAATGGAATAGGGTCAGAGCTTGAAAGGGAAAAATACCAGATGGTTGTACATGATCTGCATTTATATGAGAAGATATGGCCTGATTATACAAAGATATTAGATTATACCGACAGGATTAAAAAAGGAGTGCAGCTGCTGCGCAAATCAATGGTATCGGGCATAATCTATGTATGCATGCACGACAGGGTCATCAATGACCTGGTAGAACCTATGGATATTCCGTTGGTCTATGCATACTCAAGCTGTACCAATGCAAGGGACTATATAACTTATGATGATTTAAACAGCGCAAAAATGATGGCTGAATACCTGATAAGCCTTGGACATGCGAAAATAGGCGTTATTGGCGGATATCGAGACGCGTATCCCACACAGATGCGCCTGGAGGGAATCAGGCAGGCCATGAAAGAAAACGGGTTGTCCCTGCCGGATGAATATATCAGGTATGGTGACTGGGAATATAATTCAGGTTATGAAAATGCAATATGCCTTTTGAATTTAAAGGAGCCGCCGACTGCCATATTTGCCCTGAATGACATTATGGCGGCAGGGTGCTATCGCGCAGCTACAGAGTTTGGGATAAAAATACCGGATGATTTATCAATAGCTGGATTTGATAATCGGGATATTTCCCGGTATTTATATCCTTCACTTACCACGATGAATCTGCCTCTGCGGGACATCGGAAAACAGGCTTTCAACATGCTGCTTGAATCCATAAATGGAGATTCCAAGAATCCCCAGCAAATCGTCCTTCCCTGTCAGGTGATAAAACGCGATTCAACATCGAAAGTCAGACAATAAATAAAGCAATATAAACGGAGGATAGGGAATGATTAAGCTTAAATCGTTGCCTTTGAAAGATATAACAATAAACGATGCATATTGGAATAAATATATTAATCTTGTACCGGATGTGATAATACCGTATCAGTGGGATATATTGAACGACAGGGTGGAAGGGGCTGAACCAAGCTATTGCATAAGCAATTTCAAAATTGCCGCCAAAGAGAAGGACGGAGAGTTCCAGGGAGCCGTCTTTCAAGATACGGATCTAGCAAAATGGCTGGAGGCGGTCGCGTACTCCCTTGAATGGAATCCAAATGAGAAACTGGAAAAGCTTGCGGATGAGGTTATAGATCTGATTGGAAAGGCTCAGGACGAGACAGGATACCTGAATACTTATTTCACGATAAAAAAACCGAATCTTCGGTGGACCAACTTAAAGGAAGGGCATGAGCTGTATACTTCCGGTCACATGATTGAAGCCGCGGTCGCTTATTATAAAGCTACCGGCAAGGATAAATTCCTGAATATAATGCTTCGCAACGCGGACTTAATCTGCGATGTGTTTGGAGAAAACAAGAATAATAAGGGGTATCCCGGCCATCAGGAAATAGAACTGGCTTTAGTAAAACTGTACGAGGTTACGGGTGATAAAAAATATCTTGATCAGGCCAAGGCATTTATAGACCGGCGGGGATATCAGCCAAATTATTTTAAAATAGAAGAACAAAGACCGGAATATGAGAGAATTTTTAACGAGTTTTCCGAGTATCTTCCTTTATATTCACAGTCCCATCTGCCCGTGAGGGAACAGACAACTGCAGAAGGGCATGCCGTCCGGGCGGTGTACATGTACTGCGCTATGGTCGACCTGGCTTATTATTATAATGACAGGGAGCTTTTGGAAAGCTGCATGAGGCTTTGGGACAACATAACCACAAAGAGGATGTATATTACCGGGGCTATCGGCAGTTCCGGCATTCTTGAGAGATTCACGACGGATTATGACCTGCCCAACAGCAGCAATTACGGTGAAACCTGCGCTTCCATAGGATTGGCGTTGTTTGGAAGAAGGATGATGCAGATTACCCGGGACAGCAAATACATGGATGTGGTTGAAAAGGCCTTGTATAACACCGTGCTTTCAGGAATCGCCATGGACGGCAAGAGCTTCTTCTATGTGAATCCCCTGGAAGTATGGCCTGACAATTGCCTGCCGAGAACATCCATGGAGCATGTAAAGCCTGTCCGCCAAAAATGGTTTGGTGTCGCCTGCTGTCCGCCCAATATAGCAAGGACGCTGGCTTCCTTGGCCGAGTACATATATGCCCAGGCGGAGGATACCCTTTGGGTGAACCTGTTTGTTGAAGGAAAAGCAAGAGTAAAGTTTGGAGAAAGATATATTAATTTAACAACAAAAACGAGGTTTCCCTTCGACGGGAACATTAAAATACTGCTGGAAGATAATGAGGGAATGGAGTTTAACCTTGCAGTCCGGATACCCGGTTATGTAAACAAATACAGCATAACCGCTGATGGTGCCGATATCGGAAAAGAAGGGTATGATAAGGGATACCAGTATATCAGGATAAACGGGCAAAAGGAGATTGAAATAAAATTTGACCTGACTCCCAAATTCGTTCACGCCAATCCCCTGGTGCGGGCAGACAGCGGAAGGGTGGCCATTACAAAAGGGCCCCTTGTATACTGCCTGGAGGAAGTCGATAACGGAAGCAACCTGTCCGCATGCTTCATAGATACAAGGCAGCCTATAACCGAGGAATATCATGAGGATTTGCTCGGAGGCACTACGGTGCTTAAAGTAAAGGGTATGAAAATATCACAGGAAAACTGGAACCCGGATGAGCTTTATAAGGATACGGGCATTGTCTGGGAGCAAAAGGAGTTTATCGCAATACCGTACTGCTATTGGTGCAACAGAAAACCGGGCGAAATGATGGTATGGATGAAGGAATATTTCGGAGACAGAACCGGGTTCATATTTTAGACATGGGTTCAAACCCCCTGCACTCAATTTATTCATCGTTTCATATGATTAGGTCGGAACGGTATATAACCATGTGATAATTAACTGCGTTCAGCTTTTGAACAGGGGTTCAAGTCCATCCGCTTTAGTAAAAAGAAGAGACGAACGACTTACATCATTCGTCTCTTCTTTTTTAACTGCAGTTGGGGGGACTTGAACCCCCACCCAGTTAACCCGGACTAGAACCTGAATCTAGCGCGTCTGCCAATTCCGCCACAACTGCATATTCTGTTGCGCCACTTTTTAAAAATGTTATTGGTAGTCACATACGGCACGGATTAGATTATAGCATAATAATTTTTTAATTTCAATAAGCAATTTATAGAGAAAATATTGTTTTTATTTTCATCATTTTCAAGGCCGGAATAATTTATGCCTTTTTTGAGAAACATAGCCTTGAGGTGATAAGATGACAATTTTGTGGAAGGAAAGCGGAACATTCGGAGAAGAAGGCAGGGAACGGGGCGAATCCTTATGGATTCAGGAGCAGCATAAACCGAAGCTGGGCCTTGAAAAAGACATTAAAACCGACGTGGCGGTTATCGGAGGAGGGCTTGCGGGAGTGCTGACCGCGCTTCTTCTTAAGCAGAGAGGAGTCCATGCCGTTGTGCTTGAGTGCAGGCAGGTCGGAGGAGGAATCACGAAGAACACCACCGCCAAGATAACCTCCCAGCATGGCCTTATATATAAGAAGCTTATAACCGGCAAGGGCGAGCAGAGAGCCCTGGAATATGCCGCGTCAAACCAGCTGGCAATTGAGAAATACAAGGAGATTATAAGCAAGTATAACATCGACTGCGATTTTGAAATGCTTCCTAATTATATATATACATTGGATGACGAACAGAAAATCATGGATGAGGTTGATGCCGCCCTAAGGCTCGGGCTGCCTGCCGTATTCACCAGGGAGACCACCTTGCCCTTCAAGGTAAAGGCGGCAATAAGATTTGACAACCAAGCGCAGTTCCATCCGATCAAGTTCCTTGATGCTGTTGCGAATCGTCTTGACATATATGAGAATACCCGGGTGACAAGGATATACAAGGACGGACTAATCGTAACGGACAAGGGAAGCGTAAATGCCAGGAAGATTGTCATAGCCACCCATTACCCGTTTATCAATGTCCCGGGATATTATTTCATAAGGCTTCACCAGGAGCGTTCTTATCTTGCTGCGCTGGAAGGCTGCGGCAAGGCCCTGGATGATTTTCGCGGAATGTACCTGGATGCGGACCCCGACGGATTCACATTCAGAAAATATAAGGAATATATTATACTTGGAGGAGGCAGTCACAGGACAGGGAAATATCATGCGCCCGATTCCTACGAAAGGATTGAGAAGGCCGCAAGGCAGTGGTATCCGGGCTCAAGAATAAAATATTACTGGTCGAACCAGGACTGCATGACGCCCGACAGCGTCCCTTATATAGGATTGTATTCGGTTAGGACACCGGATATCTATGTAGCAACGGGCTTTAACAAGTGGGGCATGACAGGCTCCATGGTGTCCGCCATGATTATAAGCGATATGATAACCGGCAGGAAGAATGAATTTAAGAAGGTTTACACACCCCGAAGGCTTATGCTGTCAGGTACCGGAAAGCTGCTCAAGGATGCCGGCATTATATCCGTCAGCCTGCTTTCGCAGCATCTTAATATCCCCCATGACAAGCTGAAGAATATCGGGCGGGGAGAAGCCGGTGTCATTAGGCATAACGGTAAGAGAACCGGGGTATACCGCGACGTTGACGACAAGTATTTTTTTGTAGATACCAAGTGCCCTCATCTGGGATGCAAGCTAGAATGGAACAAGAATGAAATGACATGGGATTGCCCATGTCACGGTTCGAGGTTTGACATCCATGGAAGGATGATAAGCAATCCCGCCATGAGAGACGCTTTCAATTCATGCATAAAGAAGAAAAGCTAGCATATGATAATAAAAATTTGGGAAGTTGTAAAATAAAATGCCGTAATATATAGAAAACTCATGGTAATCCATTGTAAAATGTTTAACGACCCAAGAAAAACATTAGTAAAGGAGTACCATGAGTTATATATGAATAATAACACAGAAACAAGAAAAAACAAACACCTAAATGAAAGAGAAAGGTACGCTATAGAGTTGTACTTAAAAGAAAAGTATACAGTAACGGAAATAGCAAAGAGGTTAGGCAGGCACAGAAGGACAATAGAAAGAGAAATAGCCCGTGGGACAATATATTTACAAAATAGTGATTTGACATACAGAAAAGAGTATTGTGCAGATGAAGCCCAGAGGAGATATGTAGAGAACGGGAAGAATAAAGGTCCACAGCTAAAAATAGGAAATGACCATGAATTAGTGAGGTATATAGAATCAAAGATAATAAATGAAAAATATTCTCCTGATGCTGTTATTGGACAAATAAAAGCAAAGGGACTGAAGTTTAAAACGAG
>JAAYHD010000004.1 GCA_012735495.1 Clostridiales bacterium | reverse complement strand
CTTCCCTTAAGACCTCAATCACTATTTTTGCTTTTTCTTCCGGTGTAAAATTTCTTCTCTTTTCCATAGTTCCATTCTAACTTATTTTGGCCGTTTTGTCTGTCTTAATTTCTGGTATCATTATAGACACTCTGAAGCCTTCCGACTACAAGGGCTTTTTTATGCTCGCCTAATTTAATGCCATAGTTCCTGTACATGTAATCCGTTAGTTTTGCGTATTCCTCATCAGATATCGTAATCATGCAAACCTCACATATTTATCATTTGTATCTACATTAATAATATCACTCATGCCGGCTTTAATCTATGCTTACGCGTCAATAACATCAATGTCGTAAAACGCATTGACAATCATCCATAGCTGTGGATTAAACTGCATGATGTTCCAGACTGAAATCCCGTTCATCCCGAATTCATTAACCAGGTTCAGATACTCAATAATGCTTCTGGCATCCCTGAACCGTACAATATATTCCCTGTCCGTTATGAACTGAAAATATGCGGTCTTTGATATATCATCATAATAAATCACGGCATTCATGCTCTTTGCCAGGTCCACCGCAGAACTGCTTGAGATTGCAAGTCCCCTTGACACCCCCAGGATAAAGGGCAACTCCCACATATATCCGAGAATCGGAATGCCCAGGAACATCTTCTCCGGCGGAAAGTTTTGAGCCATATCCCTTACATAGTCTTTTATTTTGTCAAAAGATATTATTCCTGTGGGGATACCAATATAATTGCCCCATTCATATGTCATCAGAAACAGCCCGTCAATATACTGAACAAGCCTTGAATAATCAATGCCTTCATATATAATTCCGGTCATTATTTCAAACGTGTTCAGGCTGAGGGTGTTAAACACGATGTTAAATCCCGCTTCTTTCACCATATTTGACAGCCTGGTCATGAACCTGACATAATCATTGCGGTTCTGCGGACGGATATATGATACGTTAAAATTAATACCGTAATAACCCTTTGCCCTTAACACGTTTATAATGTTATATATAAGCTGATTCTGGATTTCCTCATTTATCAGAACCCGCTGAAGGAAAATGCTCTCGCTGTCCCGTCCAATATCCTGCGGGCTTATCATCATAATAGGCAGCACCTGGTAGTCCTTGGCCTTGCTTAACACTTCCATATCGTCAATATCATTCAGTTCACCCTCGTCGGTAAAGAAATAGCTGTATAACGTAATGTATGTCAGATATGGCAGTGTCTTAATCAGGACGTCTTCACTAATATACGGATAGGCATAGCCGTATGTAAGAATATTGCCCGTCTTTTCATTCTCGAAGCTTATAACAATCTCCTCTCCCGGATAGATGTAATCACTGCCGGAAAGGTATGGATTGTTTCTGAACAGCTGCCTTACTGTAATGCCATATGCCCTGGCTATGGAAGACAATGTGTCTCCTTCCCGAACTACATGGGTTTCTCTCGGAACCAAAATAACAAGGGCTCTTCCTTCCGCCAGGCTATCCGGGTCCTGGATATCATTGTCAAGGACCAGTCTTTCTGCCGACACGCCGTATCGCGCGGCTATATCATATGCCGTCTCCCCCTGCTGCACAACATGAATAACCATAAAAACACCATTATATCAGTTTAGTAATATTATATGATATGTGCCGGAAAACTTATGTTTCCCTCTGGTATGTCATCCGGGCTTTTTTGCCCTGACAAGGAGAAAATCGGGCTTATGTATGTATTTTTTGTATGAGGGATTTTGCTCCATGAAATCCTTGTCAGGAACAGGCTCAAGCATCTTTTCAATAATGAATCCTGCACCTGATAATGAGTTTACTGTACCGGAAAATGTACGGTGATACTTTATGACTCCGTCAACAATCCATGATACCGTTCTTCTGCCCTTAATGGAATATGTGGTCAGGTTTTTCTACCACATAATTAGCCGCCAGTGGATTAGCCCTAAGCTTCTTATAGCCGTCAAAAAACTCCTGGTTGTCATATATATTATGTTCCCCCATTGCTCTTCTCCTTTCATATTAACTGCCTTATCATAACTCTAAACATACATTATAATCCATTGAATCGAAACCCGTTATTTTGTATAATTTATGTGAGAAAATATTTATGGGAGGTATTAATATGTCAGCTTGCAGCAATACGACACCATGCCCCTGTACATACACTTCCTGTTCACGCCATGGAAGATGCTGTTCGTGCGTTGCATATCACCGCAGAAGCGGGGAAGTTCCTGGATGCTTCTTTTCCAGGGAGGAAGAAAAAACATACGACCGTTCCATAGAAAACCTGTACAGGGATTATACCAGATCATAATAAAAAACCCTTACAGGGTTTTTTATGTACCTTACGTGCTTTTTTGCCTCAATAAGGCTTATTGATATGCCTTTATTTGTTCGAGCATATAATTCGTATATTCCAGTGCAAGAAGCTCATCAAGCGATATGCTCTTGCCGTTTTGATACTCCTCCAAGGCGGCGGATATAATTGCCAGGTATTTTTCAGGAACATTTATAAGGCCCCACTCTCCGCCCTCCTTCTTGGACAGGATAAGATTGTCCTTTACATAGGCCAGTACCCTGCACAAGTTAAGGATTATGTAGGTTGGATTATCAATAATATCGGTCCTTGCTTCTTTAATATCATTCCAAATGCTGTCCGTATAATACTCTTTACTTACCGGCGAAAAAACATCTTTAATATCCTTCCCGTAAAGCTTCTTCCCCCTGTGAAGAATAACGGCAAAGTGCGCCGCCAGATCCTTGTCCTTTCCCTTCATCTTCTTAACATAATCATCCGGGTCTTGCCGGTACCAATCCAGATGCGCAGCAGAAAAATGCAGCTCAAACGGAGTCGGATATATAAACGGGCTGCATACAGCCTCTTTCACAATGCTAAGCTCAATTCCCTTTGCCGGAGCCATTTCATTAAGCTCCACCGTCATGTCCATATACTTCCTTTTCGTTTCATCGGTAAGATCATTTTTTACAACAATAATAAGGTCTATATCACTCTTATTCTCATTAAAGCATCCCATGGCGGCGGAACCGTGCAGGTATATGCCTGTAAGGTTGTCTCCTAGAATGCTTTTATTCTCCTTTATAAATAAATCCAATAATAATGGGACGCTCGCTTGAAATCTATTTTTCATATTCCATGCCATACTACATACCTTGCCATTTTTCATCAATTCAAGTCATTTAAATATCTTGCTAAACTATAAGGAATAATTTGATTCATTTCTGTGTCAATATATGCCTTTTCTTTATGCATATACTCAACAATTTCTTTAGATTTTTGGTCTTTGAATTTCAATGCAACTGTTTCAAGCACACTAAGCTCTTCTGATGAAAAATCTGAGATTAAAATATCTCTTTTAGGGTAAATCCTATAACAAATATCATTGTTATAGAACTCCTCTTCAACTTTAACTGTGGGCAAATGAATTAACTCATCATATCCTATTGGCAAAGCACCTAATGGCATATGCTGATATACCAGTCCCGTCATAGAATATCCATGCCATATAAAGATATGTAATCGCCCCTTTTTCAAAAAGCATATAAAACAGCATTCCGAACCTGCTTCAGCTGTTCATCTGTAATACTGTGCCTGCGCCTCAAACATTTTTGCATATATTCCATCAGGAATATTTACAAGCTCGTCGTGGCTGCCGTATTCGGCTATCCTTCCGTCTGCGAATACCGCAATCCTGTCGCAGAATCTGCAGCTTGAAAGCCTGTGCGATATGTACAATGCTGTCTTGTTTCCAACCAGTGTATGAAAATGCCTGTAAATCTCATATTCGGCAATGGGGTCCAGTGCTGCCGTTGGTTCGTCAAGTATTATGACAGGAGCATCCTTGTTTAATGCCCGGGCAATGGCTATCTTTTGCTGTTCGCCGCCTGAAGGCTCGATGCCATCCTCTTCGAATATCTTGAAAAGCGTTGTGTCGATACCCTTGCCGAGCTTTCCCACCATATCCTCCAGCCCTACAAGCCGGATTATTTCGTCCACCTTTTCCTTCTCCTCATCGGTTCTTTGCCGCGGGTCCTTATGAAGTATGTTTTCTCCGATTGTGAACCGAAGCAGCTGGAAATCCTGGAATACCGGCGCAAACTGCTTCATATATTCCTGGTAATCATATTCCCTGATATCCTTGCCGTCCATCAGGATCTGGCCGGAGGTGGGGTCGTAAAGGCGGCATAAAAGCTTTATAAATGTAGTCTTTCCCGCTCCGTTTAATCCTACTATTGAAAGCTTTTCACCCGGTTCGATGGTAATGTTGATATCTTCAAGCACTTTCCTGTCGGTGCCCGGATAAGCAAAGCTTACGTTGCGGAACTCTATCATGTGCAGGCCTGCCTGAACTTTATCGGTATTCTTTTCAATTGCTTCCGGGTATTCCATAAACAATACATATTCATAAGCGTAATTGCACCGCCGTATAATATCCTGCACATTCCATACGAGGCCGTTCATGGTTGAATCAAGGGCATTGGCCGATTCGATCATTTGGGTGAATATTCCTATGGAAAAAACTTTTCGTACAGCCAGAATTCCCAGGTACAGGTATGTCATAATGGTTGTTACGGCTCTTGCTATTGAGCCGGCAACCCTGTATCTATATACACTGTCCGCCTGCCATTTCCATGTCGCATTGTTATCCTCGCTGTAGCTTACCCATTTGTCAACAAGCATATCCCTGGCATCGTACAAGCGCACGTCCTTACCGTAACGAAAATCAACAATGTTCCACCCAAAATAACCAAACAGGCGGTTTATCTTGGCCAGTCGCTTATATGCGGCAAAATCCACTGCGTTGCATTTTGAGGTAATAAACCCGTTGAATGCTACATAACCGGATATAATAAGAATCAGCCAGGGTGCATTCACGGCAATCAACGTGATAAAACCTGTAATCTTAAAAACATTCCCCACAAACATAAATGCCTGCTCCGCAATACCGTATGCCCCGCCGGAATACCACGTCATGCCTGTCTTTGCCTTTTCCAGCTGATCCAAGGCCTTTTTATCCTCTGTAAGCTGGAAATCCAGGGCCATTGAATGCCTGGCAATCTGCATGGAAAAATAATTATCCAGGCGTTCCTGGTATTTTCTCAGTTTATATAAAACCATTTCCAGCAATGCGGACAGTATGAACTCTCCGGCTACAAGTATTGCGGCATACATAACCAGCTTGCGGATATTCCTGTCGGTGACAAGCTCATCCACAAGCAGGGGTGAAACATAAAGGCCCAAAAATGGCTGTAATATCTCGATTAATGTCTTTAGCACCTGCAGGATGAAAAACAACGGATACTTTTTGGCCGCTGTCGGAAATAGCGTTTTTATGACAGGAAGTATTTTTTTATAAGACTTTATATCTTTTTTCATTGCGCTTCACCTTCCTGTCTCTGATAGTATTGGGCCTGTATCTCAAACATATGGGCATATTCGCCGCGCATTTTCATTAATTCATCGTGGCTTCCGTATTCTATCATTTCACCGTCCTTAAACATGGCTATCTTATCGCAGAACCTGGTGGAAGCAAGCCGGTGTGATATGTACACCGCCGATTTATTGCCAATCATGCTGTCAAAACTTTCATAAAGCCTCTGCTCGGCAATGGCATCCAGTGCGGACGTAGGCTCATCCAGAACCACAATCCGCGCCCCCTTATACAAAGCCCGGGCCAATGCCAGCTTCTGTTTTTCACCGCCCGAGAAATCAACACCGTCCTCGTCAACCACCTTAAGCACCTCGGTCATTACTCCGTTTGGCAGGGAGTCTATACGCTCCTTTAGCCCCGCTTCCACCGCGCAGGAATAAGCCCTGTCTGCATCTGTTTTTTCTTTTGCTTTCATGGATATATTCTGTGCAATCGGAAACGCAAGCACCTCTACATCCTGGAATACCGGCGCAAAAAGCTTATAATACTTTTCCCTGTCAAATCTTCGGATGTCTATTCCGTTTAATGTGATGTACCCTTCGGTTGGGTCGTACAGGCGCAGAAGCAGCTTGATCATGGTTGTCTTCCCCGCGCCGTTCAAACCCACCACGGCCAGTTTTTCTCCGGGCCGTATCGTCAGGTTCAGGTTTTTCAGCGCATCCTTCTCGGCTTCAAGGTAGCGGTAGCTTACATTATGAAACTCAATGGTATACTCCGATGTTTCGGGCAGTTCGACCGTTTCCTCCTTATCCTCCAGGTCGAGCTCCATAAATGAACGGAAATCATCAACCTCCAGCGAAGCCCTCTGAAAGTCCCCAAACTTGTGGAGGAATTCTATCATGCTTCGTGAAAACGCCATGGCCAATGCCAGGTACAATGTAAAGCTGCCGATTGACATTCCTTTTTTAAATATGGCAAAAAACAGGGCCGCATAAATAAAGCCCCTGCTGATCATAAATACCAGGTGCAGGATAATCCCATGCCTGAACCACAAGCCATAATGGTAATCCAGTTTCTCCCATCTTTTTTCATATATCTGCTGCTGTTTGCCCATGAGAAAATCACTCAAATGGTACAAACGGATTTCCTTGGCATAGTCAAAGTCCTGCGTTACCCGTTCCATGTAATAGACCTGTCTCCAGGTTGTCGCAAGCTTGTCCCAAACCTCCTCCTTGTCTGTACGAATGCATTTCTTATGGTAAATATACTGGACCACCGCCAATCCGACAAGGATAAAAATCAATCTCCAATCCAGGACTGTAACCGATACGGCGGTAACAGCCAGGGTGACCAGGTTTATTCCCAGGGAATACATGATATGCATCATGCCCTCCACCCCGTTGTTGTTTGAATTGGTAGCGGATGTCGCCCTCTGGTGCACATCGAGAACATCGGGCCTTTCCAGCATCTGATAATTAATCCTGAGAGCCCTGTCCACGCGTTCCGTGATAAGCTGCATGCGGACATAAATATAACGGTACCAGGTTTTATTCCGCGAATATGTACTTCCAAACTGGATAAGCCCCGCGGCAGCGCCGCCTGCCAGAACTATAAAAAGAATTTGCCTTATGCTCTCCTCTATTTCCTTGTCCGTCTGGATCACATCAATAACGTACTTCCCGATAATACCCCAATAATATGTAAGGATTGATTCACATACAAGTCCGACTAACGCAATCACCAATACGGACGGGCAGTATCGCATGCATTTCTTTAGAATATAAACCGCATTATTCCACAGCCCAAACTCGCGGTGAAGCGGGTTATCCTTTCTGTCCTTATACTCCGCCAATGCAAAAAGCCCCCTATCCGGCAAAAATATACATAAGCTAAATTAATTGTACAATTCTTTGTTTTAATGTCAATATAATAAAAACAGGTGAGAAAAACCTTCTCACCTGTTTGCACTTATCTTTATTTTACTAAAACGGTCATTACTCCGTCCTCAATGCGACAACCGGGTCTTTCTTTGCGGCACTGCGGGACGGGATTATTCCGGCAATCAGTGTCAGCAATATGCTAATCATAATAAGCACAGCAGCTGTCTGCAACGGCAGAACCGCTCTCAGGCTTCGAAGCCCTGTCAGGTGGTTTAATATCAGGTTAATCGGTATGCACAGCAGATAAGTGATTACAACACCGATCATACCCGACGAAAATCCGATAATTACGGTTTCTGCGCTGAACATGCTGGACACATTTCTCTTTGATGCGCCGATGGCACGCAGTATGCCAATCTCCTTCGTGCGCTCCTGTACCGAAATCAGCGTTATGACACCAATCATAATTGATGAAACAACCAGAGATACCGCTACAAATGCTATCAATACATAGGTAATGGCGTTAATAATCGTCGTAATCGATGACATCATCAGCCCAACATAATCGGTATAGGTTATTTCCTTCAGGTCGTCAACGCTCTTGTTGTACTCCGCGATAGCGTCTTTAATAACGTCCTTGTCTGCAAATGTGGAGGCATACAGGTTGATGGCCGAAGGGCTGTTCATGTCCACACAGCCAAGCTTAATCAAGTTGTCTTCATAGGTAGAATCCGAAAACTCAAGGACCTCGTCATAATACTTTGCGCACATTTCGTCCGTATACCGGGTTACGTCCATGTCCAGCGCCACAGCCATCTGCTCGTTTGACATGCCGCCCAGCTGCTCACCGACCTGCGCGGCGTACTGGGCATTATACTGCTCAACCAATGCCTGCGAGAACATTCCGTATAACTCTTCATCGCTCATGGAAGCAAGGTACCCTGCTATGGATGCCTCATCCATCCCGGTCTGCTCCACTATTTTCGGAATCATGGCGGCTTCCATGTCCGCCCTTGTCATGCTTGCCATGGTGCCGGACACAAACTGCTCCACCGCTTCGTCGGATGGTATGCTCATTATTTTCATATAAGCAGCCGCTTTGCCGGCAACATCAAGCGCCGCGATATATTCCCTGAACTCTTCCGCCTTTTCCTCAACAGTTACCTTATCATCCTTGTCCTTGAAGGGCAGCCCGGTAAATATATCCAGGTTCGGGTTTTCCTGCTGTGCCTTTACAGCATCAGACTGGTAAGCCTTCTCTATAATATATTCAGTGAGCTTGCTTGTATATCCGATAAATCCCCTGTTGGAAGCGGCAATCGCATTCTCGCTTGGCTTTGCAATACCAACCACGTGAAGCTTCAGCGCATTGTCATACAGGTATTTCAAGCCGGTATCAGTGTTTCGAAGATCCGTATAGGTGCCTGTTTTTTCATCATAGGTATAGCAGTCTGAGCTTAAAATCGTGCGGAAATCCCTGCTGCATATTTCTTCATAGGTCCATTTTTGCACCTCGTAATCAATGGTCTTTTTATCAACCACCGCATCCATAAGCTTCTTGATTTCTTCTTCCGACTTAAGGCCCAGCGCATATAGGGTCATATCGTCAATTTCGTTATTTTCATCAACAAAAAGTATTATCTCATCATAGCTGACCGGCCATCTTCCGTAGATTACGTCGTATTGCTTCTCAATTACTTCATTAACCGGTTTTCCGCTGTCGCCGGGAATCAGTTCCTTCCACAGGGACATGGCCATCATCCCCGAAGTGTTTCCCATGACTGACCGTTCACGCAAGGCAAGCATGGAGGACATGTCTACACCGAAATATCTCTTCATAAGCTCCAGTGTCATTGCTTCCGTATCGGAACGGATTATTGTGCCGTCAACATTTTTTGTGTAAATCAGGAGGTCCAAATCATAGCTGTACTGTACCCCTGCCAGCGCCGTGCTCAACTCGCTGTTTATATCCGATTTTTCCTTTTCTATATACTCTTTGAATGCCTTTAAGTCGTTTTCACGGGTCTCAAGAGAATTCATCGAGTTCATCATTTCATACAGCATTGCCTTCTGGTAAATGGCATCATCCTCATGTTCGGAAACCGAATGAGCCTTTCCCATAAACGTTGAAAGCATGGAGGACACATCCACATCCTGAGCCTCAATGGTCAATGGATAGGATGCGAGGGTTTCTTCCTGTACATAATCTATAAATGCTGTTGTACCGTGGGATACCGCATAAATCAGCGCAATACCGATGATGCCAATGGAACCCGCGAAGCTGGTTAACAGCGTCCTTCCCTTTTTTGTTATCAGGTTTCTCAATGACAATCCGAAGGATGTTACAAGAGACATCGAGGGTTTCTTCTTTTTACGGTTAATGCTCGCCCTCTCCTGTGCCTTGACGGTTTCCTTCATTATTTCGTCTTCACTAAGCGGCATGGTATCGCTTATTATCCTGCCGTCGAGCATTTTTACGATCCGCGTTGAGTATCTCTCGGCAAGGTCAGGGTTATGCGTTACCATGACCACAAGGCGGTCCCTGGCGATCTCCTTCAGTATATCCATAACCTGAATACTGGTTTCCGTATCAAGCGCGCCCGTAGGCTCGTCAGCCAGGATAATATCGGGATTATTAACAATGGCACGGGCTATGGCAACCCTCTGCATCTGACCGCCTGAAAGCTGTGCCGGCTTTTTCCTGATCTGGTCGGCAAGCCCTACCATTTCCAGTGCTTCCTTTGCGCGCCTGCGCCGTTCCTTCTTGGATACCCCTGACAGCGTAAGTGATAACTCGACATTGGATAACACCGTCTGATGCGGTATCAGGTTATAGGTTTGAAATACGAAGCCAACCGAATGGTTGCGGTAGGTATCCCAATCCCTGTCCTTATATTCTCTTGTTGACCTTCCGTTAATAACCATGTCTCCGGAAGTGTAATGGTCCAAACCTCCTATAATGTTCAGCAAAGTTGTTTTGCCGCAGCCTGAAGGGCCCAGGATACATACAAATTCACTGTCACGGAATTTGAGGTCTATTCCTTTTAAAGCCTCAACATCTTCCCCGCCGGTATGGTATATTTTCGTTATATTTTTTAGTTCAAGCATATAT
The DNA here is from genome assembly GCA_012735495.1 of Clostridiales bacterium. Classification (GTDB taxonomy): domain Bacteria; phylum Bacillota; class Clostridia; order Lachnospirales; family Lachnospiraceae; genus Mobilitalea. Next base: position 25,256 of record JAAYHD010000004.1, on the reverse strand, counting down.
GATTCCTCCTTAATTTCCTGCTTTCCGTTCTATCCCAGCCCTATTAATCCAGTTCAATTGCCCCTGTATATAGCTGATAGTATCTTCCGCCCAAGGCGAGAAGCTCGTCATGGGTGCCCTGTTCTATTATTTCACCATGCTCCAATACCATGATCCTGTCGGCATTGCGCACGGTGGACAGTCTGTGTGCAATTACAAATGTGGTTCGGTTTTTCATCAGCCGGTCCATCCCCTTTTCAATGTATTTCTCAGTCCTTGTATCGACCGAGCTGGTGGCTTCGTCCAGTATCAGAATGGGCGCTTTTGATATCGCGGCCCTCGCAATATTAAGAAGCTGCCGTTCACCCTGGCTCAGATTAGCCCCGTCACCGTCCAGAACGGTGTCATAACCCTGGGGCAGCCTTTCGATGAACGAATGGGCACAGGCAATCTTCGCCGCCGCAATAACCTCTTCATCTGTCGCATCAAGGCGTCCGTACCGGATGTTTTCCTTAACCGTTCCGGAGAACAAATGGGTATCCTGTAGTACCATGGCGATATTGCTTCTTAATGAATCCTTTTTAATATCCTTTATGTTGATACCGTCAATCAGGATTTCACCCTCTTCTATTTCGTAGAACCTGTTAATCAGGTTTGTTATGGTTGTCTTTCCTGCGCCTGTTGATCCTACGAAGGCTATCTTCTGGCCGGGTTTCGCCGTTACGCTGATGTTCTTTAGAACCGTCTTGCCCGGAACATAGGCAAAAGTCACGTTATTAAGCACAACTTCACCCTTAATCGGCTGTGTGCCTTCCGCACAGTTTTCTTCCGAACAGATTTCAACCGCGTTCGGTGCATCCTGTGCCTCAGGGGGCTCATCCATAACTTCAAATACCCTTTCAGCACCGGCCAAAGCCGCGTAAATCGTGTTCATCTGGAGCGAAAGCTCGCTGATTGGCCTTGCAAACTGCCTTGAATAGTTCGTAAATATGGTAAGGCCGCCTATATCGAAATTCGCGGTCAGGCACAATATACCGCCTATTGTCGCAGTCAGCGCGTAGCTTACCTGGCTTAGATTGCCCATGACAGGTCCCATTATTCCGCCGAAGAACTGGGCCTTCATCTGCTCCTTGCGCAGTTCGTCGCTTAAGAATTCGAACTCATCCATTGCCGTTTCTTCATGGCAGAATACCTTTATTACCTTCTGACCTGTAACCGTTTCCTCAATGTATCCGTTAACCGCGCCAAGAACCTTCTGCTGGCTTGCAAAATATCTCCTGCTCAGCTTTCCGATCATGCCTCCGACATAAAACAATAAAGGCACCGTTGTGATAGTAACTATCGCAAGCACCCAGTTGGTAATAAACATAAGCGTAATGGTACCTATAACGGTAATTATGCCTGAGAAAATCTGTGTCATTGTGTGATTCAGCATTTCACCGACTGCGTCAAGGTCATTGGTAAAGCGGCTCATGATATCCCCATGGGTATGGGTGTCATGATATTTAAGCGGAAGCTTTTGAATCCTGCGGAACAGATCTTCCCTTATCTTAACCAGCGCGTTTTGCGAGACACCTATCATTATTCTCTGCTGCAGGTATGTGCATAAAACACCAACCAGGTATATGCATGCCATGATAATCAAACCTGCAGCCAGGTATCTAGCCTTCTCCAACGCCGTCCGGTCCTCATACACCAGGTTGTTTATCAAAGGCCTCAGAATGTAGCTTCCTGCCAGGTTTGCCAGTGTTCCGCCCAGGACACATGCGAAAACAAACATTACCTTAATCTTGCCTTTCCCTATATAGGAAAGAAGCCTGTTGATTGTCGCCGATACATTCTTGGGTTTGCCAAAAGCCATCATGCCGCGGGGTCCCGGGCCGCCGCCCCTCGGCCTTCCCGGCCCTCCCGGACCATTCATAACATTTATATTCCCATATCTTCGCAGCAATATTTCTTTTCTTTCTTCACTTATCCTGCCCATTATGCCGTCACCTTCCTGTCCGTCTGCGAGTAGTAAATCTCCGCATAAGCCTCACAGCTGTTCAACAATTCATCATGGGTTCCAATTCCGACAATTTTTCCGTCATCAAGCACAACTATCTTGTCTGCCTCGATTACCGAAGATATTCTCTGCGCAATGATGATTTTCGTCGTATCCTTCAGTACATTATTAAAGCTTTCCCGAATCCTTGCCTCGGTGGCCGTGTCTACCGCGCTGGTACTGTCATCAAGAATCAGGATCTTCGGTTTCTTAAGCAGAGCTCTTGCAATGCAAAGTCTTTGCTTCTGCCCGCCGGATACATTTACACCGCCCTGTCCAAGCTCCGTATTGTATCCATCGGGAAATGAGGTGATAAATCCGTGAGCCTGCGCGCTTTCAGCCCATTTATATACCTCTTCGTCATCGGCTTCCTCGTCTCCCCATTTGAGATTTTCCATAATCGTACCTGAAAACAGGACGTTTTTCTGTAGCACGATTCCGACACCGTTTCTAAGGTTTTTAAGCGAATAGTCCTTCACATTCACATCGTCCACGAGGACTTCACCCTGGTCAACATCATAGAGCCTTGGTATAAGCTGCACAAGACTTGATTTGCCGCTTCCGGTCGATCCGATTATGCCTACCGTTTCACCCGGATTTATAACAAGGTTGATATTTTCCAGTACCCATTTTTCATTATTCTTATAATATTTGAAGCAAACGTCCTTAAACTCGATTTTTCCCTGGTTGACCGTAATATCCTTATGTTGAGCCATGTCATCTGTAAGATCAATATCCGTATTAATAACCTCATTGATACGCTTTGCGGATGCAAGGGACCTGGAACCGTTCAGGATAATAAATGAAACCATTATAAGCGACATCAATATCTGGACCACATAGTTGACAAACGCCGTCAGCTCACCGGATGTCATTCCGCCCGTGATTACCTGGTTCCCGCCAAACCATACAACCGCAAGAGTTGTTATATTCATGGCAATGGTCATGACAGGCATGGCAAATATGACGACCTTCATGGCCCTTAATGCATTTTCCTTCAGATCCAGGTTGGCTTTCCTGAACTTCTCTTCCTCAAACCGCTCCCTGACAAATGATTTCACAACCCTTATGTTTGTCAGGTTTTCCTGCGTGGTGGTATTCAGTGCGTCCAGCTTCTTTTGCATCACAGAAAACCTTGGAAATGCGATTCTCATAATTGAGAAGATTGCTAAGGCCAGCAAAGGTATCACGACCAGGATAACAGATGCAAGCCTCCGGTTCATGGTAAATGCCATAATAAGCGCGCCTATGAGCATTCCAGGCGCCCTTAAGGCCATCCTCATCAGCATTTGAATCATGTTCTGTATCTGCGTTATATCATTTGTTAACCTCGTAATAAGGGAACCGGTATGGTATTGGTCTATGTTATAAAAGGAAAAATCCTGTATTTTCTTATAAAGGTCCTTTCTTAAGTCGTTGGCGAATCCGCTTGATGCCTTGATTGCAAAATAAGCTCCTCCCACACCGCCGGCCATCATAATCAGAGCAGTGATAACCATGGTAATGCCCATTGCGATTATAAAGGGAATGCCTTTTTCATCAACGACGCCCTTATCGATAATGTTGCTTAACAGCCGGGGCATGACAACTTCACCGATAACCTCCACAATCATCAAAATTGGCCCTATTATAAATGCAGATAAATATGGTTTGATATATTTCCAATACCGTCTCATAAATTATGCCCTTTCTTTTTCCAGTTTGATTTCGTTTTCCATGTTGGTCAGGTTGGAATCAAGCCTTTTCAGCAAACAATACAGGGCATGCCTGTCTTCCTCCGAAAACCCCTTGAAAAGCTTTCTTTCAATCATTTCAAATATCTGCTTGCTTTGCTCCACAACCTTGTTACCCTTTTCGGTTATTGTTATTTTATTGAGCCTGTTGTCTTCCTCATCCACTTCCTTGCTGATATACCCGCCGCTTTCCAGCTTCTTAAGGGCCACCGCCACCGTTGCCGCAGAAATGTCCATCTGCCTTGCTATATCGTTCTGCGAAGCATTCGGATTGCGTGATATTTCCATCAGCAGGCGATGCTGTCCCTGGTAGACACCGGTCTCATCCAGATAATTCAGCATTATCCTTCTATGCTTTACCGCAATATTAATCATTTGATACGCAATATCCTTATATGTTATCTCTTTAATGCAATCGTCAGCCATTATACCAGTTTCACCTCCCGGGGTAAAATAAATATCGTTAGCTTGCTAATGATTAGCTAGCTAACGTTTTATTTATAGCATGATATATTATTAATGTCAACAGAGAAATTATTATTTATATATTTAGCGGAAATGAAATATTTATAAACTCTCATCCATTCACCCGTTTTGCAATAAATACAGGCTTTTTCATCCGCAGCATCCTAACAATCTTGTCTGCCGACTCGTAATCATATTTTCGTACTTCTTCTATATATGATTCCAGGTTTACATAATTGTCTATATGTCTTCCAAAGAGAATTGATTCCATTTGATTTCTGATATGATGGGCATTTTCCAGGCTTTTCTCATCCCGGACCGTATTTATGAGCCACAGGGTATCCACGAGACTATCCAGAACCTCATCTTTAGTAAAGGGCTTGCTGCATATGCTCACTTCCGTACCATGCGTTTCCTCATGCCACTCCCGGTTGTCCAGAGCCGCCTTTACAATCTCTTTTGAATGCCCGATATGGCACCTGCTTCCCTCGCATGTCCTGCAGTAGTCAAGCCCGAGACAGATATGGTTAAGGTCATCCTGCATATGCATATAGTAGTCGTGCAGCAGCTTCGATTTCTTGATGAACCCGGATTGAATGCCTGCCCGCTTTCTTATAAGGAGAGACCGCACCATGAAGAATACGATCAAAGCCAATAATCCAAGGAACGGAACCACATAATACACCTTTAGGTATACTGCAGGCACCGTCTGATACAGCTTCTGAATACCGAAGAACATGAATATGGAAGCAGCCAGCAGCTTTATACCCAATTCAGGTATCTTGTCACCAAGCTTCTTGCCTACAAATATGCCCAGAGCTCCTGTGGCTATCATGCCTGATACGGTTCCCGCAAGAACCATTACAGGGTATTTTGCGTCCGCTGCCAGTGTGATTGCGGTTAATTGTGTCTTATCCCCCAGTTCCCCGAGAAAGAACGCGATGGCTACGGTTATTGTCGGTCCCAGGTTTGTTTTCGACTCTTCCTCTTCTTCCTCATCATCAGACTTTAAGGTCCACAGGGCAAATCCAACGAATGCGGCTCCTGCAATCATCTGTATGGTATTAACCGGCACCACCTGGGACAGGAGATTTCCCAGAATAACGGCTAGCCCGTGATTAAGAAATGCTCCAAGCCCTATACCCAGCAGCACTTTTTTTACCGGAAACCGTGTGGCAAACGCCAGGGCCAATATCTGGGTCTTGTCCCCCATTTCCGCAACAAAGATGAACAGAAATGCCTTAACCATCTCAAGTATCATGTCAATTCTCCTTTTTTCCGTTTGTTTACAGTATTCCCATATTAGCAAATCTCATATAAAAAAGACCTTTAGATTACCAGATATACCGATAATCTAAAAGTCTCGCTCACTTTAACATACATTAAAGCCGATAAGACCAGGATTTCTCCAGCATGTTGATCTTATCTTGGTTTCCCAAAGCTACTCCCTTTTAGAGATGAACCTATATTATCAAAATGATTAAATTTTGTCAATCCTTATATAAACATGGGGTCAACTGCAGACTTATAAAATGGCATATCCCGCCTTGTTCTAATTTAAAACCTTATTGTCCTCGGTTCTTCGGTAAATGAATAGAAGGTGGCAGTTGCGTCTTTAAAGTACAGGACCTCAGTATTGTCATCAGAGCCACTTTTCACCGTCATATGCACATAATTCGGCTTTCGGGTTTACCTGCAGCTGCTTGGATACATCCTTAACCTTTCCGGTCTGGATATAAAGCCTGTCTTCAAAAATGCATACCCATATACTTATTCATTAATAATATCCTCAAGATACTCAACTATATCCTTTGCCTTTGGCGGACAGCCCTTGACGCATCTTTCAAACCCAGATGTGCATGAACCGATGCCTATCCCGTCATATCGCCTGTTCTTATAATTCTGCCCGATATAAAGCTTGTCCTTAAGCTTGCCAAGCAGCCTCTTTTCATCCAGCCTTTCCAGCGCATAAATAAGGCTTCCGTAACAGGCTGAGCAGGCACTGTCTTCCGTTACATATCCGGATAATTGCTTAACTCTCCTTGTCGGTGCTATTCTTCTGACTCCGGCATCCTTATTCAGTTCAGCAATATCGGCACTGTCCAGGTCAGCTGACCCTACGCCAATTTTTTCAGCAATTGATATATACGGAACCTCCTCAATGGAAAAGCCAAGCAGCTGCGCGGCATAAGCGTCTACAAGCACAGGGTCTTTTCCTGCGATTATCCTGTTCATTTGAACCGGATTGCCGCCTTCCTCAAAGTTTAAGTCCCCATTCATGCCGTCAACAATTATAAGGTCCTGCTTTATGAGCCTGTTTAAATATGCTATCGGTTTATGCAGCCCAAGAACATGGAATTGCCTCTTCTCGGAATTTGGTATGCAGCCCTTCATGTTCTTTAAGGCACAGGTTATATTGGTCTGGCAGTGGCCTTTCAAGACGGGGATGTTTATCAGGTAGTCCACCTTCATAACATAATCGCAGATGTTTATTCTTAAGCCGTTGACAGGATATTCACTGTACTTGTCCTTCTGCAGGTCAATAAGAGGAACATCGTATTTTCTCGATATTTCCTCATAACCGCATACCTTGAAGGCCTCCGCCGTCCTTCCGCCTATCCATGAGCCCTCCATGATGACAATGTTGTTACGCCCTTTGGACTTCAAATATTCTATGAGCCCCTCCACAATCTCAGGCGTGGTTGTCGCTCCCGAGCTTGAAGGCTTTGCTAAGACAAGGTTGGGCTTGATTCCGACAAGCGCGTTCCTATCTATTTCTTTCTCCGGTCTTATGGCTTCAAGCAGTGAAAGCACCATTTGCTTGGGATTGTCCCCGTAAATAATCTTAATCCAATTCTTATTGATCATACCTGCCGCTCCTTATATCTGATTTATAAACATCATTAAGCTTGATAAATACTTATTGGTATTGTATCCGCGCCATGGTACGGGCATTTCATAATCGCCTGGCATGCTGCCCTTATTTAATATTTCGATGGTTATTTTTATAGGATTTATATAGGAAATAAAATAAATATGGAAGCAATGGCTTGTGATATGGTAAAATATTCTTAATTTATTATCATATTAATTAGCTTCGATGACTATAAAGTGTTAACGATATTATCAATCAGGAAAATATAAAGCAAGTACAAAGTAAACATACAAAGAAAGCGAGGAATCCATATGTCAAGACCATCAATCAGATTTGCTTCAGTCACCCTTGATTGCCCTGACCAGGAAGCGCTGGCCGATTTCTATGCAGCCCTTCTTGGATGGGAAAAGCGCCGTTTTGATGAAGAATGGCTTGCAGTTCTTTCACCCGACGAGAAAATATGCCTTCTGTTTCAGCAAATAAGCGATTATGTTCCACCGGTATGGCCGAACGAGCCCGGCAAGCAGCAGCAAATGACACACCTGGACTTCGCCGCTTCTTCAAGAGACAGGGAATCCGTGATAAAGCACGCCCTGGATTGCGGCGCAAGGCTCTCACCGGTTCAGTATTCCGACTTCTATACCGTATTCTTTGATCCGGTAGGCCATCCCTTCTGCATCAGCTTTTTTGACTGATTGTATTATTGGCTACCTCAAAATCTTCTCCATCGTTTTTCCTTTTGCCAACTCGTCAATAAGCTTGTCAAGCCACCGGATCCTCTGCATCAGCGGATCCTCAATCTGCTCAACCCGAACTCCGCAGATTACACCCGTAATTTTCTGTGCATTTGGGTTAATCTGCGGCGCTTCTGCAAAGAATGTATCGAAATCCACTTCCCTGTCAAGCTGCTCCTGCAGGGTCTTTCTGTCATAACCGGTCAGCCAGCAGATAATTTCATCAACTTCTTCCTTTGTCCTGCCTTTCTTCTCCGCTTTTTGAACATACATGGGATAAACCTTCGAAAAGGCCATTTTAAATATTCTCTCATTCATGGTTTTCTCTCCTTACTATAAATATCAGGCTAATTTCACGATTTACACTGATACTTCCACTTAAACAGCCTTGTTGTTCCGTTTGTCAAAATATTCATTGTCCATGCAATCATAGCCGTGTATTTCCATTATTGCCGTCTGAAGCTTTATATGATAAACAGCTGTTATCTCAATTATACATGTTCTTTTATTCAATGTCCAAATATAAGTATTTTGTAATAATAACACTGACATCCCTTTTGGTCCATTGAAAAAAAAATTGGTTTTTACTATAATAATTAATATACCAAAGCACATTTGAAGGCCCATTTATACTAAGCCGGTAATAAACATATGATAATTAATTATACCGTATTCTAGTGAGGGTGATGTGTGCATATGAATCTCCTTGTAACCCTGGACTCGAATTATATCAGGCCGCTTAAGGTAATGCTGTATTCCCTGTTCATAAATAACCCGTCCGGGCATTTCGATGTTTATCTTATGCATTCCAGCATCAGCGACAATGATATAAAGGACTTGGAGGGATTTGTAAGCAATTACAGGCAAAATCTGTTTGTAATTAAAATTGACAACAGTTATTTTCAAAATGCCCCTGTAATTCTCCATTACACCAAAGAAATGTATTACCGGCTCCTGGCATATAAATTCCTGCCAAAGAAGCTGGATCGAATCCTTTACCTTGATCCCGATATCCTGGTCATAAATCCTATTAATGAGCTATATGAAACCGAGCTTGACGGATACCTGTATGCAGCGGCCTATCATAATGTCATCGCTGTTAAGGAAATAAACCGTATCCGGTTGTATCCTTACAAAATAAATGCATACTTTAACTCCGGCGTTTTGCTTATGAACCTTGAGCTTCAGAGAAAGCATATTGATGAGGACAAAATTTACGCATTTATCGAGAATAACCGTTCAAAGCTCATCCTGCCGGACCAGGACGTCATCAACACTCTTTACTCAAAGCAAATAAAATGCCTGGACGAAAAATTGTATAATTATGATACGAGATTTTACAAATACTATAAAATGACGACCAACAACACCTGCGACATGGATTTTATAATGAAAAATACTGTCATTCTTCATTTCTGCGGCAAGAAAAAGCCATGGCGCAGCGGTTACAGCGGCAAGTTCTATTCATTATACAAGCACTATGAAATTAAGGCATTAGCTTGACAATTCCATGCAGCTATGTTAATATTTTCTAAAGCATAGGGGAGTAGTTCGCACGATGTGTGCACTCCGGATCAACATCATGGCGATGCCGGCTGCCTCGTCTGGTTCGGAGAATACCGCCCACCCGAGCGGATATGAACGAGACTTATGCGCGTGAGTAACGCGCTGGGTCTCTTTTTTTAGCCCTACGTGATGTCCAAAATCATTACCAAAAGGAGAGATTGATTTGAAACACTATTTCATGTCTAAGGACGATGCACTCAAGGAAGTCGGCAGCAGCCAAAACGGATTATCCTCTGCCGAAGCAGGCCAAAGACTTTCAAAGTACGGACCCAACCGTATTGAAGAAGGCAAAAAGACCACAATATTTAACAGAATCATTGCCCAGGTTTCGGACCCGATGGTACTAATACTGATTGCCGCGGCAATTATCTCCGGAGTTACCGCTTACCTTTCAGATGAGTCTTTGTCCGATGTATTTATTATCCTCTTCGTCGTAGTGCTCAATACCACGCTTGGCGTAATACAGGAAAGCAAGGCGGAAGCGGCAATTGAAGCATTGAAAGAAATGGCGGCCGCCACTTCGAAGGTTATGCGCGACGGCCGTATTGTTAACATTAAGAGCGAAGAACTCGTTATCGGTGACATCGTGCTTCTTGAAGCCGGGGACGCCGTTCCGGCCGACGGCCGGATTATCAGCTGCGCAAGCCTTAAGGTTGAAGAGGCGGCTCTGACCGGTGAATCTGTTCCGGTCGATAAAACCGATGCCGTCCTTGATGTCAGGGAAGGCGACATACCGCTTGGAGACAGGGTAAACATGGTTTACATGGGCAGCTCTGCCGTATACGGACGTGCCATGATGGTGGTCACGGCAACAGGCATGAATACCGAAATGGGTAAAATAGCCCATGCAATCTCCGTTGCGCAGGAAGGCGAAACACCCTTGCAGAAAAAGCTTGCCCAACTCAGCCGCGTTCTTACCGTTCTAGTACTGGGCATCTGTGTAATCATGTTTGGTGTCAGCATTCTGCGTTATTTTCTCTCCGCTCCTGTTCCCGGTACGGATCTTGTTGATACGATGCTTGGTTCGTTCATGCTGGCTGTAAGCCTGGCAGTCGCAGCGATACCGGAAGGCCTTGTCGCCGTCGTTACAATCGTGCTTTCTATCGGTGTGACGAAAATGTCAAAGCAAAATGCGATTATCCGCAAACTGACAGCCGTCGAAACCCTTGGCTGCACCCAGGTAATATGCTCAGACAAAACCGGAACTCTTACACAGAATAAAATGACGGTCATAGAGTATTCCGGTGATGATGAAAGGCTTCTTGCAGCATCACTGGCTTTATGTACAGACTCCGAGCTGAACGAAGAAGGCCAGGCAGAAGGAGATCCTACGCAGGCTGCTGTAGTTAATTACGCATATAAAATCGGGCTTCCAAAATACGAGCTTTCAAAAAAATATCCCCGTATCGCGGAAATACCCTTCGATTCTGCACGCAAGCTGATGACCACCCTTCATAAGAAGCCGGAAGGCGGGTTTATACAACACACCACTGGTGCTCCCGATGTCGTTATTTCAAAATGCATGTACTACCTCGAGAATGGCAAAATACTTCCCGTAACCGACGAAAAACGTGAGTATTTCCTATCGGAAAACAAGCGTCTTGCCGGCAAGGCGCTCCGTGTCCTTGCCGCGGGGTACCGTGAATGGGATACACAACCGGAATCCCTGTCTCCCGAAGATGAGAATAACCTTATATTCCTGGGTCTGGTCGGAATGATGGACCCTGTCCGTGAGGAAGTTCCTGCTGCCATTGAACAATGCAGGTCTGCCAGTATCCGTCCCGTTATGATTACCGGTGACCATAGGGATACAGCAGCCGCTATTGCAATGCAGCTTGGTATTATCAATGATCAATCCCAGGCCATCACAGGAGCCATGCTAGACGAGATGAGTGACGAGGATTTCATAAGCAATGTAGAGCATTATGGTGTTTATGCCCGTGTAAAGCCCGAACATAAATCAAGGATAGTCAACGCATGGCGCAGCCGAGGATATGTCACGGCCATGACGGGTGACGGAGTAAACGATGCCCCTTCGATTAAGAATGCCGATATCGGCATCGGAATGGGCATTACCGGTACCGATGTAACCAAGAACGTTGCCGATATGATACTTGCGGATGACAACTTCGCAACTATAGTATCCGCAGTCGAAGAAGGCCGCCGCATATATGACAACATCCGAAAGGCAATACAGTTTCTGCTGTCATCAAACCTATCGGAGGTTATAAGCATTTTCTTTGCTACAATACTAGGATTTACGATACTCAAACCGGCCCATATTCTCTTCATAAACCTGATAACCGACTCTTTGCCCGCCCTGGCTCTCGGTGTTGAAAAAGGAGAACCGGATATAATGAAGCGCAAGCCTCGTGACCCGAAGGAAGGCATCTTCTCCGGCGGCGTCGGAGTCAATGTCTTCTACCAGGGGGTAATGGTCGCTGTTCTTACCCTCGCGGCTTATTTCATCGGTGAACGGATCGAGAACGGCGCATGGAGGATTGTAAACAGCAACGATGGTATGACCATGGCATTCCTTACAATGTCAATGGCGGAAATATTCCACTCCTACAACATGCGCTCGCAGTACAAGACCATCTTCAGCGTGAAGAATCATAACTTCTACCTGTTTGGTTCTATGCTGATGTCATTCATCCTGACCGCCGCGGTCATCTACGTTCCGTTTCTGCGTGACGCTTTCGGCTTTACTTCCATAAGCTTTGCCGAATACTTAACAGCCATAGCTCTGGCCGTCCTGGTAATACCCATTGTTGAGCTGGTTAAATTAATACAGCGAAAGTTTAAAAAGTCTAATACATTATAGAATTAATAATAGAGTCCGGATGTGCATATTGCACAGCCGGACTATTCTATTGCTTCTGCCATGGCTTGATACCGCATAACTCAAGTATTTCCATAATGACAGGCTCTTTTCCTTTTATGTAACTGTCAATATCATGCGGGTATTTCTTTGCCATTTCAATCTTTATATTGCTGTATTTTTCACGGTATTCGGGGCTGTTTCTGAGAAAATCCCTTAATGCCAGGTGCTGCCTTAATTCCGGATTGTCCTGATGGCAAACATATAGATGATGCTTCATAAGATGTGCTTTTTCATCTTCGTTATAGCCAAAGGCTTCCCTGCCTGTAATCCCTAAGTCTCCCTCATGGAAATACCCGATGGAAGCAAGCTTATCTGTTATAACAGGCAGCTTTCCATCACAAATAACTATATCGATGTCAATGATAGGCTTCGCCCACAAGCCCATAACGGAAGTACTTCCTACATGCTCGATGGAGATAACATCATCACCTATTGCAGGCAATAATTCTTCTTTTATCCTCTCAAACTCCTTAGCCCATATAGGATTATATGGTTCTACAATTATTGTCCTCAATATGTACCCCTTATAAAAGGCAAATTATGTTGATTATCCATTCATATTCCTTTTATGCTTATTATAAAATTCTTTAAGCGATTCCTTTGTTGCGCAGTCCAGGTAATGCCAGCGGACACCCTGTATTGCGCCTTCCAGTGCCGAAAGCCGCATTAGACAGGCTGAAGGATCACGCTGAAGTATACGGAGCCATGCTTCACGGCTGCCCACGTTTCTTAATTCTTCTTCGGTTGCTATACCGACATCATTCAGCTGCTTTTCCAGCTCTGTCCCAATATTAGGCAGTTTTGTCAAAAGCGCTTGCCATGGTGCCGTCCCATCTGAAATACGTCTGACGAATTGATTGTACAGGTCGTATAATATTCATCCGCCGCTCAATACTTAATGATTCATCACTTACATAATCATCAACAAGGACATTCCTTATTTTGCAGAAGAATACCTCTCCTTCATCAAACACGACAGACCGGTCAACTTCCAACTCATATACCCATGGACTTTTTGAAAGAATCGGAACATTCAGAACCCGGCCTCTCTCAAACTCGACATCAACCTTCATCTTATCTTCGTTATAACCTTCGATATTTCCAAAGTAATCCGCAATCGGGAGTATTTCCTCTGTTACAAGATTTGCCGAAAACACTTTCGCTGCATGGATGCGGTCTTTAGTCAGCTTCTCTCCACCTATACATGCCATTACTCCCATTTCCTTGTCAAGATAATAGCTGAACCAGCAAAAAAGCCCGAAATTCGGTGTTCCGTCTTCTTTATACGTTCCATATACAAATAAAGTCTAAGGGCAAAAATGGTTGCAAACCGGTATGGACTTTTTCATTACGCATACCCCTCCTAAATAACTATGCTCCGAAATATAAATAATGGCATATTTCAAATTTATGCCATTATTATAACATATGTTTTCTTGCAGAACAAGTGTTCTATTGTAACCATTTTTGCCTGATACAAATTATTATGAAACCCTATTTGTTAATAGATTCCATTATCTCAACCGCTTTGACTTCCTTTTCATACGCCGATTCCAATAAAGAAGCAATCCTTGCCCTGACCTCAGGCTGTGTCGCGTCTTCATTTCTCTTAATGACAAATGCCTCCATCCAGGAGTTGTACACATCCCTGTACAGCCGTGACAGCTCAGGCATATTGTATTTTTCAAAATACTTGCAGGCGTATTCTTTCAGTGCTCCGTATGTGCCAAGAAAATATTCGGCATTCCAGGACGCGGCAATATCAGGGTTTTCTTTAAATATCCTTATTAGCGCAGGATAAGCGTCAAGCCCTTTTGCATTGTCGCACCATTCCTCGCCTTTCAGGTGGCTAACCGCCAGTTTCATTGTATCCTGCAGGATATCCTCTTTTGATTTGCCTGTGCAGCCGGTTACGGTCAGAACCGAAAGAATCGGAAGTTCACGCTTTCCCAATACATTATAAGGCATTTCCGGCCTTTCCATGGTTATTGCCAGAGTGTAAAGCACCTGCCTGTCGTCGTCATAGCCCGTAATAAGCCCCCCTTCCGGAACACCGATATCCCATGATACGGCGGGTATTCCCCTGTCAATGGATGCCTTGATTATTTTTATAGCTTCAAGCCGTCGTTCTTCTTCAATATCTTCCTGTTCCCAGTAACGTCCCACATAATCACAAGTCAGGCCGCCGTTTTCCACCCAGGGCTTCTGGGATTCAAAATCCCAGATACTCGTTGCCGAAGGGCAAAGGTCCGGGCTTACCCACATCCGGAATGCAAATCCGCTGGCAGCAACAATGTCCTCGGCATATTCCGGCCACGGGCTGTTCTTTACCGCACAAGCCAATGATTTTGCAAATGAAAACAGGTAACCTGTTGAATCCTGTATGCCTTCCCACGTAATATCAAGCTGTTTTTTCATTCTTCTCCCTCCTTTAATGGTATATATATTTTCTCGCTGTATGTGCGAGATTCTTCTAAATATGTTTCAAACTCATGTACACCGGTGCGCCTGTAGCCGCTGTTAGGCAGCCATTCATTGATTATGTAATCCCATGTATGATGAATTGTATTTATAAAATCATAATGAGATGCCATGGGCGTTACAAATACTGCATATAAGCCACCCGGGATAAAAATATCTACCGTGCCGGTTGTATCACCATTTGCATTTTCCTTTCGGATTCCGATATAATAGTCCAGTTTTTTGTCCCGGATATCCCATATGCCTATCCCGTAATCCTCGCATACCTTCCCGCCCGACAGCTTTTTTGACCATTTCCGCCCGTTGTACTTGTTCCAGAAATTCGGTATATAACTCTCATCGCTTTTATAAGCTGTCACTGTGAAAGGCTCAATATGCTCAAATACCGGCATGACCTCAAAAGGCGGTATTTCAAAGCTTATTGCTTCATACAGCTTCAGGCTGTTTTGCGCTGTTTTGTACTCCGTTGGAAGTATATGATATTCTGCCGTGAAGGCTCTTGTGAAGTTCTCCATGGAATTGAAGCCATATTCAAAGGCAATTTCATATATCGGAGCATCCTGCCGCATATGTTTGACAATTTCGGTCAGCCTGCGTTTTCTAATATAATCTGCAGGGGTAAGGCCCGCCGCTTCCTTGAATACACGGATAAAATGATAATCGGAATAACCTGCCACGCGGGCACAGTCAGCAAGGGAAATATCATTCTTAAGGTTTTCTTCAATAAAGCATATTGCCTGCATTATATGTGTTTTATAATCCATGCCTGCTTACTCACCCCACTTTAAAATACCATATATAAGAAATCCTGTCATTGATAAAAATTGCTGAATTAACTGAAACAAGGCACCTTAATAAAGTGCCTTGTTAGTATGGTTACCTATATAAACATGTTTATTATTACAGCGCGTTACTATTACAGCTTAACCTGTGCAATCATGTCGGCCAGCTTGCTTGCCGATTCGGTATTCATCTGCATGGTCTTGTTTATATCTTCAATAACGCCGACCATTTCACTGTTCTGTTCGGCAATGTTGGCAGTAGCCGCCGTTGCCTGTTCTATTGTCGCAGACACATCATTGATGGACGATGAGACAACATAAATCGTAGCATAGAGCTCTTTAGCGGTCTTTGACAGTTCGCTCATTATATTGTTTAGCATTGAACCGTCATTCTTGTAATTCTCAATTGCGTTCAGCATCAAGCCATAATCATTAAGGACATTTTCATCCAGGAATTTTAACAGGTGATTCGTGGCCAGGATCAGCTTGTTTACCGATACATTTATATCTTCGGCAAACTGCTTTATTCTCCCCGCGGATTTGTTGGAGTCATCCGATAATGACCTGATCTGCTCGGCTACAACCGCAAATCCTTTGCCATTCTCTCCCGCCCTGGCCGCCTCGATGGCCGCGTTTAATGCCAGCAGGTTGGTCTTTGACGCAATATCCAGGATTGCATCCGCCAACAGCTTAACCTGTTCAACATTCCTAGCCGACTCAAGTGCGGACTCCACTTCATCCTTGGCGGTGTTGAGGATATTCATTGTATTATCCTTGGAGTCCTTAAACTGTTTGTCCAGTTCCGCAGCCTTTTTGGCTATCTGATTAGCTGTCTTTGCGCCTTCTTCGGTTTTGTCCGCAAATACCGATACGGCGTTATTCAGATCATCGACCGACTGAGATATGGTAACAGCCGTTGCGCTGGTCTCCTCCATACCGGCGGAAAGCTCCTGTGTCGTAGCCGATACTCCCTCCGAGAGACTCAGCAACTGGTTTGCCTTTTCCAGGGTGTTATTGTATATCTTGTTATTCATGACAGACAGATCATTTAGGTTGGCCGCGAAGCTTCTTAGCTTGTTTATCGTTTCTTTAATTGCCCTGGCAATTTCTCCTGCTTCATCATTTCTCTTCAGGTATTTTTCATCTATATCAATATGCAAGTTCAGTTCGGATATATTATTTGCTATTTCCTTGGCTTTCTTGATTGGTTTGGCTATACTGCCGGATATCAGGATTGAAATCGCTATTGCGGAACACAGCAATACCGCTGATAGGCTTAAGGCTATTTTAATGAAATTATTCTGTGCCTCAAGTATCGTGTCCTTGTCAACGGCTATTCCGATGGTCCAGCCAGCCTCATCCAATAAATCAAAGAAAAACGCTCTCACTTTGCCGTCGTAATCCTTGACCATTCTCTGCTCCAGTGCCAAATCCTCGACCTGTCTTATCTCATTTAAGCGTCCTCCAAGAATGTCCGCGGCTTTAACCATGTGGTCAGGTTTTGCTTCAAAGTCCGGATTAGGATGGCTTATCACATTGCCCTGCCTGTCTATAATAAATGCATATGAACCGTCCTTTTTGCTCAGCGTGTTTTCATAGCTTGCATTGCCAAGTGATGTGGCTGAAGATATGGTATCCACCTCGCCCATGTACTCGGCATTAAGGAGCCTGTTCAAATCCGATATCTGCATATCTACGCCAAGAACAGCCTTCCTGCCGTCTTTCAATGTGATTTCCTTGGACAGGGTAAGAACCATTTTATTTGTAATTGCGTCCACATACGGATCACATATATAGACTTGACCATTGTTTTCCTTTGCCTTAACATACCATTCCCTTGTAAGGGTATTGAAGCTTTCGTCCGGCTCCCATTCGGTCACTTCAATTAATGTCCCGTCTTCAAATGCCATGTAGTATAAATTGCCGAAGTTCATATCGGCTGTCTGAGACAGTATACCGAATAACGTGTCAGACTCGTAATCCTTTGCCAAAATAATGCGCTCAGCGACAACCTCCAGGTTATACTTCTCTTTCTCTATCCATGTATTTATCTCATAAGCTTTGACCTTTACTTCGGCTATTACCTTGTCCTGCAAGGTATTTATCATGTATTTTGCCGAAAGGAACCTGTTAATCATCCATAGCGTGGCAATGCATAATAAACACATCAATACAGCCATAAGACTAATCTTGTGCTTTATCTTCATACTTTCTCCTCCGGTTCATTTTAGCTTTTGTAATATATAGATGTTGGAAAAAATCTATGTTAAAATTTTATCATAATCGGGGTTTTCTTATCAAGATAGTATTTAGAATGATTATTATTTTTTTTATAGCTTTTATTGTATATCAACAGAATCAAAGCCCGCAGACATCAGGCACTCCGTTTCATGAAACCAATCATTCTTTTGCTGGGCACGTCATGCCCTCTGTTATCTGCCGTTTCTGCAGAATCTTGTCTTTTATCCGTATGCCTGCCTCAATGTGCATTATCCAATGCCTTGACAAGGGCATGAGAAGCAGGCCTTTTATATCCTTATCGCACCAGTAGTCAACCAGCCATGATGCCCGTCCGTCCATGCTGACCACATGCAGCTTTCGGATCCTGTTCTTGTCCGAATCGTTGAATCTCCTTTTCAAATCTGCGAAATCAATGGATTTCAGCCATTCATCGGTGGACTCCTTAACCGCTTTGATGTATTCATACAGGGCATCCACATTCAAACGCTTTGAAAACTCCGCGATTTGCGATTTCACAAGCTCATTTCCCGTTGTAATAATAGGCGTATTTATTTTTTTCTGGTAATACCCGTCGAAGAAAACCTGCCGGTCATTCTTTATAAGCGTATGTACAACTATGTCCTCTATCCTAAAGATATGCCATAATGAATACGCAATTGTTTTGCTGTGATAGCCATTGGCATAAATAAACGGTATGGCATAATAATCCTCTTCCTTAAGCTCTTCTTTCCATGAAAGCACTTCCTGCATCAATATCTCCCGAAGATTTAGAAGCAACCTAATCCCCTCCGGAAATGATGCCTTGTTAAGCTGCTTCTGGATACTTTTTTGAATCTCAGACCATTCTTTATTCATGAAATGTTCCTCCTCGCGTTATATTCCCATACCAATCAATATGTCTTTATCCCATGCGGCGAACACCTGGGGTGGTTTTATTTCGTCCACCCATACGGGCCTTTAAGCTCGACAAACCTGACCAACTCTATGCTTGAAATATCCAGTTTTCCCTCTTCGTTCTTTACAACAAGCTTTAGCTCCTGTAACTCCGGAGGACCTACCGGGATTACCATCCTGCCGCCTCCTGCCAACTGGCTTACCAACTCGTCCGGCAGCACACTGGCCGCCGCAGTAACCATGATCCTGTCATACGGGGCATTCTCCTGCCATCCGATGCTTCCGTCCCCGACTTTATAGTGTATGTTTGAAAAATTCAGCTTTTCAAGTCTTGTCTTGGCCTTCTCCATTAATTCAGGTATTCTCTCAATCGTATAAACCTCCCCGGACATCTTCGCAAGCAGGGCTGTCTGAAAACCCGATCCTGTACCAATTTCCAGAACCTTGCTGTCCTTTTCCGGTGACAGAATCCGGGTCATCTCCAGTACAAGGCTGGGCTGTGAGATTGTTTGTCCGAAGCCTATTGGCAGGGGTTCATCCAGGCAGGCATATCTTTTCATTTCATTATCAAGAAAAAAAGCCCTGTCCAGTGAACGGAAGAATCTTTCCAACTTCTGATAATCCATTCGAAATCACCCCTTTTAAATAAGCTTTTAAATCCCTTTAAACTGCTAAATCAATCTCTTAATATACACATCATCTTCATTCCCGGCTTTACAACCCGGTGCCTGACATAACCGTGTTTCATATAGAATTGCTCCGCCGTATCCGTGATCGGTATGATGTTATATATTTCATTCATTATCAATCTCACTGACTATCGCGGCCCCTATAACCATAACGGCGCCCAAAACCGAGAAAACCGTCATTCTCTCCTTCAAAACTGCAGCAGACAGAATAATGGCAAAAACCGGATCTATGTAGCTCATAATGGCCACCGTCTGGGATTTTAGGCTGTTCATGCTCCCGAAATACAAGGCATACCCCACTCCGGTATGAAGTATTCCCATGATGATAATCAATATTACGGACGTGGCATCAAGTGATGTGCCATCAATTTTCTCCGTTAGGAAAATATATGGAAACAGTACGATTGCCGCCGAAAGCAGCTGGACAATAGTTTTGCCGTACATATCCTCAACATTGTTCTTCTTGTTTAGAATCACGACCGCTGAATAGCATACCGCTGCTCCGAGTCCGAACAGCATTCCCTTCATATCCGAAAGGCCAATACTGCTAACATCGGTGATGCCGGATACAAGAGCTATGCCCAGCACGGAGATGAATACACAGACCAGCTTCTTAACCGTCAGCTTCTCCTTAAAAAAAATCGGGGAAAGCAGTATGACCATGGCGGGTTGCATGTAGTAACACAAGGTGGATACCGCAATTGACGTGTAATTATATGATTCAAAAAGCAGCATCCAGTTGACGCCTATGGCGGCACCCGTAATGCACAGCGTTATGAATTGCCTTCTGCTTGATTTGAACTTGAACGATTTACCCTTAACCGCAGCGACGGCAAGGAGAAATATACCGCCAAGCAAGCCTCTCGTACATGCAAGCATGCCTGATGATAAAGGGATATATCTTCTGAATATGCCAATCGATCCGAATATCAGCATTGAGCCGATAAGCATGGCAAGTGATTTTCCATGATTCTTGTCCATCTATGTCCGCATCCTTATTCATTAAGTATAGCTATGCCGTCACAGTAATGCCAATCCTTGCTTCAGCATTAATCCTTTGATTTTACGCAATACCTTCCGGGCAGCCATATTTAAATTTACCTGCACAATACCCTCTGGGTGACTATATCCGAATATATTTCCATACCTTTTGTATGGGCTACATGAATCACATCCCTGAACCGCTCGCCATCGGGCAGGAATGAGCTTATCATGTTTTCCTCCCTAAGAATGCGGTCCGGATTAAATATAACATCCTTGTACCCGTCAAATATGGCCGCATAAAAGATCTCCGATTCCACAATATCCTGGAAGAAATGGCTGCCATACGACAGCTCCGGCATGAAGCCTTCTTTCCTCGACGAATACTCACACAGAACCTTCATGTTGCAGAGCTCTGAAAAATGCACAGGAATTCCAAGGGACGGCGTAGTGCTCCCCCACCTTCCGGGGCCTATCAGCATGGCGTTCCTGCCCTTCATCTCCCTGTTTATCAGGCCTATCTGTCTGGCCACCTCATACTTGTCCCGTTCGCCGAGTTTCAAGTATGCATTTACGTTGACATATATTACATAGTCGATAGGCAGGCGGACGCTTCCGCCCATGAAGCCGCCCTTGCAGAAGAAGAAGCAGTCCTTTACATCCTTTATCTCCGGTATCTTTACCGTCTTTCCAAGACCCTTGGTCTGAAGCGGGCGGCATTGCAGGAGATTTATCTTAAAACCGTTTTCCTTGTTAAAATTGGCAGTAAATTCTATATCAACCGGATAATCATACGCCTTTGAAAGCAGCGCCAGCATGTCCTTCATAATTTCGGCAAATGCCGTACTCTTAAAAAGATTGTTAAAGTCCATTATATAAGGGGTCTTCCGGTTCGTATATCCCAGCTCACGCATTCGGGCCCGGGCGGCAAGGTCGGGGCTAGCAAACAGCTCCTTATCCGCTTTCAAAGGAATGGACAAGACTTCCTCCAGGTCCTTGCTTACCAGGGCATTTTCCGTAAATGAAAGAAGATCCGCGCGGTGCTGGGAGAATTTCCTCAGGTCGTCATGGTTCATGGGAGGAATCCTTAACGGGTTGTTAAGGCAAACAACCTTTACATAATCCCCATCGGTCCGGTCCACAGCCCTGGTTCCAAGGCCGAATACGAGACGGAGCATTCCCGCACTCATGTCAATGCTTTCGTCCCAGACATAAAGGTTCGTTGAATTTCCCACTCCTGCCAGGTGGGGGAAAAAGTAATCCCCGTACCGGTCACCCGATACACGCTGAACCAGTATCGCCATTTGCTCGTCATGCTGAGCCAAACCCCGGTTCAGCCTGTAAGCAAGCGCATCCTCGTTCATGGTGCTGGCATATACTATGCGCACCGCCTGTTCAAAGGCTTCATAACGTTCCTGCGGCGTTCCCTGGTTTACGCAGAATACGCTCTCATACTTGCCCGCAAAAGCGTTTCCGAAATTGTCCTCGAGCAGTGAACTGGAACGGACAATAATCGGTGACTGGCCGAAGTACTCCAGCATATGAATAAACTGCTCCCGGATATCCTGGGGAAATGAGCCCTGCAGAAGCTTTTCTTTAAGCTCCGCCGCACAAGTAAAATATCCTTCCGGGGTTTTTTGCCGGGCGCGGAGCTTCCACCAGCCATTTTGGACTATATACGTATAAAAAACATCGGAACCGATGTAGAAAGAATCATGGGGCTCCATAAACGGAGCGAAGCGGCTTCCGCCCTCTATCTCCAATATTTTCCTCGCAAGAAGCATACCGACGCTCTTTCCGCCTATAAATCCAGTGCCGATTTCCCTGGACACGATATCGAGAATATCCTTTAAGGTGAAATACCTGTCGCACAACTTAAACATCCGGGAATCACTGCCTATAAGCATATACATGAGGCGTTTCTTAACCGGTTCCTGCTGCTCATAAGGAAGCCCGAGCATCTTTTTTGCTTCGTTAAATATGGTATTCCAGTAATCCAGCCTTATTTCCCCGCGGTTGATACTGTAAAACAGCTCGGAAACATCGGAGCTGGCCGTGATGCAAACAGCCTCCTGTCCCTGGATCAAATGGGGGAAGAACATGGTTGGCGAATATCTCTGCCATACCTTGAGCGGATGTATATAGGTCTTATCATTTACCTGGTACAGGTCCAATAATAGCTGGGTCGTTTCCCTAATCCCAGCTATGGTGCTGTAGGTGTGATTATTCCTCTTTAACGCAAAATACGCGACCGTATCAAGCTCATACAGGTATGGACAAGTGGCTTTAAAGAAATTTCCTATCATCAGGTCTGAATTCCAGTACTCCAATAAATCGGTAAGGCAATCAAAGACATATAACGCCCCTTTGCCCTCTTCCCTGATTATGTTGTGAATCTCAAGGGTAAATCCCTCAAAGCCCTTGCTTGCGTTGATATGATAAATCTTTATGCCGTTTCCCGCGTCCAATACGGGTTCATGTTTGGCAAAACGTATATAAATCAGGCTCATGTTTTCTTTCTTAGCGTTTTCGGCAAAATAACTGACCATCATTTTATAGCCCGAGAGCGTGTCCACCTGCCACACAACATTGTCGCCGAACCGCAGATAATCAATTACCTGGTCAAACCCTTTCAATCCCGTACTTACTTTATCAAACAGATTCATGGCATCCCCCGCATTATGGAATAAAGCATATCAGATAATGACTTCTATAATTATCCTTTATATTTATATGATTATACTACAAATGGCTTTTCTTGCATATACAAAAGAGGCTGCGTTTACAGCAGCCCCTTTATATACAGTTCTAATTATAAATGTTATTCAACCTGTGTTGACAGGAAGATAGGCAGTGTCATCTGCTCAATCTGATCCATCAGTTCTTCAATCTCATCAATATGCTCGTCTTCATCATTGAGGATATCCACCAGCATATCCCTGGTTGCATGGTCACCCACTTCTGCAGCAAGAGCAATGGCGGCATTGTAAGCCTTGATTGCCCCGGCCTCCGCTGTATGGTCATTTTCAACCTGCTTCGGAACATCCTCTCCGATATGTATCTTGTTTAACTCACTTACAATCGGCCGTCCGCCAAGGAACAGTATCCTGCCAATCAGCTTCTCGGCATGCTTCATTTCAGTTATAGCCCTTTTTTCGATGATCTCATGCAGCTTGCCATAACCCCAGTCCTCACACATTTCTGCGTGTACCACATACTGGTTAATAGCTGTCAGCTCGTCTGCAAGCAGTGCATTTAACGTGTCAATAAGCTTCGGATTACCCTGCATATCGATACCCCTTTCTTTATCTATGATTTATTTTGATATTTCCTGCTATATCTTAATTGTACCAATTCACGACATTAAAAACAATATAAATATGGTCCCGTCAACATATTTCGTTGCATTCTATCAGGTTCTTGCTCTTATTCTTGGCGCTGTATAACATCCGGTCAAGCTCATTCAGCAGGTTTTCCAGCTCGTCATTTTTAACTTCCCTGACACCGCCGCTGATTGTGACCACCATGTCCTTATCCCATTTTATCTCAAGGATCTTTTTTCGTACCCGCTCCATTATGGCATGTCCCTCTTCCTTGTCTGTGCATGGAAGGATAATCAGGAACTCATCGCCGCCAAAACGACCGACAATATCATTTTGTCTCAAATTGCCCAGTATGGTTTTACTGATTTTCTCTATGACATAATCCCCGTACAGGTGCCCGTATTTGTCATTTATGGTTTTGAAGTTGTCAATATCAATCAGGGCAACGGTCAGCTTCTCCTCCTTTTGACGGGATGCCGCAAGCTCATTATTCAGATATGAGACAATATACCTTCTGTTATAAGTACCCGTAATATCATCCGTTATTGATAGAATCTGCAGATTCTGTTTCTCTTCGTTTAACAGCTTGTTCAGCTTATCCGCCTCTTCTTTGGCTTTTTTCAACTCTTCATTACTCTTTTCCAGCATCCTGTTTTTTGCTTCTATCTCCCTGTTCCGCTCCTCAAGCACGGCATAATATTGGTTGGATTTGTTAAGCTCATCGGAATATCCGTCAATAAGTACGGCAGTTAATACCACAACAGAAAACAGACACATGAATAAACCGAATGAAAGATCAATGGACCTGGTCAGCCTTGAATCATAATCCGCCGCCATACCGGGCATACGATATTCAATAACCATAATAATTCCTATGCATATTAAATAAAGACCGACAATCAGTTTTCTCTTCCATCCTGAAAGCAATAAAGCTATTATGCCTGCATTAATAATAATAAAGTAAGGAATACTTCTGTATGAACCACCGGTTATAAACCACATGGCCGGGAAGAAAGCAAAGCTTAAGAAAATGGCGACTATTAGGGATATCCGTTCATAGTTTACACCCTTCCTGAAAGCAGCATATAGCCCTACGGTTATAACACCGCAAGCAAATGTCATTACAACGGATAAAATCCCCAGACCCAAAACAAGATCATTGATGCCGCAGGAAAACGACATGAAAATGCCAACAAAAAAGACCGCATTCAATACCCTCTTTTTTAAATTAACGTCCCCTTCATTCCTCATTATATGTGCTCCCCCATTGACAGCATAATTATGCTGTCAAAATAATACTAAATATCCATATATTATATAAAATTTCTTTCAAATTGTTAAGATATTTTTTTAATTTTCTACATATAATTACTTTTTGTAAATTGCAATATTAAATGCAACACCTATAGTGGAAATCATCCATAATTTTAGGTGTTAAAGTACAACATCATCTTTTAGCCCTTCTAATCTACTATCTTGAGCGAGTGCAGAGGGTAGTCAAGGGTTATCGATAGATAAGACAAAGTCTTTACCCTTGACTACCCTCAAATGAGCTTTAAAATATCTTGGATGAAGGGCTCAGGCT
>JAAYHD010000026.1 GCA_012735495.1 Clostridiales bacterium | reverse complement strand
GTAGCATTAACACCCGCATGGGGAGAGACGCCGATGCAGATCATCTATATCCCAACCGGACAATTTCAATCCACTCTCCCCGCATGGGGAGAGACAAAAAGCAACTCCGACATTTGCGATATGTTCACGATTTCAATCCACTCTCCCCGCATGGGGAGAGACGCGGTCGGGGATGTTTGTATATTCGGCAAGAAGGATTTCAATCCACTCTCCCCGCATGGGGAGAGACGGATTACCAACAGGATTATTATGCAGCATACACGATTTCAATCCACTCTCCCCGCATGGGGAGAGACAGCAAAAATAAATAAAAATAAGTATAAGTGAACCATAAAATTATTAACAATATGTACAATTTTATTTATAATTGAAGAATATGAGTTACAATAATATACATATATGCACAAATTGTGGTTTATTTTTAGTGCGGATAACCATATGATTTCATGTAAACTTCACATCCGCACTTATTACATCTAAACCATATTCATTATAAAGTAAGTACTCCTTCTAAATCAAAACTTGGTTTTGCTCCAATATGCTCAACTTTTGTCTTATAATTATTCCCCAGATTATAAAACCGTAAACTGTCTCGATTTTTGTCAATTATCTTTTCTAAAATGGCTTTTACTTCCCTAGCTTTGGCTGCATCCATAACGCATTCAAATACTGAATTTTGAACACGTTGACCATAATTAGTACATATTTTTGCAACTTTTCTAAGTCTCTTTTTACCACTTTTAGTTTCGGTGTTAACATCATATGTAATAAGAATCAACATCCTATCACCTACTTCCACATAAATGGTGGATATGTGTCCAAATCATTTCTGATTGTTCTTGACAAGAGTAATGCCTGAGCATAAGGGACCAATCCCCATTCAATCTTTTCTTCAAGAAAAGGATGGTTTATTTTCTCTTGTTTTCTGCTTTGCCATTGAGAAAGAACTGTTTTTTTTGTCTCGTCAGTCATTTGTACGGACCCGTTTTCCCTCACTTTAAACCCATCGGCATTAATCATGCGTTTATTTATCAGGGATAATACAAATCGGTCAGCCATAACAGGTCTCAGTTCTTCCATAAGATCAAGCGCCAAAGACATTCTTCCGGGTCGATCCACATGCAAAAAACCAACATATGGATCAAGTCCTACAGTTTCCAATGCTGCAGCAACATTGTTTACTAGCAAAGTATAGATAAAAGAAAGAATAGCATTTACCCGATCCATCGGTGGACGTCTATTCCTCCCGTCAAAGTAAAAGTCGTCTTTCTGCTGTAAAATCATATCGTCAAATACAGAAAAGTAAAGCGATGCCGCCTCTCCCTCATATCCCCTTAATTGGTCATTTGATTTACATTCTTTTATTAATTCAATTATATCTTTAAGTTGTGTAGATACCCTTTTAAGTTTGACACTATCAACACTAAATGGATGTTCCCTTGTAAATCTTTCTATCACCCATCTGGCATTAAAAATCTTACCAGTAATAAAATTTTTAGCAATTTTACAGGACAAATCGGGATTTTCTGAAATGCGGTATTGCTCTTTTCGTAATATTACATTCCCATAAACTCTGCCTGTTACCCTTGCAAGAAACTTACCACTTGGCTCCAAAAAACACAGTGATATATTGCGTTTTGCACATTCTCCCATTAAAGCAGGGCTTGCACCGGCATAACCAAATGTCACTATTCCTTCCAAATTATGAAGCGGTATTTTACCCAATACCTTATCCTGATTTAAAACTACTACAGTTTCCCCATCAAGGGAAATATAGGAGTCGGCAGATGTAATATATAATGTATTAAGTAATTTTTTCACTGCTCTCCTCCTTAAGCATATGGTTAATATAGGCATCTGCATTTTTATTTTTACACAATACAGGCAAGCAAATATTTTTTAAGGAACATGCTTTGCATTGCTTTGTTGGTCTAACCTTTGGAGTATATCTGCGATTATAGTAATGATGCATTTCTGCAAATACATTTTTGACTTTGTCCCTCATCTCAGTCGTTATTGGCACTTCTGCCCTGTGTCTTGTTTCACCATAATATAAATATGCAGTTTTTATCGTACAACAAAGCATTTCTTCCAAGCAATATGCTTGTGCAGCCAATTGAAGGCGATCCATATCATTTTCCTTCGGGCGCCCCTTCTTGTATTCGACCGGGCAGGGCAGGTATCTGCCCGGTCGACCAAACAAATTAACACCTTCATCCGATTGATAAAACTCTACCACATCACAAACACCATACACCCCTAGCTCTTTTGAAAATACCGGAAGTCCTCTTGTTATTATAATGTCACCTCGAGTTTCAGTCTTTATGGAATCATGGGCACTAATATGCATAAGTCGACCTTCTACTGTTCTCAAATTTTCTTCCCACTGCTGCTCAATATGAATTAATGCCCATTGCCTTCGGCAGAACATAAAATGCTGAATGCCTGAAAGACTTAAATAATCTTCCTCTTTGTATTCCATTACAACATCCTCTCTAGTGTGACTCCTTGGGGTATTTCTTCTTCTTTTACACTTATAATATAGTCATGGAAACTTCTCGGTATGTCCACATCATCATTTTTCCTTGCTGTTATGGCTTCAAAAAGCTTATATGCAGGACAATTACCATATACACTTTCATGCTTGAATACAAACAATGCCCTTGAAGCCATCTTTCCTCTGGCTGCCGAATGATCAAAATCAAACATGTTAATTAAAGCTTCCCATAACAGTTGCAAGTCATCATATGAAAACCCCGTTCCACCGGTCTCCTTTAAAGCTAAACTTGGTGATATAAACCCGTCAACCCTATATAAGGCATATGGTACGATATTTTTTCTCCCCATTTTCGAACTTTTTTCTCCCTCATTTGCATATGTACAGCTCGTTATGCCAATCTCTTGAGGAGCAATAACATCAATACTCTTTGCAAAACCTAACTGCACAGGACCTCTCACCTGTCCACAATTATATGCCAATGTCATAACCGCCCCAAATGCCCGAATGTCGTAAAAATTCCTGCACATAAACTCTGTAAGTTTCTTGTAATCTTCTTTTTCGGGTTCATTTGCTGTAACTTTACCTTTATCCATCGGAACTGTAACTCCACATTCCTCATAAGCCCATTTCCTATTGGTGTCCAACGGAACACCATTTCTTACATAAATTTTATACCCTTCAGCATCCTGTTTTACGATATCAACATAGTTTCTTATTTTTCTCTTTAGGCAAACATCTGTTACAATCCCGTATCCGGTTTCTGCATCTCTTCTTGGCATATTTCCAGCGTCAGGATCACCATTGGGATTTCCATTTTCCACTTCAAAGAAAAGACTGAATTCATATCTGTTTTTTATAACATCACTCATAATTCTAACCTCCATTTCAATTATTTATTTATTCCTGGTTATCTTTAGATTCTTATCCTTTATAGAACTTATTGCGTTGATGATAAAAGCCAAGATAGAATATTCCTTGGTCATCTAAAGACAGTCTCTTTGGAAAAGGGTCATTTTCTATATTAAGCTTGTCCATAATTTCTCCAATAATTTTGTCGTAATATACACCATAATCCGATTTAGAAATATGGTGTTGGACTAATGAAAGCAACGTCGGAAATGTTGCAGCAGGTGTAGTACAGGCTGAGGTGAAATATTTGTCACGAATAGTTGATTTTATATTTGGATTAACATCTTTCTGTACCATCTCAAAAACAGCAAAAAGTCTTCCCAATAGATACGCTCTGTTATTGGTATTATCATTAAGAGCCAACGTTAAAACCTCCTTATACATATCATTTTTAGCTTTTCTGCTTTTTCTAAGCAAATAAGCCTTAATAATTGAAGCCTTATAATAATTTATATCCTGTTCTGCATGTATCCTTTGTAAAATGGTCTGGTACAATGAAACTGGATAATTTCCGCCCAATAGAATAGCTCGCATTAAAGATGTCAATAGATAAGCCGAAACGGTTTTGTCATCGGATTTCTTGGAAACAGTTTCAGAGAGTATTCTCCATAATGGCACAGAATCAAACTCATTATCATATTGCTTTTGTATTGACATGTCCTCATAATGCTGTTCAATCTTTTCAGCAAAACTTCCAAATATGTCTTTAAGGTAAAAACGAACCGTTATTCTTGCTGCATTTGGAGACATCCCCAGAACATAAAACTTGATGTTTTCGTCAACTGCTTTTTTATATACTTCGACGACGTCCGTTTTTTTGCCGCGGGAGATGCTCTCCAATACAGCTTTTATTGCCTTTTCAGCCTCGGTAGAACGTATAATCTTTTTTTCATTTTCATATAACGGTGAGCAGTCCAGCAGCAGCGAAAACATATCGGGATACACCTTTGATGTAGATTCCGCCCAAAAAACAACTGTCGTATCACCAAGTATTATCTTGTTTCTTTCATTGGAAAGAAGAGAATTTAGGGCGGTTCCATAAGCAAACGCTGCATATTCGCTAACCGGTCCGTTTAATCCCTGCTTTTTTTCTTTTGTAGAGTTATATGACTCATATGCTGTATCATTATAAGAAACCAGCTTATTACCCATAGACTGCCCTTTATATATGCCTTTAATGTCAGGATGTAAAACTGCAATGGGGGCTGGTTTACCAGTGACAAGGCACTGCCGAATAGGATTGGGGGATAATTTGCTTTTATATTCCATCCATGCTTCCTGTATCTCAGGAACATTGTGAATATCCTCTTTGCCATAATAACGGAATATAAAAATAGCGCCTTTTAATATTTCATCAAGATTTTCTTTGATTAACGGGTTGTCAAAGGCTTTTTCAGGATCCCATTTTTCAAGAAATTTAATAACTGCTTTCGCTTCTTTGCAGTTAACATTTCGTAAAATAGAGATGTTATGTTCTTTGAAAGCTTTATAGCAATCACGAGACCTATCACGCTTTCCTTTGTTGTCAACACCCAAAACATAAGAAGAATTGCCAAACAAAAAGTCGGGTAATATTTTATTTGTTCTTCCTTTTACGGGTTCTGGTACTGTCATTGGTCTTGCAACCATTTTTTTGCCTGCAGGAACTTTACATGATGATATATTTATAAGATTCCCATTATCATCAATATTCAATGAAAAGGATACATTTGCAGTTCCATATCCTTCCTTTGGTACGGTACTGTTTTCATCTGTAGCAAGAATCTCATAATATCTAACTAGGTCATTGAGCATTAAATCACCTCACTTTCTCTACATTTGTCAGATCAATTATACCGTCAACCATTTTTGCCCTGAAGAAAATCGGTACTATATTGTTCTTGTCAGAATAATCCATGTCATAAAGCATCATGCCGTAGTCCTGCTCACCGATTAGTTCGCTCTTTGGGCATTCCTCCTCCAATAATGTTACTTTAGCCGGAAACTCTCTGGTCCCAAGATAACTCTTGTGATAATATTGTCCGTTTCTAAGCCTTCGTAAAATAATATTATAATGTTTCTCTGGCGTATCGCCTTCCTCACTGTTAATTCCTGTCATAATGAAGTCAGCTTCAATAATGTACTTAACATCTTTAAGCACCGTAGCCGATCTTTGTTGTATGTATTTTGTGGTGTCTATATACCCCTTTGAAGATTTGCCATTCATAAGCTTTCTAACTTCTGCATCATTAATTTTGCAGCTGACCTCATTTCTTAGTATTGTTGTAAAAACAGGTTCCTTTAGTACGTGAATTTTATTGATACGCCATTTAATTTGCGGCTTCCAATATATGGATTCTAATATCCCTCTTGCTGCTGAAGGCGTTATAAAGTCATATGAATAACGTTCCACCTTGAGTTCCGGACGAGTAAACAATGCATAATCCCCTTCAACAAGCACCCTTATTCCATAACTCATTGTGTCACCTCCTTCCATAATAGAGTAAGTATATTGTAATTAATTATCCTATTTTTGTCAAGTATTTTTTTACATTCTTAATATATCTGTTGATTCTCATTAATCTAGTATGCTAAAATATATTTGTCGCGTAGCGCGTGGATTGAAATCATAATAGGGTAAGTATATAAAAATCCCACTCGGTGGGATTTTTATTTTATCTTACAAAAATTCTGCTTCTCCCAATTGTTCTGGAATTTTTATCCCGGTTTCCTTGGAATAATCCTCTGGGGAAACTAAGATACCTATTTTTTCTCCAATAATTTTAATCGCATTAACTTCTTTAAGTTTATTAAATTCATATATATGTAGGGTTACAGTATATTTCTGAAGGGAACGAAGTTTTTCTTTGGTAAGATAACCATACTCAATTTCATTTATAATCTTCTTTGCGTCTTCATTATACTTTACAATAACAGAATAGCTGTTATCATCAATTATCCTAAAGTCATTTGCAATATTTTCAAAATCAAAGTTAAAATAATCTGATGAATATTTATAAAAGCCATTATTAAGCCTCTCTAATATATTCTTTTCATCTAATTCGGATTTTGAGACATTGCTAAATAGATAATTAAAATATTCCTTTATTGCATCCGGTCTTGTAACATCATCAAATCTATCTTTAATTATCTCTGTTATATTCTGTCTTTTGCTAAGATAGTCACCGAATCGAGAGGACTTATTGACCTTAAAATCTTCATCTTCAAAATCAAACACAAACAAATAAGCTATATCCAATTTTCTTTCACGATTACATCTACCAGCTGCTTGAATAATTGAATCCAATCCGCACATGGCCCTGTATACAACAGGAAAATCGATATCTACACCCGCTTCTATCAGTGATGTAGATACAACTATACATTTAGATTTATTATCAAGACGGTCTTTTATCACCTCTATTTTTTCAAGCCGGTTAAGCGGACACATATATGTTGAAAGATGGAATACTCCTTCTTCTCCTAATTCCTCTTTAATTTTTTCATATAATTTCCTTGCCTGCCTTTTCGTGTTGACTACCAGAAGGCACTGATTCTCCCCCTTAACTAAATGGATTAAATCACTTGATGTTTTCCGGCCAATAAATTTGATTCTTGTTTTATTGAAAAAATTATATAATTCTGTAATGTTGCTGCATATTTCAATGGGTTTTATTTTACTTGACATGAATCTTTCTGCTTCTGACTGGGTGGCGCTGCATAAAACAACAGTGCAGTTATAATTGTTTACCAACTCCTCAAGTGCCTTTATGCACGGAATGAGATGCTCTGTTGGCAACATTTGAACTTCATCCAGGATTATTACACTGTTTGAGATATTATGTAATTTCCTAAGCTTTGATGATTTATTACTATAAATTGATTCAAAGAATTGTACATTGGTGGTTACTACAATTGGGACATCCCAGTTTTCTGCCGATAGTTTCTTTATATTGTAGGTCTCCTCATCACTATGTTCAAAATCATAATTGGAATGGTGTTCAAGTATATACTCTTTACCGAGTATATCAGAGAATACTTTTGCATTTTGCTCAATTATGCTCATGAAAGGAATAACATAGATTATCCGTCTTAGTTTGGGATTAAATTTTATATGTCTTAATGCAAAAGCCATGGATGATAATGTCTTACCGCCGCCTGTAGGAACAGATAGTTTATACACTCCGGGTGTACCTGCTGCTTTTTTAAGACATTGTTCAAATATTTCCCTTCTCTTTTTATTTATTTCACGAGTTAAATTAACCCCATTAACATGCTTAATAATTTTATCTTCTAAATCTGAAAAATCGCAACTGACACCTCTAATTACCTTTTTATCATTTATAAATTCTTCAGTATCAATATAATCCGCATCTACTAAACATGAATAAATCATTCTGACTAAAAACGAAAAACAGTTT
The DNA here is from genome assembly GCA_012735495.1 of Clostridiales bacterium. Lineage (GTDB taxonomy): Bacteria > Bacillota > Clostridia > Lachnospirales > Lachnospiraceae > Mobilitalea. The sequence continues at coordinate 83,370 of JAAYHD010000026.1, read as the reverse complement.
CCTTGATCACATTCATCCAGCGATTTCGTACATGCTATCTCACTGGCTATATCTTTTATCAAAGGTATCATGTCATTTGATATTTCAGTATTATATGCATTATAAACCGGTACTTCTTTTTTTAGCCTTCCTTGGAGACTTCCGTCTTCGGGCATTGATGCCCAACTGCCTCCATTGAGCAAACCTGAATGATGCCCTGCTATTACATAACCAAGCAATGTACCAATCCTTTTATTTACCGACACCAATTCTTTTGCCCCTGCAGTTGAATGGTCACATAGCTTACCATTATTTTTTATTCTGCTTTGAAATTCTTTGGAATACTTGCCAATATCATGGAATAAACCACATAAGTATGCTGTTTTGCATTTACCAAAAGGTTTCGCATACAATGATGCTTTTTCAGCTGTTCCAATTAGATGTTCTAAAAGTGGCTGCTCTTGCCCATCATCACGTTTATGAGCAATGTACATCCAATCACCTTCTATTCTATTTAAAGACATTTTTAATGTATTTTACACATTTCTTTCTAGGAAATAATATAATTCTTCTATATACTCCATATTCTATCTTATTTGCCATATTTACCTAATTATACTACATTAATTCTGTCAATTCAAGTAAATTTCTTGCATGTCTAGTCGTAATTTTAATTTTTTCAGACATATTAATACTCTGCAATCCTATTCCAAATGTATTTTGTCTCACACAAAAAAGACAGCCCTCAGGCTGTCTTTTTTGCCTTCTTATTACCGCTCCCCTACTATTCCTCGGTTACTGCAGTTGACTCAGCCGTAGCTTCCGCCACAGCTTCATCGGTATTGGCTTCGGCTTTCTTCTCTGCTTCAGCCTCTGCCTCTGCTTCCAGTGCTGCTATCTCGTATTTCTCGAGAATTATTGACTGGATTTTCTCTCGTGTATCCGAGTTTATCGGATGTGCAATATCACGGTACTCTCCATCCCCGGCTTTACGGCTAGGCATAGCGATGAATAAACCCTTGTCGCCTTCTATTACTTTGATATCATGAACTACGAATTCATTATCAATAGTAATGGAAACGACAGCCTTCATCTTTCCCTCCTTGCTCACCCTACGCACACGAACGTCGGTAATCTGCATGTTTTAGTCCCCCTTTTGTCCTTTTTATCGTTAATCATCAAGAAAAATCATTGTTATAAAATAACTTTTCTCATTTCCCTCCTCAAATAAACGAATCAAATGATTATAGCACAATGACATTATACCATAGAAAATCAGAAATGTGAATAATTTTTACATAATTTTGTCATATTGGGCACATATTTTTTGTATTTTAGGTCATATTTGACCCTGTTTTTTCATAATTTAAATGTATACATGCATTCTCACCCATAAGCGGAATATATTACAATGACAGTTTTTCTATTGTAATTTGACCAAAAACCGTTATAATAGCAATTAGCTTAAAAGAATAGGAAGTGTGCAGCATATATGTACAAAATAGATTTCAGGAAGCCATGCCGGGTTCACTTTATTGGAATCGGCGGAATAAGCATGAGCGCATTTGCGGAGTATCTACATAACCTGGGCTTTAAAGTCAGCGGTTCCGACCTGCGCAAAAGCAGCATAACCGAACGCCTCACCGGCCTGGGTATTGAGGTTTCCTACGGACATAGAAAGGCCAATATTACACCCGATATAGATGCCGTGGTTTATACGGCGGCCATTGACAATGATAACGAAGAGTATGTTGCGGCAAATGAAATGGGCATTCCCTCCCTCAACCGCGCGGAGCTGATCGGTCAGCTTATGCTGAACTTCAAGGACTCCATAGCCATATCGGGAACCCATGGCAAAACCACCGTAACATCCATGCTTTCCCTTATCTTCATAGAGGGCGGCCTTGATCCCACCATTGCCGTAGGCGGCATACTGGAAGCCATCGGCGGCAACATGCGCATGGGCAATACGGAGCACTTTATAGCGGAAGCCTGTGAATACAAGAATTCCTTCCTGGAATTTAATCCCCACAAGGGCATAATCCTAAATATCGACGAAGACCATCTGGACTTCTTTAAGGACCTTAACGACATACGTAACTCCTTCCGCACCTTTGCCAAAAAGATTCCAAAAGACGGACAGCTGTTTATAAACGGCGAGATTCCCGATTACGAAGAAATCACAAGGGATCTTGAATGTGAAGTATTGACCTACGGCATTATCGATCCCGCATACGGCGGTGCGGACCGCGGCTACGACATAGCGGCCGGCAGCATCCAATCGTTCAACATGACCGGCCACAGCTTCGACCTGTATTACAAGGGCAAATACCTAGATCGGATATACCTGAACATAATCGGTATCCACAACATATCCAACTCCCTGCCTGCCATCGGAGCGGGCCTGGAGGCAGGCATCCCGATCGAGTCCATTAAGAACACCTTAATGAACTTCAAAGGGGCCAAACGGCGGTTCGAGTACAAGGGCTCCATCCACGGCGTCAATATTGTGGACGATTATGCCCACCATCCGACGGAGATAACCGCGACCCTCACATCGGCCAGAAGCTACACTGACAAAACTTTATGGTGTGTATTCCAGCCGCACACATACAGCAGGACCAGGAAGCACCTTAAGGAATTCGCCAGGGCCCTGTCCATTGCCGACCGGATTGTACTGGCAGACATCTATGCCGCCAGGGAGAAGGACCCCGGAGACATTTCCTCCCTGGACTTGGCCGAAGAGATCAGGAAATATGGTAAGGATGTTAACTATTTCTCAAGCTTTGATGAAATTGAGTCTTTTTTACTAGAAAATTGTATTAACGGAGACCTGTTGATAACCATGGGAGCCGGAGATATCGTAACTGTAGGCGAATCCCTTCTGGGTATGTAAATTGTCCACATTATCCACAGTATTATCAACATTTTATGTTAACCAATACTGTGGATTTTATTTTGCCCGAAATCCTTTCTACAGTTATAGATTTTTAGCCCAAGCAAAACTTGATTATCAAATGGTTCCGCGAAAAAATACATAATTTTACATTTTTAACGCCCGGCTTTATCCACTTTATCCACATCATCAACAAGACCGGATGCCTTGAAAATCCCGAAAAACAGGCTATTTCATTCTTTTTGCAGTTATGTTATAATCTTCACGAGAAACAGGTTTGGTATATAACCTGTGTCGAGTTCGGTAATATTTCGTAGAGAGGGGATGGATGGGAAGTGAATAAGATTTCATTGCATACTGAAGGTATTTCCGACGTTACAATCGTCCCAAATACCTTTATTGATTATTATATGCCTGCTGCCAACGGAGCCTATGTGAAGGTGTACCTGTACCTGCTGCGCAGCTACAGCAGCAACAACCTTGAGTTTACCATTTCATCAATAGCGGATCATCTGGACAATACCGAGAAGGATATTATCCGCGCCTTGAATTACTGGGAAAAGCAAAACCTGCTTAAGATAGAGAGAAATGCTGACAAGGAGATTACCGCCATTCATCTGACCGATCTGAACGGCTCCTGCAGCAATTTGCCCGTTTATAAGGCACCGGATGATGATATTGATTCCGAGCTGGATGAACTGGCCGTAAGCATCCATACCGACGAAACCCCCGCCGCCCGTCAGAAATACTCCCCGGCCAAGGTTACCGAGCTCACGGACAATGATGATATTAAATGGGCAATGCACATAGTCGAGATTTACCTTGACAGGCCGCTTAAGCCCATGGATATACAGCTAATCCTATACCTGTATGAGGAGCTTAATTTCTCGCCCGAGCTGATCATGTACCTGTATGAGTACTGCGTATCCAAGAACAAGAAGAGCCCTTCATATATCGAAGCTGTTGCTCTCCAGTGGGCAAAGGAAGGAATCGATACGGAGGAGAAGGCACGTCTTGCCACCGCCGCCTACAACGAGCACTTCAGCTGCGTTATCAAGGCCTTCGGGCTTAACAGGGCACCGGGACAGATTGAGCGGCAGTATATTACGAAGTGGGTTGAGGTGTTCTCATTTTCCGACGATATAATCACCGAAGCCTGCAACCGGACAATCCTGCGGACCCAGAAACCCGATTTCAAGTACGCGGACAAGATTCTTGAAACCTGGTACAAGAAGGGCGTAAAAACCATGGCGGACATAAGAAAGCTTGACGACGAATTTGCCCAGGGCAAGGCCGCTTTGAAAGTTACACCGATTACAAAGCAGGCAACCAACCGCTTCAACCAGTTCCCGCAGAGGGTTTACACTCCCAAGGATTACGCGGAGCTTGAGCGCAAGCTGATTAATAAAGGCTTGTAAAGTAACATACTATAATAAAGGAGATTGGATATGGCTCTCAGGAACGAACAGTATAACCAGATTCTTCGCGATTATGACGAGCGCAGGCTGCAAAGCAAGCGCGAGCTGGACAAGCGCATCCAGGAAGCATATGAGGCCATACCGGAGCTTAAGGGACTGGAAGACGAAATCATATCCCTGTCCGCCCAATCGGGCAGGCTCGCACTGTTCGGTGATACCGAAGCCTTGGCTGAGCTGAATGCCAAAACGGAGCGGCTGGTTAAAAAGCAGAAGCAGCTTCTTTGCGCCCACGGTTTTCCCGAGGATTACCTGGACCTCCATTACCAATGTGAAAAATGCAAGGACACCGGGTTTATCGGCAGTGAAAAATGCAGCTGCTTTAAGCAGGCCGTCGCGGATCTGCTCTATGAGGGCTCGAACCTGAAGGCCGTACTGGAAAGGGAGAATTTCGGCACATTTTCATTCAAGTATTATTCCGACGATTACATTGACGAAACCATCGGCCTGTCACCGCTTGAAAACATGCGCAAGATTGTGGCAGGCTGCAAAAGCTTCATAAAGAACTTCGGCAAAAGGCATGACAACCTGTTGTTTCTCGGCAATACGGGCGTCGGCAAGACCTTCCTTGCCAACTGCATAGCAAAGGAGTTGCTGGACAGGGGCTATACTGTGATATACCTGACCGCCTTCCGGCTGTTTGACATTCTCGAAAAGTACAAGTTCGGCAAGGAAGAAGAGGATTCCCTGTCGGCAGCCAGCCAGTTTGAATATATCCTTGACTGCGACATGCTAATTATAGACGACCTGGGAACCGAACTTGCCAATTCATTCACGACCTCACAGCTCTATCTGATAATCAACGAAAGGCTGCTCAGGCAAAAGTCCACTCTCATATCCACCAATCTTTCCCTGGACAATCTGATTGCCAATTACAGCGAACGCATTTATTCAAGAATAATCAGCAATTACAGCATACGGCGGATAGTCGGGGAGGATATTCGTCTTCTTAAGGCAATGAAAACATGACCGGCTTGACATAATATATATGTAGTGATATAAAATTAAAGGATTATCAACCTTTAACAAATAAATATTATTACGGAGGGAATGTAATGCCAAAGCTTGATAAGATTGTAGAAACGATACCTATAGGCCCCCTGGGGATCATCGCTCTGGACAGCTGCAAGCAGCTTGGCGAAAAGGTAAACGACTACCTTGTTTACTGGCGCGATTTAAGAGAAAGTGAGCATAAAGGTTCGCTTGCATTCAAGGGTTATCAGAGAGATACCTACCTGATCAACGCCTGCTGCCCAAGATTCGGGACCGGTGAAGCCAAGGGGCAGATTAAGGAAACCGTACGCGGTTATGACCTGTACCTGCTGGTTGACGTGACAAACTACAGCATAACCTATACGGTATGCGGACACCAGAACCACATGTCACCGGACGATCACTACCAGGACTTAAAGCGTATTATAGCCGCTGTCGGCGGCAAAGCAAGAAGGATTACGGTAATCATGCCGTACCTTTACGAGGGGCGTCAGCATAGGCGCAACTCCAGGGAATCTCTTGACTGTGCATTGGCATTACAGGAACTGACCCATATGGGCGTGGAAAGCATAATAACCTTTGACGCCCACGACCCCAGGGTACAGAACGCAATACCCTTAAAGAGCCTTGAGTCAGTTCAGCCCACCTATCAGTTTATCAAGGCTATTTTAAAGAATGTTCCCGACATCAAGATGGATTCGGACCACATGATGGTCATAAGCCCCGACGAGGGCGGAATGAGCCGGGCCGTATACTTTGCGAACGTGCTTGGCCTTGATATGGGCATGTTCTACAAGAGGCGCGACTATACGAAGATAATTAACGGGCGCAACCCCATAATAGCCCATGAATTCCTGGGACCCGACATTGAGGGCAAGGACATGCTGATCGTGGACGATATGATTTCCTCCGGAGACAGCATCCTTGATGTGGCCGCGGAATTAAAGAGAAGAAAAGCCAACCGTATATTCATAGCATGCACCTTTGGCCTGTTTACGGGAGGCTTGTCCAAGTTCGACGAGGCCTTTGAGCAGGGAATCATATACAGGCTCCTTACCACGAATCTTGTATATCAGACCCCCGAGCTTCTTACAAAGCCGTACTATATAAATGTAGACATGAGCAAATACATCGCTCTTATTATCGATACACTCAACCATGACAACAGTATCAGCAGCCTGTTGAATCCTGTCGAAAGGATTAACAACATCCTTGAAGAATACGGCCAGGTCAAGAAGAAATAATTAGTCCAGGTTAAATGTTTTGTTCATACCGGGTTCATGTATCTGTTCCATATATTTATGCCATATTTGGGCCGGATACGATGAACCCTTTAAATTTTCCAGGGTTTGAGGCATGTCATATCCCACCCATACGCTGGTCGTGTAATACGGCGTGTAGCCTATGAACCAGCCGTCCCTTCTTTCATCAGTAGTCCCGGTTTTGCCGGCGCTGACCGTGTTCGTAAGCTCATAGCCTTTCGCGGTGCCGTTCTTTATGACCCCCGTCAGCGCTTTCGTGGTCATCCTTGCGGCATCGGTCTTATATATCTTTTTTGCGGATATGGCATCATCCACCAGCACGTTTCCTTCGCTGTCCGTGATTTTTACGATGCAGGTGGGTTCACGGTAGTATCCGTCGTTCTCCAGCGTTGCATATGCCGCCGCCATCTCAAGGGGGCTTACACCTATGGTAAGGCCTCCGAGGCATGCCGCGGGATAATAATCGTCTTTGGTAATCCTGGTGAAATTCATGTTTACCAGGTATGATATGCCGGCCTGAGGCGTTATTTCCTCGTACAGCTTCCAGGCTATTGTATTCTTGGACACTTCTATGGCTCTCTGAAGCGTTATTTCCCCGGCATACTTTCCGTCCGAATTCTTCGGCCCGCCTTCAATGGGCTCGTCCACCACGATACTGTCCGGCGTATATCCCCTCTCGAAGGCCGGCGTATAGACAATTAACGGCTTTATGGAGCTTCCCGGCTGCCTGTGGCTTTGATATCCCCTGTTGAGGGTATAGCCGGAATGCTCCTGGCTGCGTCCACCCACTATGGCAGCCACCCTGCCGGTATCGTTGTCAATGCATACCGCCGCTCCGTGGAGCTTATAAATCCCTTCCTCGTTTGTCTCTGTAAACTCCGCAAGCGCCTCGTCCACCGAGGCCTGGAGCAGCTCCTGCTTCTCAAGGTCTATGGATGTGTAAATCCTGTAGCCGCCCGTATAAAGCAGGCTTTGGTATTTGTAATACGCTTCGCTGTATGCCTTGCTGTATTCCTCCTCATCCTCTTCGGAGTCAAACCGGTTTCTGAACACAAACCCCTCCTGCTTCATAAGCGCCCTAATGGCACAATGATACACGAAGGTTTCGACATAGTCGTTTTTGACGGACTTTCTTGGAAGCAGCGTAATCGTTTCATTGAGGGCCGTCCTGTACTCTACGAGGTTTATTTTCCCGTTTTCATACATCTGCTTTAGTATCCTGTCCCGCCTTTCCAGTGTTTGCTCCATATTGGTCAGCGGGTCGTACCTGCTGGGGTTATTTGGTATTGCGCATAAAAACGCAATCTGGGACAAGCTGAGCTGGTTTACTCCTTTTCCGAAGTATCCGTTGGCGGCAGCCATTATCCCGTAATACCCGTTTGCATAATATATGTTGTTTAAGTAAAATTCCATTATTTTATCCTTGGCATATATCTTCTCAAGCTCCTGGGCTATGAATATCTCTTTCATCTTCCGCTCATAGGTGACCTCATGGGTGAGAAACACGTTCCGGGCAAGCTGCTGGGTAATGGTGCTGGCGCCCTGAGTTATCTTCCCCTTGTTCTTGATTAGCTCAATGGCGGCGCGGACATTCGCAAGGTAATCCACCCCGTCGTGGCTGAAGAATTTCTTGTCCTCCGTCACAATCACCGCGTCAAGGATGGCGGTCGGGATATCCTTGTATTCTATGTAATAGGCGTCCTTTACGCCCCTGAGGGCGGAAATCAGCTCGCCGTCCGTATCGTAGACCAGGCTTGTCTGGGATGAACGGAATGTTTCCTCGGAGGAAGCGCGGACAATATCCCTTGCTTCCTTCTGAAATTTTAAAATGATTTTCCCGTACCTGTTGTAGAAATAAAACAGCCCGACGGCAACAGCCAGCAAAAAAAGAAGGATAAATACCTTCAGGATAAGCTTTATCGCTTGTCTGACATTCCTTTTATCCTTCCCTTCCGATTTCCTTTTTCTTCTGCCCATAAATGCCTCCGGTGGGAGCTTTATAATCTTTGGCTTGGCGTACTTTTGCCTGCAATTACCCGGCTTAATTGATCCGGCTTGGTGCTCTCTGATTAGATGTTCTTAGGTCAGGCGGGACACTGCAGGTTATTGGTTATTCTACAGCTCGATATGATTATACTGTATTTTCAACTCATCAAGAAACTCCTTTTCCCTCGTCTGGCAGGTGAACAAAAGCACCTGCCCGCGCTTTGCAATCTCCGTAAGGACCGCCTTTACGCGGCTGTCGTCATACAGGGCAAAGCTGTCGTCCAGTATGAGGGGCATGGGTTCATCGCCCAACAGCATGTCGCACACCGCCATGCGCAGGGCAAAATACACCTGGTCTATTGTACCGGCGCTAAGCCTGTCAAGCACAATATCCCTGTTCTTCCAGATGAGCTTTATATTGAGCTTTTCGTCAACCTTTAAGTCGTTGTATTTATGATTGGTAACGGTGTCTATTATATCGGAAACCGCTTTATTAAGCTGAAGCCCGAAGCTGTCGTGTATTTCAGCCGCCAGCTCCTGGATGGTGCAGATTGCAAGGTTTATGGCTTCAAGCTCAATATCGTTTTCCCGTTTCCTGCGCATTATATATTCGTACTGTTCTTTATTCCTGATAAGCTCCGTTTCATTGTTCTCCAGCAGCTTAAGCTCATGGCTTATTGTTCCTATCTGGAAGCTGTACCGGCGAAGCTTTTCGTTCAGCTCGGCCTTCATGCTTTCGGAAGCCCTTTTCCTTTCGGCCGCGGTCTCCTTAAGCCTTTCGACCGCCTCCGGAGTCAGCTCGTCCTCCTCCGTAAATTCCTGCATGTATGTCATTATCGCGTCATTCAGCTCGTCGCACCTGTCCTCCAGTTCCTTCTTTCTGCCGACAAGCTCGTCATACTGCTTCTCGCCGTTCTCCAGGGTCATCCCTGCTTTAAGGGCTTCTTCCTTGTATTCGGCGTTCTTTCTGCCGGACAAGGCATAAAGCGCCGTCACCGCAATCGCCGCCGCTATCAATATAACGGCGCCGGCGGCAGCGGACTTCATAAGCACCGCTCCCAGGACAGCCGCGGCAATCCCTGCTGCGGCATATATGATGCCTTTCTTTTTCAGGCCTTCCTTATATGCCTTCTGCCTGTTTTCCATCTCCTTTATATGCTGCCTTAACCGGGCCAGGCTTCTTTCAAGCTCATCCGCCTGCGCGGCGGCCTGTGAATACTGCCTGGAAAGGTCCCTGTATAGTTTGTATTTTTCAATGATTGCGGGAAGCTGGGCAATCAGTTCTTCTTCTCTTTGGCTTTCAGGGCTTTTTGGCCGGTTCAGCTGCTCCTTAAGGCTCTTTTCCTTTTCCTCAAGCTCCTTCAGGCTTGCGGTAAGATGGTCGATCTTCTTCTCATTTTCCTCGCATTTTTCTATGGCCGCCGCCAGTTCCCCAAGCTGCCGCGCGTATGGCACGGACTCCAGGGCCTTCTTCTGCTCCTTTAAGTATTCGATGGCCTTGGCCACGTTTACCTCCCTGTGCTTGGCTATGGACAGGTTTGCGATGTAATTTCTCACATGGGATGCCAGCTCCGCGTCGGTCTCGGCCCGAAGCTGCTCGATGCTGACCGTATTTCTGTAGGCGGATTCCGTAAGACCCGGTATAAGCTCGCTTATATGGCCTTCCTTGAGCTTAAGCTCCCTGCCTGTCGCAAGTTCCGTAACCGTAAAGTATTTGTCGTTGGCATGAAAGCTCCTCTTTAAGCGGTACTCCTTGTCCTTGACCCTAATATCCATCTGCCCGCCGTATGCTCCCGGGTAATCCCATGGAAGGTAGCGGGTGTAGACATCATCCTTTGTGGCCGCGCCCCTGCCCCTTAAGCGCTCGATTCCAAAGAGCATGCCCCTTATAAAGGTATGCAGGGTGGATTTGCCGGCCTCGTTTTCGCCGTGTATTATATTAATGCCCGGCTTAAGAATGAATTCCCTGCCGGTAAATTTGCCGAAATAATCTATATACAGCCTGGTTATAAGCATGTCGCTCCCGCCTTTCCGCTACTGCTCCTTGGCGCCAAGCAGCGCTTCAATCCCGTAATATAGGGCCTTTTTATTAATTTCGTCCCGGCCTGCGGACTCATTTATCCTCTTTATAAACATTCCGATTATATTATCGGCATTTTCCCTTAACAAGGCGTCAAAATCATAGTCGGGAACGGACTCGTCCGTTACCTCCAGGATGTTTCCGAGGGGGTAAATGGCTTCCTTGTTAAAATGGATATTCTCATCTCTAAAACCGCGGATGATAACCTGGTATATGTGCTGCGCGCCCTGCCTGCGGATCTCGCCCTTCACCGCGTCGGCAAGGGCATTGTTGGTCGTATCCTGGTTTATGTCAATAACAACGGTTTTATACTCCCTGTGGCAGCAGCTTACAAACTTAATCTCCGTTCTGTTCGAATCGCCCTCATGAATCTCTCCGATTATATATCCCCTCGGCCCGGTCTCGTTCTTGTCTATAGGCTCAAGGGAGCCGGAATATGCCATCCGGTCGCTTATGATCTCCGGCTTGTGGATGTGCCCGAGGGCAACATAGTCGAAGCCGTGCCCCAAAAGCTTCTTCCTGTTTATGGGTATGTTCCTTTCATCGCCGCCATGGGCAAGAAGGATTTTAATTCTTCCGGCCCCGGCGGTCCGTACCGTGCCGGCATTTATACCTGTAACAGTATCCGTATCTATATCTGCTTCTATTTCTGTTTCTGTATCTGTTTCTTTATATATATCCGTATACGTTCCCATAACCGTTCCTTCATGATTAGGCGCCGCGTCTGTCCGTACAATGGTTACGGGCACAGCCGTTATATCCATATCATCATATAGCGGCTCGGTTATGTCCCTTGTCATATAGCTTAAGCCGTATACGGTCGTGTTAATATCCGGAAAATCCGCCGCTTCAAGCCTGTCGCTTGAAAACATATGTACTTTTTCATTCCATTTAAAGCCCCGGTAGTTTGACCGCGGACCCATGTAATCGTGATTTCCCGTCATCATGACCACCCTTGTGGTTTCCAGGGTGGAGAATAGGTAGTTTACCTCTTTAAGCTCGCGAACCAGGGGCTGCTTGTGGAACAGATCTCCCGCAATAAGAAGCAGATCCGCCTTCTCCTCGTTGCATACATTTAGGATATATTTGAAGCTTTCCCATATCTCGTCATGCCTTTCCTTCGCCCAGGGCATGTTTGAATCGGGAACTGCGCCCAGGTGGACGTCCGCTATATGGATGAATTTCATGCCGCACCCCCTGACATTCTTTCTGATATGACAAATGATATGACCTGCGATATGACGGTAATTCGCTTTTTCTCTTGAATTAATCCTATTCTAACATATATAAACAGGGAACATCAAGAGCGCATGCGAACATTCATTCTAAAGGCCTTTATGTCGGAGTATAATGTTGTGAAGGGAGAATTTATATGTTATACTAAACTGGCTAAATTATAATTTCCAGCTATTACAACACTACTGTACAGATAGGAGTGATTGATATAGATACCATTTTCTTCACCATCGTTGACCGCGGCAAGGCAAATGCCGTTCTGCACAAGGCCAGGGAGCTCGGCGCTACCGGAGGAACCATTCTTCTCGGTGAAGGCACCGTTCAGTCAAAGCTTATGGACTTCCTGGGCATTACCGAAACACGAAAGGAAATTCTTCTGATCCCCGCATCCGCCGGGTTGGATGCCGTTCTTCACGAACAGCTCAGCGAAGCGTTCAAATTATCTAAAAAAAACAAGGGTATAGCTTTTTCAGTTCCTTTTAAGCGCTGGTCTGTAGATGAATCCGTACAGGAACATAATATTTCCATTGATGATGAGAGGTTTACCCACTGCTGCATATTCACCATTGTCGACAAGGGCAAGGGTATGGACTGCATAAATGCCGCAAGGGCCGCTGGAGCCCGCGGCGGAACGATAATCCACGGTCACGGCGCCGGCGTTCCGGCAGATTCTTATTTCCCGCTGGCGATTGAGCCCCAGAAGGATACCATTCTTATCGTTTCAAAAAAGGATAAGGCTTTCGCAATTAAAAGCAGTATCTATGCCGACTTGGAGCTTGACAAGCCCGGAAACGGCATAATCTTCACCCTTCCTGTAAGCAGGGCAAGTGGTCTCTTTGAAAATAAGGCAGAAGAGCGCAAAGGAGGTTCGTCATGAGTTTATTGCTGGATAAGGTAAAAGAGGTCACTAAGACATTGGTGCCTGTTGTGGTTTTGGTGCTTATCATATGCTTTACCATTGTGAATGTGAGTACTGATGTTTTGGTACGTTTTTTGGTCGGCAGCGTCCTTCTTCTGATTGGGCTTACCATCTTCCTTTGGGGAGTGGATCTGGCCATGAACCCCATTGGCGAATATATGTCCAGGGAGGTTGCCACGTCAAAATCCCCGGTAAAAATAGCAATTCTCAGCTTTTTATTGGGCTTTCTGGTTACGGTTGCCGAGCCCGATCTGCTGATCCTGGGCAATCAAATTGAAGACGCGTCTGGCGGATTCCTAGGTTCGGCCTTAATCGTATACATGGTTTCAATCGGAGTGGGTGTCATGATATTGCTGGGGATTTTCCGGCTTTTGAGAGACAGGCCCCTTAACAGGTTTATGGCCATAACATACGGGCTGATCCTCGTTATGGGCTTCTTCGTATCCCAGGAGTTTCTCGCAATTGCCTTCGATTCCTCCGGCGCGACAACGGGAGCCTTGACCACCCCCTTCGTGCTTGCCCTGTCTCTGGGTCTTTCCAATGTAAAGGGAGGCAAATATACCGAGGAAAATTCCTTCGGCCTTGTAGGCATTATGAGTGCCGGGCCCATACTTGCGGTAATGGTTTTGTCAATTATTTCCAGACAGAAAAACATCCACGGAGATGCGGCGGAATATGTCTTCCATGAAGGAATCATCGGCCCAATTCTTGAGACCATGCCTCACATATTTCTGGAATCCCTTTTGGCGCTGCTGCCGATAACCGTGCTGTTCTTCATATTTAACTTTGTAAAGTTTAAAATTAAAAAGCATGAAATGCTCGGCATTATCAGGGGTCTTGTTTTCTCCCTGATGGGACTTGTTATCTTCCTCACCGCCGTTAATTCCGGATTCATGGATATGGGAAGGATCATCGGCATGGAGATAGCGAAAATGAGCCGCGGCCTGCTGATAGCAACGGGCTTTGTCCTTGGGCTTATTGTTGTTTTGGTTGAGCCCGCCGTGCATGTACTTGGTTCCCAGATTGAAGATGTCACCGGCGGCTACATCCCCGTAAACCTGATAAGAGTAACACTGTCTTTGGGAGTCGGAACGGCGATAGCCCTTTCCATGGTAAGGATTGTGGTCCCGGCGGTTAAGCTGTGGTATTTCATACTTCCCGCTTTTGCGACAGCGGTTCTGCTGTCGTTTAAATCAAACCCCATATTCGTGGGAATTGCTTACGATGCGGGCGGAGTTGCCTCCGGTCCCATGACCGCCACCTTCGTGTTGGCTCTCGCCCAGGGTGCGGCTTCAACCATCGAAACCGCCAATGTTCTTGTAGACGGTTTCGGAGTGATTGCCATGGTGGCAACTGCCCCTGTCCTATCGCTCATGATCCTGGGAACCATCTTCCAGCGCAGGAAAGTTGTCGAGCTTAAGCATGAGGCCGAGGAAACGAGTCCTGCGGCGGTTATGCCCATTACCTTGAGCGATTTTAACCATGACTGCCTTATTGCGGTGGCAAACAGGGGTTATGCGGAATATATCGTTGATCTGGCAAAGGAAGCCGGTGCTACGGGTGCCACGATCTTTCACGGCAGAGGCACCGGGGATCATCAGGCGGTTCTGCTGCCCATAGTCAATATAGAACTGCAGCCAGAGAAAGAAATCGTATGCCTGATTACAGACATTGATATAAGCGCGAATGTTGCCAGCCACATACTGGAGGATGAACAGCTTGCGGAAAAGGGTGAGGTTGCGGTATACATTGCGCCGACAGTCGCATTAATTAAAGATTTAAGCCAAAACTAATACAGGGTGGTATGATTTATGAAAACAATGGAGACGGAAAGACTTATATTAAGGCCCTTTAGATATACGGATTGCGAGGACCTGTACGAATACGCCAAGAATCCCAACATAGGCCCGAACGCCGGCTGGAAGCCCCACGAAAGCCTTGAGGAATCCAAGGCAATAATCAAGAAATTCATTGAGGAGGACGAGGTCCTGGCCATTGTCTGGAAGGTCAACAACAAGGTTATCGGTTCACTGGGCCTTCATAAGGACCATTTAAGATCCGCGGACAATGTAAGAATGATCGGATACGTCCTATCGGAGGACTACTGGGGCAAGGGCATAATAACGGAAGCCGTAAAGGCCGTACTGGCATATGCGTTTACCGAATTGAATCTTGATCTTGTAACGGTGCATCATTTCGCATATAATGAAAAATCGAGGCGCGTTATTGAAAAATGCGGCTTCCACTATGAGGGCACCTTAAGGCACTGCACCAAGATTTACAACGGCAACACCTACGACCTTATGTGCTACTCAATGACCAGGGATGAGTGGGAAAGGCTGTATGCCTGAAGTACCAGGGGAGATGGACAATGAATAAGAAAACGTTATACGTCACCCAGGCGGCTGTCATAGCCGCTCTATATGTTGTTCTCGTGTTTGTGTTCCAATACTCAAGCTTCGGACCGATACAGTTCAGGGTCGCGGAGGCATTGACCATTCTGCCTTATTTTACGCCTGCCGCCATTCCCGGCGTAACCATAGGATGCCTGCTTTCAAACCTTCTTTTCAGCGCGGAAATCCTGGACGTAATCTTCGGAACCGCGGCAACGCTTATAGCGGCTTACCTGTCTTATCAGCTCAGGGAGAACAAGTTCCTGGTTCCCGTTCCCCCCATCCTGGTAAATGCCATCATAATACCGTGGGTGTTAAAATACGCATATTTCGAGGCGGATCCGGTACCGTTCATGATGCTTACGGTGGGTGCCGGTCAGCTTGTGTCAGCGGGTATCCTGGGCATGATTCTGCTCTTTGCCCTGGAGAAAATAAGGCATATAATATTTAAGGATGATTGAATTTGAAAATTAAACAGGATTTATTTATAGCACCGCCCGGCGGAACAGCGGGCGGATTATATTATATCAATATTTACATAGGAGGAATGTGCCATGGGAGAATTCAGAGCTGCCGCCATATTCAGCGATCATATGGTGCTTCAGAGAAACAAGAATATCAGGATATTCGGGGAAGGCAAGGATGGTTCGGTTGTTTCCGTGCATTTCCGCGGAGTTACCGCTTACGCAAAGGTTAAGGACGGCCGGTGGACCGCCATACTTCCGCCTATGGAAGCCGGTGACGGATACGAAATGAAGATTTCCTGCGAAGGCAGGGAGATAACCTTCAAGGACGTATCGGTCGGCGAGGTGTGGCTTGCCGGAGGCCAGTCCAATATGGAATTCGAGCTTCAGAACTGTACCGGGGGAATGGATGCCATAAGGAATGATGTAAACCCCGGGGTCAGGTTTTACTATACCAAGAAAATGGCCTACATGGACGAGCAGTTCTTTAAAGAGGAACGCAACTCCTCCTGGGAGGTGTTCGGTTCGGAGGGTACCAAGGCCTGGTCCGCCGTCGGTTACTTCTTCGGAAAAAGGCTTGCCAGGGAACTGGGAGTTACGGTCGGAATCATCGGCTGCAATTGGGGCGGCACCTCAGCCAGCGCGTGGATGAGCAGGGAAAGCCTTGAAGAGGACAGGGACCTTCGCACCTATGTTGACGAATATGACAGGAATATTGAAGGAAAGACCCTGGATGAGCAGCTTAAGGAATATAATGATTACCTGGCCAATCAGGCGGATTGGGAGAAAAGGGTTGCGGCCTGCTATAAGGAAAATCCAAAGATATCATGGGAAGAGGTTCTGAAAATTTGCGGCCCGATCCTGTACCCCGGGCCGATTAACAGCTTCAGCCCCTTCAGGCCGGCGGGATTGTACCATTGCATGCTGAAGCGGGTAATGCCCTATACCCTTGCAGGCTTTATATACTACCAAGGGGAAAGCGACGACCATAAGCCCCAATTTTACCAGAAGCTTCTGACACGCTTAATCCGCCATTGGAGAGAGGATTGGGAGGATGACGAACTGCCGTTTCTTTTTGTCCAGCTTCCCATGCACCGCTACGAGTCGGATCCCGATTACAAGCACTGGTGCCTGATACGGGAAGCCCAGATGAGGACATTCCAGACGGTTAAAAACACCGGGATTGCCGTAATCCTTGACTGCGGGGAATTTAACGAAATACATCCGAAGGACAAGACTCCGGTGGGAGAAAGGCTGGCCCTGCAGGCACTTTATCATGTATACGGAAGGCTTGATGAAAAAGACGCCTTCGGACCGATATACAAAGGCTTTGTATACAGGGACGGGGGAATTGAACTGCATTTCAAGTATGCGGACGGCGGATTTAAGGTCAAGGGCGAGCTGTCCGGATTTGAAATAGCCGGGGACGACAAGCAGTACAAGCCTGCAAATGCCCTAATCAAGGGGAATACCATCTTTGTAAAATCAGATGAAGTGGCTGAGCCGGTCTGCGCCAGGTACTGCTGGACCAATTACGGCGACGTGACCGTATTCGGGACAAACGGCATACCCCTTGCTCCTTTCAGGACGCACTGCGATGTTTAGGCTCATGGGATTTACGGATTTAAGCGTATTCCAGGCTTGATAAAAACATGATAAAAGCAGGGTAAGAAAAAAGCATGTAAAAAAGCAAGACATAAGAAAGGCCCGGTTTATATGATGTATAAGCAGATCATATAATCCGGGCCGTATTATTATATCCATACTCATGCTGTTTTAATATTTCATGTTAAGCTTTTAATATTCTTTTATTATCCCGGTTGTTTTATTGTATACGTTCTTTCCGGATGCATGTTTCCCGGTATACCGCATGCTTCCTGCTATATGGCCGAATATTTAAGGATATTCTAACAATACTGTCCTTATATCCTCCGCTTACAGGTCGCAGTTACCTACGGTTCTCGGGAATGGGATGACGTCGCGGATATTGCTCATGCCCGTGAGGTACATTACGCAGCGCTCAAACCCCAGGCCGAATCCCGCATGCCTTACCGATCCATATTTTCTAAGGTCAAGATAGAACCGGTAGTCCTCCAGGTCGAAGTTCAGCTCCTGCATGCGCTTAAGCAGCTTGTCGTAATCGTCCTCTCGCTGACTTCCTCCTATGATCTCTCCGATTCCCGGTACAAGCAGGTCCATGGCGGCAACCGTCTTGTTGTCATCATTGAGCTTCATATAGAAAGCCTTGATTTCCTTGGGGTAATCCGTTACGAATACAGGCTTTTTGAATACCTGCTCGGTCAGGTAGCGCTCATGCTCGGTCTGCAGGTCGCAGCCCCAGTATGCCTTGTATTCGAAGTTATCATTGTTCTTCTCAAGCAGCTTAATGGCCTCGGTATAAGTTACATGGCCAAACTCGGAATTTACCACGTTTGAAAGCCTGTCTAAAAGGCCGTTGTCTATGAATTGGTTGAAGAAGTTCATTTCCTCGGGAGCGTTCTCAAGCACATAGTTGATAATGTATTTCAGCATGCTCTCGGCAAGCTCCATATCGTCCTTGAGGTCCGCGAACGCAATCTCGGGCTCAATCATCCAGAACTCGGCCGCATGGCGTGTCGTGTTGGAGTTTTCGGCACGGAACGTGGGGCCGAAGGTATATATGTTTTTGAACGCCAGGGCATAGCATTCTCCGTTAAGCTGGCCGCTTACGGTAAGATTGGTTGCCTTGCCGAAGAAATCCTCGCTGTCGTCGACCTTGCCGTCCGGCGTCCTCGGAGGATTGTCAATGTCAAGGGTGGTAACCCTGAACATCTCGCCGGCTCCCTCGGCATCGCTTCCCGTGATTATCGGTGTATGCACATATATGAAGTTCCTTTCCTGGAAGAACTTATGGATTGCATACGCTATGAGGGAACGGACGCGGAACACCGCCTGAAACGTATTTGTCCTTGGCCTTAAATGGGATATTGTCCTTAAGAATTCCAATGAATGCTTCTTCTTTTGAAGCGGGTAATCAGGGGTCGAAGCTCCTTCAACCTCTATCTTCACAGCCTGTATCTCAAATGGCTGCTTGGCTTGCGGAGTAGCAACCAGCTCACCGGTTACAATGACTGCGGAGCCCACATTCAACTTGGATATTTCATTGAAATTATCCAGCTTGTCGCTATAAACCACCTGCAGGGTATTAAAGCAGGTGCCGTCGTGAAGCACGATGAAACCGAAAGTCTTTGAATCCCTTATGCTGCGGACCCAGCCTCCGACCGTAATTGTCTTGCCGATAAATTGCCCGCTGCTGCGGTATAACTGCCTGATTTCCACCAATTCCATACCTTGACTCCTTTTATTGATTTTGATTTATTCAATTTATGCAATTTTGAATTTATAAAATTACTATGATTTATAATTACAAAATTACTGTGATTAACCATGACACATGCTAGTGTCACATTAATCACAATAATCCACACACAATCCGCAAACCGCGGACTTCCTATTATTTTTATTAGTATATCACAAGTTGGCAGGAATACAAGTCAAATTCTTAATTTCTGCCCGGTGTAGGGCAGAAAATCTCGAATGAGCTTTTGCTCTCCTTCTTTGCCATGACCAGCGCCGACCTGGCATTCGCAAGTATTTCAGCATAATCTGCCGGGCCCTTGACCAGCGCGATTCCAATGCTGATGCTTACGCTGTTCTTATTGTAGTCGAATGAGAACAGCTTGTCCACTTCCCTGCAGATTGTTTCGGCTTTTTCATAAAGTATCCTGTCCGACCTGATGTTGTTTATAAATATGACGAAATCGCCGTGGCCAACCCTTCCTATTACATCGTTCGTTCTGAACATGCCCTGAAGAATCCGGGATACGGCAACGAGGACATTTTCCCCTTCCACGATTTTTACAACCTCATTTATGCCCTTGTAATTGCGGACTTCACATATGAAGAGGGCGGACACGTCTCCGGGATCCTGGTTACGGAGGCTGTTTGTTATCATGGTCTCCGCGCTTTCCTTGGTATATACCCGGGTCAGGGCGTCCAGTTCCGCCTGTGGGATTTCTTTCCTGTTTTCCTGCTTTGTATGTACCTGTGTCAGTTTTCCGACAACCTTGAACGGGTTCTTGTTCTCATCATATATGATGGAAGCATAGCATATATACGACGCAATGTCTCCGTCCTTTGTCTTTAAGCGCAATTCCAGTATGGCCTGCTTCTTTCCTCCCATAATGCTCTTGTATACCTTTAAGACGCCGGGGAGGTCTTCGGGATGAATCACCTTCGTTTTTTCCAGCCGTTTGCTGAAATCCTTGATCTGTGATTCCTTGCCCAATACCTCGCGGAACAGCTCGGTAAATGTAAGCGTATCAGCTGCGATTAAATATTCAAAAAACAGTTCCCTTGAAAGCTCCATGATTGTGCGGTGATAATCCAGCTCCTGCTCAATCCTTCTGAAAGCGGCCATGTGATCGGACATATCCAGGGCGACGCATGAGAATACGGGATAGGTTTTGCTCTGCTTCTGGTATACCTCGTCCGTCTTTTTCCCGTTAATCATAATCCATTTCAGGCTGCCGTTCTTTTGAAGCACCCTGTAAAACAGCATGAAGTTGTCGCTGTTCTTTTGCTTGTGTGCCGCAATTTGCTGTGTATAGAATATTATGTCTGCCGAATAGACCGTTTTAAATATGGATTTGACAGGCTTTGCCTGTTTGCTTTCATTCATTTCAATCAGCTCATAGAATGAATCGGAGGCATATAAAACGGTAAGCTCGTCATCCAGAGCAATCCTTAACTGCCCGCCGGGCAGTCCGCTTGTCATCATATCCATGCTTGTATTGATGTTTTCGCTCATTTTTCTGCACCTTTCCATATATTCTTCCGCAGTTTTTATCAAATAAACGCATAATTCACATAATTTATTATAATACATATCAATTTCAAATACAATTGCAGAGAGAAAGGCGCGCGTTAAATAGCATAAATTCCGGACCAATATTGAAATATCAGGAATATGGCGAAAAAAGGTTGTGCTTATTTATACATATTGCATATAACAAGCCAAAAAAATTGATTTTCCTTGTGAAATATTATTGTAGATATTTTAACAATCCCGTGATATAATGTACCATGAGTGTTCATAACCGGATACTGCAAATTACCGTAGAATAGGCGAAATATGCTATTTTTCAGCCCGTTTCGCTTATATGCATGGTCAAAACACATAATTGAAAAAAGCACAAATTACAACGATCTGTCTGCGGTAATTACCATATTTTATTGTGAATGTTAAAAAAGTCACAGTAAAATATGGTAATTTGCTTGCTTTAATATATACAGCCAAATGCACGATAAATTAAACGATGGAGGTTATGTCATGGGTGTGAAACACTGTACGGTTCCATTTGCGGGAACCAAGGAACAACATGAGAAGCTGCTTGCTGTAATTGCAGAACTCAAGGACCAGAAAGGCGCATTGATGCCCATAATGCAGAAAGCCCAGGAAATCTACGGTTATCTGCCTATTGAAGTTCAATCCATAATATCTAATGAGCTGAACGTTCCGCTTGAAAAGATATATGGTATTGCAACCTTCTATTCCCAATTCGCGTTAAACCCCAAGGGAAAGTATCAGATCTCGGTATGTCTAGGTACGGCATGCTATGTCAAGGGTTCTGGCGACATTCTTCTTAAGCTTAAGGAGCTGCTGAACATATCCGACGGCGAGTGCACTCCGGACGGAAAATTCTCATTGGACTGCTGCCGCTGTGTCGGAGCCTGCGGACTGGCACCGGTTATGATGATTAACGGTGATGTCTACGGGAAGATTACACCGGACGACGTTGAGGAAATCCTGGCAAAATATGAATAATCCCTTGAAATAGATATGAGTACGGAATATTTGATTACAAGGAGGAAGACAAATGAAGTCTCTTGAAGAATTGAGAGAAATTCGGGAAAGAATGCGGGCCGAGATAGGTCTGGACAAGGATAGGTTCAACAAGACCCGCGTCGTAGTCGGTATGGCAACCTGCGGTCTTGCCAGCGGCGCAAAGCCCGTATTTGATGCCCTTAGCAATATGGTAAATGAAAAAGGCCTGACGAATGTATCGGTGGTTCCGACCGGATGCATCGGGCTGTGCCAATACGAGCCGATCGTTGAAGTCATTGAACCCGGCAAGGACAAGGTAACCTATATAAAAATGACGCCGGAAAAAGTGCTGGAGATCGTGGACCAGCATTTGGTACGCGGTAATATAGTCAGAAAATACACCATATCCGAGATGGTCGGTTAACCAAAGGAGGTCACATTATGTATCGCTCACATGTATTAGTCTGCGGTGGATCCGGGTGTACTTCCGCCGGAGCGCCAAAGATACTGGAAGTCTTGAATAAGGAAATTGCAAAGGCCGGAATTAAAAATGAAGTATCCGTTGTAGAGACCGGCTGTCACGGATTATGTGATTACGGCCCGATCGTCGTTGTGTATCCGGGACCCACCTTCTATTCCAAGGTAAGGCCTGAGGATATTCCCGAAATCGTAAATGAGCATCTCGTAAACGGTCAGGTTGTATCCAGGCTGGTTCATAACGCGGAGATAACCGACGAAGGCATCAAATCCATCAACGAGACCGATTTTTATAAGAAGCAGTACAGGATTGCCCTTCGCAACTGCGGCATCATAAATCCGGAGAACATAGAAGAATATATAGCAACCGGAGGTTATGAGGCTTTAGGAAGGGTACTTACCCAGTATACACCCGAACAGGTTATCCAGATTATTATAGACAGCGGACTCAGGGGCAGAGGCGGCGGCGGATTCCCTACGGGAATCAAGTGGAAGCTTGCCAGGGCCAATGATGCCGACCAGAAATACGTATGCTGCAATGCCGACGAGGGCGACCCCGGCGCATTCATGGACCGTTCGGTTCTTGAGGGCGATCCCCATGTGGTATTGGAAGCCATGACAATTGCAGGATACGCAATCGGCGCGTCCCAGGGATACATTTATATCCGTGCCGAATATCCCCTTGCAATTGAACGCCTGAACAAGGCAATAGCCCAGGCCAGGGAGTACGGTCTGCTTGGAAAGGATATTTTCGGAACCGGTTTTAATTTTGATATAGAGCTCAGGCTTGGAGCAGGCGCCTTCGTATGCGGTGAGGAAACCGCCCTTATGACATCCATTGAGGGCAACCGCGGCGAACCCCGTCCGCGTCCTCCGTTCCCCGCACAAAAGGGTTTGTTCCAGAAGCCTACCCTGCTTAATAACGTTGAAACCTATGCCAATATACCTCAGATCATACTTAACGGACCCGAATGGTTCAGCTCCATGGGTACCGAGAAATCCAAGGGTACCAAGGTATTTGCCCTGGGCGGCAAGATCAGGAACACCGGCCTTGTAGAGATACCTATGGGTACCACCCTCCGCGAAGTTGTGGAAGATATCGGAGGGGGAATACCGAACAACAAGAAATTCAAGGCGGCCCAGACAGGCGGTCCGTCCGGCGGATGCATTCCTGCAAGCAAGTACGATATTCCGATTGACTATGACAACCTTGTAGGAATCGGCTCAATGATGGGATCCGGCGGACTTATCGTCATGGACGAGGACAACTGCATGGTTGACATAGCCAAGTTCTTCCTTGAGTTCACCGTGGACGAATCCTGCGGAAAATGCACCCCTTGCCGTGTAGGAACAAAGCGTCTGTACGAGATTCTCGACAAGATCACCAAGGGCAACGGAACCATGGAAGATCTCGACAAGCTGGAGGAGCTGTGCGTTTACATCAAGGAAAACGCCCTGTGCGGCCTTGGCCAGAGCGCACCCAACCCGGTGCTTTCTACTCTCCGCTACTTCAGGGATGAGTACATAGCCCATGTTAAGGATAAGAAATGTCCTGCTGCTGTATGCAAGGCCCTTCTGTCTTACGTAATCGACCCGAACGCATGCCGCGGCTGTACATTGTGTGCAAGGAGCTGCCCGAACAATGCCATCTCCGGTAAGGTTAAGGAAGCTCATGTCATTGATCAAGACAAGTGTGTCAAGTGTGGTGTATGTAAAGAAAAATGCCGCTTTGGCGCTATACTGATACGCTAGAATGGGAGGTTAATATGGATAAGGTTAATATTAAAATAAATGGCATACCACTTGAGGTTCCTGCCGGAATCACTATTCTGGAAGCAGCTAAAATGGCACACATCGATATCCCGACCCTGTGCTTCCTTAAGGAAATCAATGAGATCGGCGCATGCCGGATCTGTGTTGTAGAAGTAAAGGGCGCCAGATCCCTCGTGGCATCATGCGTATATCCCGTTTCGGACGGCATGGAAATCAGGACCGATTCGCCCAAGATACTGGCATCCCGCAAGAAAACCCTGGAGCTTATCCTGTCCGACCACGACAGGAAGTGCCTGTCCTGCGTAAGAAGCGGACACTGCGAGCTTCAGAAGCTGTGCAAGGACCTTGGAATAGATGACGAAACCATATACGCAGGTGAACGCAACCACTACGAGCCGGACGACTCTTCACCTCATATGGTAAGGGATAACAACAAGTGCATCCTGTGCCGCCGCTGCTCCGCGGTCTGCGACCATGTACAGGGCATTGGCGTTATTGGCGCAAACGAAAGAGGCTTTAAAACCAATATTGGCTGTGCGTTTGACATGGACCTTGGCGAAACAAGCTGTGTTTCCTGCGGCCAGTGCATAGCCGTATGCCCTACCGGCGCGCTTTATGAAAAGGACTATACCAATGAGGTATTTGCAGCCATAAATGATCCCGATAAATATGTTATCGTTCAGACAGCCCCGGCTGTCCGTGCGGCTTTGGGTGAAGCCTTCGGCCTTCCCATCGGCACGAATGTCCAGGGAAAGATGGTGGCAGCATTAAGGCGCCTGGGCTTTGACAAGGTATTCGATACCGATTTTGCCGCGGACCTGACCATCATGGAAGAGGCCCACGAATTAATTGACCGCCTGCAGAGCGGAGGAACACTTCCTCTTATAACCTCCTGCTCACCCGGATGGATTAAATTCTGTGAGCATTATTATCCCGACCTGCTTGACAACCTGTCAAGCTGCAAGTCGCCCCAGCAGATGTTCGGCGCTGTAACCAAGACCTATTATGCAAAGAAAATGGGCCTTGACCCGAAGAACATCGTAATGGTCAGCGTAATGCCTTGTACGGCTAAGAAGTTTGAGATTACACGCGATCATCAGAATGCAGCCGGCGTACCCGATGTGGATATTGCCATAACCACAAGAGAACTGGCCAGAATGATTGAAAGGGTAGGCATCAACTTCCTGGCCCTTCCTGACGAGGAATTCGACGATCCCCTGGGCCGTTCAACCGGTGCCGCAGTTATATTCGGCGCAACCGGCGGTGTTATGGAAGCCGCTCTCAGAACCGCGGTCGAAACCTTGACCGGCGAGGAGCTTCCTGATCCCGTATTCTCCGAGGTAAGAGGAACAGCCGGAATCAAGACCGCAACCTACAATGTGGCGGGAATGGATATAAATGTAGCGGTAGCTTCCGGTCTTGGCAACGCAAGAAAGCTGCTGGACGAGATTAAAGAAGGCAATTCACCTTATCACTTTATTGAGATTATGGCATGCCCCGGTGGCTGCGTAAACGGCGGCGGACAGCCCCAGCAGCCGGCAAGCGTCAGAAACAGCGTGGACATCAGGGCTCTGCGTGCCAAGGCGCTTTATGACCAGGACACTGCCATGAAGATAAGAAAATCTCATGAAAACCCTGCCGTCAGGCAGCTTTACGAGGAGTTCCTTGAGGCTCCCGGAAGTCATGTGGCCCATGAGATTCTCCATACAAGCTATGTGAAGAGAGCCGTCAACCCTTATTAATATCCATGCTCCTTCTCATATTATTGACTTTTGCCATAGTATTCCCTTATACTTAATATATGGATATATTTTATATATCCGTAATATGATTGGGGTATAAGAAAAAACACCGTATCAGCGGTTAAGAGAGAAGGAGCGGATTACCATGGCAAAAGCAACAAGACATCCATTATTGCTGCTTGACAACAGCAATATGAACACTCTCTTCAACGAAGGTGAATTCAGGTGTACCAATATGACTTTCGAATAAGCCAGAGAAATCATAGGCATGTATGATAAGGATGAAATCATATTATGCTTCTCGCACCCGGATACATACGACATAATTTTCAACTATATAGGCATACCAAAAAAGGACTACGAGTACAAGCAAATCCGAAACATGCACGTTAACCAGGACGGAATTATTTTCAAGGTATACACCACCCCGTCCGAGACCCAGCCGATTATCCGCGTAGGCGATATTGAGGCAAAGAAAATACAGAATATATATGTATATTGCGTGCATGTGACCAGGACCAAGTAAATTCAGCCAGTATCAGAATTCTTACCATAAACACCTAAAAAACAGATACCTTGAATTCACGGAATCAAGGTATCTGTTTTTTTGTATACTTCTTATATGCCATTCGTTACATGCATTCATCGCAAACGCCATAAAAGTGAACCACATGCCCTTCCACTTTGCCCGGGAAGTTCCTGTTTGCAATCTCATTTATCTGTTCGATGGAATCCATGTCCAGGTCCAGTACCCTGTGGCATTTCCTGCACAGGAAATGATAATGCCGTTCAATATTGCCGTCGTACCTGTCGCTTCCGTCCATGCCGCTAATCCTGATAATCTCACCGGTATCCACCAGGAGGTTAAGGTTCCTGTACACGGTTCCCAGGCTGATGTTCGGGTATTCTTCCCTGATATTCATGTATATGGTATCCGCTGTCGGGTGATCTTTTGTATGCATCAGATATTCTTTTATGGCTTCTCTTTGCCGACTGTACTTTATTGCCATAATCATCAACTCCATTTAAATAATAAATACAATAATAGTAGTTATTATTATAAACATTTTCTTACTGCAAGTCAAGTTCTAGTAAAATGATTATGGTAGGTAATCGGTCAAATTATTTTTCTATGGCTTCGGCAACAAGGAAGTCGATTATTTTGTTGAATAAAATATCCTCTTTCAACGCTTCCGCATCGGTGTTGGACAAAAATTCCTCGTTGGATTCATAGCCGAATTGCTCGGCATATTCCGAAGCATACTGCTGAAACTCTTCCTCGGTCAGCTCCAGCCCTTCGGCCGCACATATTGCCTTGACGATCAGTTCCCTCGTTGCCATATTCTCGGCGTAAGTCCGGGAGCCAAGCTCGAATTCCTCCATAGTGGTACCATAAAGGCTAACCAGTGTCTCCAAATCCATACCGTAGCTTCCCGCCAGATTGGTATACAGTGTCTTAAACTCCGAAGCGTAGTATTCCAGCAGATTCTCGGGCAGTGTTATCTCGGATCCGTTTATGACCGCGTAATATACGTCGCTTTCCTTCTGGCTGGCCGCAAGCTCCGCATATTCTTCCTCAAGCTGCGAACGCAGGCTCTCCCTGTATGCTTCTTCGGATTCGAATCCCAATGTGTCTTTTACAAATTCCTCAGTAAGCTCAAAATACATGATGTTTTTGATGATAACTTTGAATACTACGGGTTCTCCTGCAAGATCCGTATTGCTGTAATTCTTGGGGAATGTCACGTTAACCTCAAATTCCTTGTTAAGCTCTGCGCCTACCAGCTGGTCCTCGAACCCGTCAACAAACACCCGTGAGCCAACCGTAATCTCGTAATCCTCCGCGCTTCCCCCTGTGAAGGTTTCGCCATTATGGTAACCAACGAAGTCCATTACAACGGTATCTCCAAGCTTAACCGCCCTGTCGGTTACTTCAACAGGCGCTGCGCCGTAGTCATAAAGGTCCATCTGGATGGCAATGTCGATATCCTCATCCGTTACTTCCCTTTTTTTGACCTCAACCTCAATTCCCTTGTATTTGCCCAGCTTTATATAGTCATTGATATCGTAGTCTTCCTTAACAACCGGGTTTTCAACCGGTACAAAGACGCCTTCCGTATCATCCGTATCCTCATCATTCGTTGCTTCAGGTGTCGGAGTTGTCTCATTGTTGTCATTTGAATCACCGTTTTTGCCGGAACAGCCCGCGAAAATGCCGGCCATACCCAAGCATAAGATTAACAGAACCAGAAATTTTTTCATTAACTCATACCTTTCCTTTCACATTGGACTCATTCATTTATAACATATTTCGACTGAAAAATAAAGTAAATTTCAAAAAAAGGGAGAGCCAAGTCCCTCAACTTTGCTCTCCATAAATACAAAACTTGCAAGACTTAAATCTTTTCGAACCGGTCTACATCCATTACAAATATGGTTGCCCCTCCGACATTGACCACCATGTTCATGGACGTATACTCTCCCGTTCCGACCGGATTGGCTATTATCTGCTTTCTCGGGCCGCAGACCCTCTTTATGATGTTTATGACATCATCCACCTTGTCTTCGTCGGTTCCTATCATCAGTGTCGTATTGCCTTCCCGCAAAAACCCGCCTGTTGAAGCAATCTTCGTAACGTAGTATCCTTCCTTGTTCAGCGCAGATATCACATCTCCGCTGTCAATGCTGCGTACGATCGCATAGATAAGCTTCATGGAATCACCCGCCTTTCAAAAATCCAATCAGAACAGGATTTACTGTATCTTTATTATATATTAGAGTTTATGAAAAGTAAATGAAAGTTAGACGAGTCTTTCCACTCCGAAGGTGACATTTTCACCGTTAATGTTCCATTGGGCCGTATAACCCTGTGTCCTGCCGTACTCAAGCTCGTCGGCCAGTACCTCGGATTTGATCTCATCGGCATTGCGCTCCAGGATTGCCTTTATCCTGTCATTGCCCTCCGCGGTTACACGGATATGGTCAGTGACCTCAAAGCCGGCATCCTTGCGCATGGTTTGAAGCTTGCTTATAATCTCGCGGACAAAGCCTTCTTCTATAAGCTCGTCGGTCAGGTGGGTGTCCAGTATCACGGTTATACCATGGTCGGAATCGGATATATAGCCCTCGGTCTGCATTGCCTCGATAAGCAGGTCTTCCTTGTCAATATATACCGTGGTGCCATCCAGGGTAATGCCAAGCTTTCCTGTGGCATTGATCTCATCCATGGCTTCATTGCCGTTAACCTCGGCCAGTATCTGCCTTACGGCTCCAATCTGCTTTCCGAACTTCGGTCCCAGGGTCTTAAGCTGGGGCTTGAAGCTGTAGGAGGTGAACGCCCTTACGTCGTCGGTGAATATTACTTCCTTGACATTAAGCTCATCGGCTATTATGTCCCTGTAGTACTCGGAAAGGGCGATATTTGCCTTTACATACATCTTCCCGATAGGCTGGCGGTTCTTGATATTGGCGGCGTTCCTGCAGGAGCGTCCCAGGACGACGATCTCAAGAACCTCGTTCATGTTCTCCTCAAGCTCTTTATCAATATAATCCTCGTTGTACGCCGGGTATGAGCACAGGTGGATGCTTTCCGGCGCGTTCTTGTCAAGGTTGACAACAAGGTTCTGGTAAATGTCCTCCGTCATGAACGGGATGTACGGAGCCGCCAGCTTGCTGAACTCAACAAGCGCGGTATAAAGGGTCATGTAGGCGTTTATCTTGTCCTGCAGCATTCCCTTTGCCCAGAAGCGTTCCCTGCTTCTTCTTACATACCAGTTGGACAGCTCATCCACAAAATCGGACATAAGCCTTGCGGATTCCGTAATCCTGTAATTCTCAAGATTGCCGTCCACCGCCTTGATAAGGCTGTTCAACCGTGACAGCAGCCATTTGTCCATAACCGACAGCTTGTCGTATTCCAGCCTGTATTTTGTAGGGTCAAACTTATCTATATTGGCATACAAAACGTAGAATGCATAGGTGTTCCAAAGCGTGCCCATGAATTTTCTCTGGCCTTCTATGACGGCGCCGCCGTGGAAGCGGTTCGGAAGCCACAAGGCTGAGTTTATTGAGAAATACCAACGGATTGCGTCCGCGCCGTATTGGGCCAGCGCGTCCATCGGCTCTATGGCATTGCCCTTGGATTTGGACATCTTCTGTCCGTTCTCATCCTGTACATGGCCAAGCACTATGCAGTTCTTAAAGGAGGTCTCCCCGAATATCAGGGTGGCTATTGCAAGCAGCGAATAGAACCATCCCCTGGTCTGATCCACGGCTTCGCTTATGAAGTCGGCCGGGAACCTTTCCTCAAACACTTCCTTGTTCTCAAACGGATAATGCCACTGCGCAAAAGGCATGGCTCCGGAATCGTACCAGCAGTCGATAACGGGCTTGACCCTGGTCATCTCTTTTCCGCACTCGGGGCATTTTATGGTAACGGCATCAATGTACGGACGATGAAGCTCTATGTCATCCGGACAGTTATCCGACATGGCTTTAAGCTCCGCAATGCTTCCGATACAATGCCTGTGGCCTTCCTCGCATTCCCAGATGGGAAGCGGGGTACCCCAGTAGCGGTCTCTCGACAGGCCCCAATCCTGCAGGTTGTTCAGCCAGTCCCCGAACCTGCCCTGGCCTATGCTTTCAGGCATCCAGTTGATTGTATTGTTGTTCTCAATCATCTTATCCTTGACGGCGGTCATCTTGATGAACCAGGATTCCCGCGCATAATAAATCAGCGGGGTGTCGCATCTCCAGCAGAACGGGTAGCTGTGCTCGTATTTAAGAACTTTAAAGAGCAGGCCTTTCTCATAAAGCATCTTCATGATGGGCTCGTCGGCGTCCTTGCAGAACAGGCCTGCTATGTCGGTGGCCTCCGGCTTGAACTCTCCCTTGCCGTCCACCAACTGGACAAACGGCAGGCCGTAGTTTTGGCCGACCCTGTAGTCGTCCTCACCGAAAGCCGGTGCGGTGTGAACCACGCCGGTACCGTCCGTCAATGTAACATAACCGTCGCAGGTTACATAGTATGCTTTTTTATCCACCCTGGCATAGTCGAACAACGGCTCATATTCCGTATATTCGAGCTCCTTGCCAAGCCAGCGTTCCTCTATCTCGTAATCGCCGTCTATTACGCTGCCGACCAGCGCTTCCGCAAGAATGTATTTCTCGGTCCTGACGGCTTTGGGCTCTTCATGCATTTCATCATCATGGTCGTGGTGGCAGCTGCAGCCCTTGCTGCTTACCAGGTTGCCTTTCTCGTCCACCTGCACCCTGACCTTTACATAGCTTTCATCAGGATTTACGCAAAGGGCCACGTTGGACGGCAGGGTCCACGGCGTGGTGGTCCAAGCCAGGATATACTCATCCTGTTTTCCTTTTACCCTGAACTTCGCGATCAGGGATTTTTCCTTGACATCCTTGTATCCCTGGGCCACCTCATGGCTTGACAGCGGCGTCCCGCATCTCGGGCAATAAGGGACGATCTTGAAGCCCTTGTAAAGCAATCCTTTATCCCATATCTGCTTTAAAGACCACCATATGGATTCTATATAGTAATTTTCATAGGTAATATAGGGGTTCTCCATGTCGACCCAGTATCCTACTATGCCGGAGAACTCCTCCCACATACCCTTGTATTTCCACACGCTTTCCTTGCACCTGTTGATGAAGGGCTCAAGGCCGTATGCCTCGATCTGCTCCTTACCGTTTATTCCAAGCTCCCTCTCCACCTCAAGCTCAACCGGAAGCCCGTGGGTGTCCCATCCCGCCTTGCGCAGGACATTGTATCCCTTCATCGTGCGGTATCTGGGGATAATGTCCTTAACCACACGGGTGAGCACATGGCCTATGTGGGGCGTGCCGTTGGCCGTCGGAGGCCCGTCATAAAAGGTAAAGCTTGGTTTGCCCTTGCTTGCCTCAACGCTTTTTTCAAAAATCTTGTTCCTGTTCCAGAACTCCAGGATCTTCTTCTCTCTCTCAACAAAATTCAAATCTGTTGATACTTTGTTATACATGTCTTCCTCCTCATATATCAACATCATTAATTAAAAAGCTCCCATCCGAAACAGGATGAGAGCAATGCATTCTCATTAACCACCTTTTCGTATACACTGCCTTGCGGCATTCATACACTATCCATATAACGGTGGACACCGGCTCGACCTACTGAACGGGAACCCCCATCTTTGGGCCTGGCAACTATGGAGTGATCTTCGGACATCCGCTACTCATACCGGGCTTGCACCTGTCCCCGGCTCGCTGTGATTTTTGCAAGGAGCTTACTCTCTCCGTCATCGTTTTTGAGTTTATTAATTTTATACATGATATAATAAATGCTCCGGAATGTCAAGAGGTTCCGATTGTCCTGAGCCGTTATTCCATTTTATATTACTTCCTATATTAATTATAAATATCACCTGTTGCTTCCTATATTATAAATATCCCCTGAATCCCCGGCCGATTATTTCACTGGTGTTCGTAATGAGGATGAACGCCTCGGGATGGTTCCTTTTAATATAATGCTGCAGCTGCAATGCTTCCGAACGGGACATTACAGTAAGGACTATCTTCTTTTTGTGGTTCGTGAACGCCCCCTTGGCGTCGTAAATTGTGGCGCTCCTGTTCAATTTCTTTATGATGAAGTCACAGATATCTTCCGCATCGTCGCATATGACCGTAAGGTATTTGCACAGGTTCAGCGCTTCCACGATATTGTCGACCACAACGGACTTGGTAAACAGTCCCGCCACGGACAACAGTCCCGTCAGCATGCCGAATATGGGGAAGGTCAATAAAGTCAGTATAATATCGGTTACTAAAAGGGCCTGCCCTATATTGATGTTGGTCTTCCTCTTTAAAATCATTGCTATGATATCCGTGCCGCCTGTCGAGCTTCCCAGGTTAAACAGTATGGCCGCGCCGATTCCGGGAAGGGCCACCGCGAAAAACAGCTCAATGACGGGCTCGTTGGTCAGCGGATGCTCCAACGGGTTTACTATCTCCAGCACCTTGAGCCCGACGGAAAGAATCAGGCTTCCGTATGCGGTTTTTATTCCGAAGCTTCTTCCGAACATAATATATCCCAGGACCAGCAGGGCCATGTTAATGACCAGCACTATCGTGCCGGATGAAATCCTGCCGCCCAGGACACTGCTTAACAGGATGCCGACGCCTGTTACGCCGCCTATACTGAAATTGTTCGGGAATTTGAAGTAATATACGCCGACGGTTACCAGCAGGGCACCTATCGTTATATAAAAATATTCTTTTATAATAACTGTTTTCTTACTCTGGTTTTTCATATGGTCTCCGATGTAAAAGCATATACGGGCCCGGCATATTTAATCCTTAATATTTGCCAGGTCATGGGTTTGAAGAAAATCCTTGACCATGTGCAGGTGGTGGCGGATCCTGTTCTTTGCCAGTTCCTTGTCCCTCGCCTTGATGGCTTCCACAATGGCCAAATGCTCATTGTATATACCCTCTTTTCTGGATATATACTGGGATGTTATTTTTGAAATTTCCTTAAATATCTCATAATAGGTATCAATAAAGCTCACAAAGATAATGTTGCGGGAAAATTCCGCAAGGCGATAGTGGAAATAGTAGTCCGTAGAGCGGTCCCCCTCGGCTGCCTCATCCGAACCAATAAGCTCATAAAGCTCATCTATCTGCTCATCGGTCGCCAGGTCTATAACCTTCTCCACCATGCGTATCTCAAGACATTCCCTTACCTCGATCAGGTCCAGGTATGTGGCCTGCTTCATTGAAATTTCCCAGCTGTCATTCAGTTCCGCAAGCGCATCCGAGTTGATGAAAGTGCCTTCCTTCGGTTTCCTGTAAATAATACCCCTGGCCTGCAGGGCTGTCAGGGCCTCACGCAGGACCCCGCGGCTTACCTGCAAAGCATTGGCAAGCTCCGGTTCGCTGGGAAGCTTGTCACCCGGTTTCAATTCTCCCGTTTTAATTTTTTCCGTTATTACGTTGACCACCTTATCGGATAATCGCTCATTAACTATGGTTGGAAATCTCACATTAACCTCCGTGCAAAGAAAATATTTTACAAAATATATCACATTTGTTAGACAAATAGATTATACATTTATTTCAAGCCGTTGTCAAATTAATTTCAAAATCCAGTTTAATACATGATAAATCCTAATGAAATATTTGTTTTTTAACAATAAAATAAATTTATATAAAATGAGACGCTTGTATTGTGCAAAATGTCAATCATACATATTGACACCTGTCTTTTACCGTGATATAATTCTAATTGTTAAACAAATAGACTATAATACAAGGGCTGATGTAAAGTGAACAAATGCAGTATTTTATCTCCATGCGGCATGTTGGGCTACGGTTTTCCCGAGCAGTCGTTCCGAAACGGATTGGCTATGAATCCGGACGCGATTGTTGTTGACGCGGGTTCAACCGATGCCGGGCCACATAAGCTTGGAGCAGGTGTCAGCATAGTAAGCCGTATGGCGGTCAGAAAAGACCTGTCCCTAATCATACCCGAGGGACTAAAAAGACATATACCGGTTATCATAGGATCGGCCGGCGGAGCAGGTTCCAGGATCCACGTCAATTGGACACTGGAAATTGTGGAGGATATCCTTAAGGAACACAGGCTGGATGCGAAGCTTGCGGTCATATATACCGATGTTGATAAATCGATAATTAAGGATGCCATTGCCAACAACCGCATCTTCTCCATGGGGTCAAACATCCCGGATCTTACGGAAGAAACAGTGGACAGCACCGGATCAATCGTGGCACAGATAGGCCATGAACCTGTTATAGAAGCGCTGAAAGGCGGAGCGGATATTATTGTCTGCGGAAGGACCTATGATCCGTCCATTTTTGCGGCTGTCGGCATTTATAAGGGCTTTGACCCCGGACTATCCTATCATATGGGGAAAATCCTTGAGTGCGGAGCGTTGTGCGCCGAACCGGGAACGACAAAAGACAGTGTACTGGGCACATTATATGAAGACTCATTTACCATATGCACTCTTAATCCTGTCCGCCACTGCAATATAACCAGTGTGGCGGCCCATACATTCTATGAAAAGGAAAATCCCTGCGTATTCCACGGCCCCGGCTTCATCCTGGATCTTTCGGAGTGCACCTTCACCATGGATGACGGGGAATCGGTAAGAGTAAAGGGAAGCCGCTACATACCGGATGAAAAGTACATAATAAAGCTTGAAGGATCCAGGCAGGTAGCTTACAGGACATTTGTCATAGGAGCCGTAAGAGATCCGATTTTAATATCAAGGCTTGAGGAGATTGAGGAAAAGGTTGCAAAAAGCGTAAAGGAATACATCCGCGAGATACCGGAAGAGGATTACCGGATTAACTTCTACAACTACGGCATCAACGGTGTAATGGGGGACCAGGAGCTCCAGGAGTTTAGGGGACATGAAGTGGCGGTCCTGTTTGAAGCCCTGGCAAAGACCCAGGAGATGGCCAACGCGATCTGCGCAAATGTCCGCTCCACGTTTTTGCACTGCGACTTCGAAGGCCGCAAGACCACGGCCGGCAACCTGGCTTTTCCGTTTGCCCCCAGTGATATCCCGTTTGGCCCGGTATACGAATTTTCAGTTTACCATCTGCTGCAGATACCGGACGGAAAATCCATGTTCCCCGTAACATACGAAACCTATGCCAAGGGTAAGAAAACGAAGAAGGCTGGTGAAAATGAATGAAAAAATTATATGACGTCGCAAAGGTTATAAGAAGCAAAAATGCCGGCCCTTTCTCAATTACCCTGGATATTCTCTTCTCCGACAGAAAAGAATATGAGGCAGTAAAAAAGGCAAATATTATCACTAGAGAATCCATTGCCAAAGCGTATAATATAAATGTTGCCGACATAACGGAGTTGGTTTATTTCGACCAGGCAATGGGCATAAAGATTACATATAACAGGAAGGTTTCCTCCGGCACATCGGGGGACCGGGACGTATACGGAGCGCAGCAGCATGCGCCGCTGCTTTCAATAGAGTTTGACGAATCCATATTGGAATAATACTCTATGGGATCTGAAAGGAGTATATAATGATTGGCAAAAATCATGCTAAAACGTCCGACAGGACGGCAGCCAGAGCAAGAAAATGGCAGATAATGAAAAACCAGCGCTACCTGTTTCTCATAGCCATACCCTGTATTATATACATCGGCATCTTCTTTTACGGGCCCTTATACGGATGGCTGATGGCTTTCGTAAGATACAAGCCTGCAAGAGGGGTTTTTGGCAGCGAATTTGTCGGGCTGCACTACTTCAAGGAGTTCTTCACCGACCCCGACCTGGGGAAGATTATACGCAATACCCTTGCAATGAGCTCCTTAAACCTGCTGGCCATCAACACCCTGCCGATTATATTGGCGCTCATGATAAACGAAATATCTCACAAGGTGTTCAAAAGGACCATTCAGACCCTTACATATTTGCCGCACTTTGTATCCTTCGTCGTTGTGGCCAACATATTCCTGGAGCTTCTGGGAACCAACGGCCCGATAAACGACTTGCTTCAGAACATGGGTATTGTCGACCAGCCTTATAAGTTCTGGCAGAAGCCCTACCTGTTCTGGTTCCTCGCAACATTCGTAAGAGTATGGAAGGAAGTCGGCTGGGGCGCTATCATTTACCTGGCAACACTGGCAGGAATAGACCAGGAGCAATATGAAGCCGCGGCAATTGACGGCTGCGGAAGAATCAAGCGGATTATATACATTACAATACCGAACCTTCTGCCCACAGCCATGATACTTTGGATAACCAATATGTCCGGCTTGTTCTCCGCAAGCTTTGACGCGTCTTACATGCTCGGAAATGCGGTTACAAGCCATGTAGCCGAAGTCATAGAAACATATACCTACAAGATAGGTATATCAATGGGAATGTATTCATATTCGACTGCCGTCAGCCTGATTCAGACCGTGCTGGGTTTCATTCTGGTATATATTACCAATAAGATCGCGCAAAAGACGACAGAATACTCACTGTGGTAATGGAGGCGGACTATGGGAAAGAACGAAAATGAAATAATCCGGAAAAAGAAAAAGAAGAAAACCGGCGACATAATATTTGATACGATACTGGCCATTATCCTCGGCATAATCGGAATATCAATGTTATATCCTTTCATTTATGTACTGGCCGTATCATTCAATCACCCGGCGGATACCGAGCTGGGCGGAATATGGCTTTATCCCCGCGTATTCTCCACGGAGGCATACCGGCTTATATTCATGGAGAAAGACCTCTTCCGCGCCACTCTCCTAAGCGTGTCAAGAACAGTACTGGGCACTTTTCTGACGGTATTATGCTCCTCCATGTTTGCCTACCTGTTCACAAGGAGCGATTTCCTGCTGTACAAGCCCCTTAAGGCATTCTTCTTCTTTGCCATGTTCTTCGGAGGCGGCGGCCTTATTCCGACCTACATGCTGTACCTTAACCTTAACCTGTACGACACCTTTTGGGTTTATATCATACCGCACATAATCAACCTCTGGTATGTGGTGCTGTTCAGGACGTATTTCAAATCCGTACCGGCGGACCTGCTTGAAGCGGCAAAAATAGACGGTGCCCACGATTTGAAGGTGTTCTTCAAGATCCTGATGCCGGTATCAAAACCTATTTACGCCACCGTTGCCCTTTACTCGGCGGTTATGCAGTGGAACTCGTACCGTGACACCCTGTACTACACCACCGATCCCAAACTGAGAACCCTGCAGTACATATGCATGCAGATGATCAAGAAGGCCGAAGGTGAAAAAATGATTGACAGGGCGACAATGTTTGAGATATTCCACGGTGAGGCGGTTACTGCCGATCCCCTGTCCCTTCGAATGGCTATAACGGTTGTTACTGTTGTTCCTATCATATGCGTATATCCTTTCCTGCAGAAATACTTTGTCAAGGGCATCATGGTAGGTTCGATGAAGGGTTAAATAATTGATAAATAACAGGACGCAAATAAAATTCCTGTTTATATAGCGTTATAAATCAACACAAATTAAAAAACATGCCACTCAGACGTGGAAATATATCGGGAGGTGTATTTAATGCACAAGAGACGCATAACAGGCTTCTTTACATTAATAATCATACTGATAACAGCAGCATCGGTACTTTCGGGATGCAAGAAAAAAACGGATGAAAATACCGGTACTACATATGAAAACGAAGAAAACATGACCTTTGAAGAACTGCAGGAGCTGGACAGGCAAAACCCCATAACAATCAAGATTATGGTCGCAGACATGCAGAATCCTTCACCCAGTGACAGCGCGGTTCTGAAAAAGATAGCGGAAATCACGGGAACCACAATTGAGATCCAGGGAATTGAATCCGACCAGCTCCAGATGCTCATGGCTTCCAGGGATTATCCCGACGTGCTGGTTATGAAAAGAGACGGTACCTTCTATGATTACCTGGATACCGGGGACCTGGTTGACCTTGAGCCGCTGCTTAAGAAATACGCTCCTACCGTTTATGAGATGAACTCATCCCTGATCGAAATATTCAAAAACGAAAACGGTCAGCTCCTGTACTTAACGGAGAACAAAGACCTGCTTCGTGAGGGCGAGGTTCATCCCGAGGATTCCAGCGATCCCAACCGTGCCCAGGAAGAGCTTCCGTGGCACAGCACACTTTATGTCCAGTATCCTCTTGTAAAGGAAATTTATAATAACAAGATAACATCCTTCGACGCTTACAAGGAGGCCCTGGACAATTTCAGAGCAAAATACTCGACAGAGGACGGATATTACGCAATATCCATGGATAAGGGAAGCGCCGGTGACATCCTTTGGGCAGGACTTTCAATGTACGGTTATAAATGCAATTACAGGGGCGGCTTGTTCGTAACCCTGGACGGCGAGAATTATACTTACGGCTTAAAAGCCGAACATGCCCTGCCCTGGCTGCTGTTCATGAACGAACTGTACCGTGAGGGATATATATATGAGGACGCGCCGGTACAAACCTCCGACCAGTTTATAAGACAGTTGAACAAGGCAAAGGTATTCTCCTTCATAGGCAATTACTATTACATCTATGAAGCCAACAAGGCTTTGCTGAACAATGAAAAGACCTCCCATATCATCTACATTCCACAGCAGTTAAGGGCTGACGGGGTTGATCACGTCTGGCAGTACAACTCGGCTTATACGGGAAGCAAGGCATTCATGATAATGAAGACCTCTCCCCATGCAAACCGCATCGCACGCCTGCTGGAGTTCTTATACTCCGATGAAGGTCTCGTGCTTCACGGCTGGGGCATTGAAGGCGAGGACTATATCATCAATGCCGACGGCAAGAGGGACATAAACGCGGAAATAGACGCAAAGATCAAGGCTAATCCCGAATACAACGTAAAACGCGGCATCCGTTCCTTATACGGCGTAATTAACTTCCCGACATACACAACCGACGGACAGCCGGCATTCGCAAGATTTGCGCCGTACTACTCCACCGATGCCGGAGCAGACCCGAGAGATTTAATCATTAAGCAGGATCCTGTATTCAACTGGCATGAAGACTGGAAGGGAACCTTCTGGAAGGACTATTCCGAGATTGATATAGTAATGCAGGCTGAAACTGAAGCAGCTATAGCCAGCTCAAAATGCGCGGCCATTATAAAAGACGAAATTAACCGCATAATAATGGCTTCTTCCGAGGAAGAGTGCATACGCCTTTACAAAGAGGCTGTGGATAAGGTCAATGCTTACGGCATAGAGGCCTGGGAAGAAGAAGTCAACAGGCAGATTAAGGCAAAACGGTAAAAGCGGCAAAATGAAAGGAGCTTAAAATGAAAAAAATATTGATATGTATGCTATGCCTGGTCATTTTCCTGACCGGATGCGGCAAAAAAGCATCAGACAAGAAAGAAGGTGAAGATATGGTAAAGGAACCTGAAAATCAGCAGGAAGTTATAACCGATGAAAACGGCAAGAATGATGAGACAGCCAATGAAAATCAGACCCCCGATACCGTATCCCCATCCGATGAAACGCCAACATCCGATAACCAACAGGATGAACCGGACAGCCAGGACGAGCCGGCAGTTGATGACTTGTTTGCAAAGTTCTATCCCAACAAGGACACCGGAGCCATACTGACCGGAGCGGAGTACAACGAACTGGCAAAGCAGCTTACGGAAAATGTCCAGGGAAGGCTTTCCGAAATAACTTACACCTTTAAGGGCTCCAAGATCTCAATGGAAATGCTGGTTGGAAACCGCGACATACAGCAGATCAAGAACCCTGTGGGAAAAGAAGTGTTCCAGCTTTTATACGGCGACAGCGAGTATTACAACTATGTTCTGTATCTTCCCGAGGGTTATGACCCAGATGACAAGGAAACAAAATGGCCGGTTATTTACTTCCTTCATGGCATAGGCGAAAGGGGCGACGACCTGAACGAGCTCTTAAGCTACGGCGTTCCCAAGTACATCATGGAAACCGGCTCCCTTGACGCCATAATGATAGCTCCCCAGTGTCCCGGCAATTCCCACTGGGCCGACACCAACGACGAGGAGCCCAAGCTGAAGGCATTTATAGAAAAGAACCTTGAAAAATACAATATTGATCCGGACAGGATGTACCTTACGGGCTTATCCATGGGCGGCAGAGGCACATGGAAGCAGGCACTGGCAATGCCCGATACGTTTGCTGCAATTGCAGTTGTATGCGGCAGAACAAACAGCTATGATTTTTCAGGCATCCTGGATATGCCGATTTGGATGTTCCACGGAGCAATTGATGATACCGTACCCTTCAAGAATGTCAACCTGATTGTGGAGAAGCTGTGCGGCCAGGGACATGAATATTTCAAGCTGACGGTTTATCCTTTCCTCTCCCATGATACCTGGACACCCGCTTATTCCAGGCCCGACCTGTACGAATGGCTTTTTACGCAGAATCTTCAGAACAGAAAATAACCTATCAGAGAGGTATATGAATGCTTACCAGGAATGATTTGATAAATAACAAGGAACTTAGGGATGACAAGGCACTGGGCGCCCTTGCCGGGCTGGCAATAGGCGATTCCTTCGGGGACGCATGCCGCAAGCCCGAAAACCACCAGGACTACGGCATGATGGTTGACTTAAGCAAGGGGGCAGCATGGAGTACGGACGACACCGAGTTCGCCTTGTTTACGGCAAAGATGCTTATTGACCATGGAGGCAATCCCGGTACAAAGGATTTTGAAGAAGGCTGGAAGAAATATATCATAACCCAGGATGAATTTCCGAGAGGAGGCGCCAGCGAAAAGGAAGCGGCGGAGAATCTGAAAAAAGGGCTTCATGCACCCTATACCGGCATGTATAACGCATATGCCAACAGTGACGGCGCTGCCATGAGGATATCCCCCATCGGAATAGTATGCGCCGGCGATTTCGAACGGGCAAAGGAGCTGGCCAGGAGAGACGCGGAAATCAGTCACTGCGGTGAAGGAATCTGGGCGGCGCAGGCCGTGGCTGTAGCGGTCGCTGCTGCCATGGTGGATGCGACCGACGAAGAGATCCTTCAGGAAGCATTAAAATGCATACCGGAAGGAACATGGCTCAGACATAACTTCGATGTAATGCTGGGTATCCTGGAACAAGGCGGTTATGATTTCTTCAAGTGCTGGATGCCTCTGCATGACGAACTGCGCTGCCAGTACAAGGCGGCGGTTGCGGAAGCCGTAGTATCGGCCTTTGCATATTTCCTCATGGCAAAGGGAGACTTCCGTTACGGTATATTCCTAAGCGGAAATTCCGGCAGGGATGCGGATACGGTTTCAGCAATTGTGGGAGCAATCCTTGGTGCCAGGGGAGGCGCAAAATGCATCCCTGCGGCATGGATTGAAAAAACAAATTATCCGACCGGAACCTGTTTGCGTTTTACTAAGGATTTGACTATCAGAACAGTCGCTGAAAGCCTGAGCGACCTTATCAGATAACGGAGGTAACCAAATGGTAAAGGATTATATAAACAAGCTTTATGCCGGTTTTCTCGGAAAGAATGTCGGGATAAGGCTGGGCGCACCGGTTGAGCCCGCTCCCTGGGATTTTGACAGGATAGCTTCCGTATACGGAGATATAACCGAATACATAAAGCGCTACAGGAATTTCGCCGCCGATGACGACATCAACGGTCCGGTATATTTCCTCAGGGGGCTTATTGACAGCGGCGTTAAAAGCGAAATGTCTTCCGGGCTGGTTGCCAGGGCATGGCTTAATTATGCCAGGAACGGCATCGGCATGTTCTGGTGGGGCGGTGAAGGCATAAGCACCTGCCATACCACCTACCTGAATCTAAAAAAGGGCATCCCTGCTCCTCTGTCGGGAAGCATGGAAACCAACGGAAAAGTCCTGTCAGAGCAGATAGGCGGCCAGATATTCGTTGATACATGGGGATTCATCTGGCCCGGAAATCCCGAAAAGGCAGCCGAGTATGCCATGAAGGCGGCTCATGTTTCCCACGACGGAAACGCCGTATACGGCGGAGGCTTCATAGCAGCCTGCATTGCCCAGGCATTTACAGCTGAAACCATTGACGAAATAATTGATGCCGGATTACGCCAGATACCCGAAGACTGTACATATGCACAGGTGGTAAACGCCGTCCGTGATTTTTACAGGAAAAACCCCGACGATTTCAGAAGCTGCATGCGGTATCTGATAGACAACTGGGGATATGACAAATATCCCGGCGCATGCCATGTAATTCCCAACGCGGGTGTATGCGTACTGGCTTTGCTCTACGGCAAGGATTTCAACCGGACCGTGGAAATAGCCACAATGTGCGGCTGGGACACCGACTGCAATGCCGGCAGCGTCGGAAGCATAGCGGGAGTATTCTACGGGCTGGACAATATCAAAAAGGCATACAGGGATCCGATCAACGACGTCATTATTACGTCAGGAATATCCGGCTATCTGAACATCATGGATGTTCCCACTTATGTAAAGGATCTTGCCCAGATTGCCTATATGCTTGCCGATGAAAAGATGCCCGAAGAAATCAAAAGGCCCAATGACGGAGACATTCTCTTCGACTTTGAGCTTCCGGGTTCCACCCATGGAATAAGGCTGTCCAATGAAATCCGGTTCATGAAGCGCCATTCATATGAAAAAGCCTACAGCGGGAAGGGAAGCCTTGAGATAATCGTCGACCGCATACTTCATGCCGATCAGTGCAGGGTTTATTACAAGCCCTTCTACCGCCGGGCTGACTTTGACGACGAAAGATATAAACCGGTATTCTCCCCGACGGTATTCAGCGGCCAGAAGGCATCATTCAAGCTGTTTTATGAAGTCTGGCTGGAGGGGGCTGTACATGTAATCCCGTACATCCGGACGGCCATGAGAGATACATTTATTGAAATCGAAGAAATAGAGCTTAAAGCCGGTGAATGGAATTCCATAGACTTTACCATACCGGACACCGGTGGAGACCAGATTGCGGAATTAGGCTTTAAGATCCTCACCCCTGCTGAAACGGCAAACCGAGTATTTGGCCGGTTATTCCTTGACGATTTTACTGTGACAGGCGAGGCCAGGTACTCCATAGACATGTCCCTGCAGGCGTGCGAATTCGCCCAGGTAACACCATTCTCGCTGAACCAGTGCAAGGGCGAAATAATTGACGGAAAGCTTGTGGTGACATCCGAGCAGGAATGCCAGGTATATACCGGCAACTTCTATGCAAGGGACACTATTGTGGAAGCCGATATTACACCGCTTTCCGGTGAAAACAAGGGACTTATAGTCCGGGGCAAGGGCGCCGAATGCGCATACCTTCTCGGCTTCGGAAAACAGGGTGAGGTTGTTATTTCACTTAAGAATTTCGGAACCAGGGTTCTTGCCAAAGCCGGTTACAACTGGCGTATCGGCAGCACTTACCAGCTTAAGGCAAGCGCAATCGGAAACAAATTAACCCTTGCTGTCAATGACGAGGAGGTCCTTAGCGTTGAGGACTCCACCTTCGAATACGGAATGACCGGATTTTACCAGGAGGAAGCAGGCAGCTTCTCGACCGGCCGGATGAACGTTTGGACCGGTGAAAGCAAGGGAATCGACAGGATAAAATAATTTACATATATCCA
The DNA here is from genome assembly GCA_012735495.1 of Clostridiales bacterium. Lineage (GTDB taxonomy): Bacteria > Bacillota > Clostridia > Lachnospirales > Lachnospiraceae > Mobilitalea. The sequence continues at coordinate 39,720 of JAAYHD010000026.1, read as the reverse complement.
TGTACAACAATAAAACAATAATAAGGAGGAAAGGTTATGAAGATTTTCAAGAAATTAGTATCAGCTTTAATCGTCCTGACATTGGTTCTTTCCCTGACGGCATGCAAATCCAAGGATGATAAAGAAGATACCACCCCCGAGCCTACCAAGGCTCCTACAACCGCACCTGTTGAAGATGCCGGTGAAGAGAAACCGGATCAGCAGGAGCCGGCCCAGGAACCAGCAACCGATGTTAATGCCGGTGAATTTGCGGAGCCAACAGATGTAGACCTGGGAGCTTATCTTGACGGCTCAACCCAGTGGGAAGATGACGGAGGAGAGTACTCCATCAAGAATAACACGCTCATCTTTGATAATGCTTATTACGGCGACTTCTGCGCTGTAATGCTTCCCGGTGATTTCCAGAACGTAAATGTAAAATTTACAGCTCAGCTGACGGATATAGCTACGGATCTGGATAAGGAAGCAGGTACATGGTGGGATTCCGAGTTCCTGTTGCTTGTCAGGGCAAATTATCCGGGACCGGCTTTCAGGGAATCCGATCCTCAGGCAGGTTACTGCATCACATCCTGGGGCGACATGAAAACCTTTTATCTTGGCCGTTCGGGCTATGACGATGCTTTTGGCGAATTCAGCTGGCCTTTGGCGGACGGACAGCCCCACAAGGTTGAATTCACCGTAACCAACAATGCAGACAACACCAAGGTTTACCTTAAGGTGGTTGTTGACGGGGTCGAACTGGCATCCGTAGTTGATGATGGCTCACTGGTTAAGAAAGAAAGGCCTTCATTATACCCTGATGCCGGCGGTATTAACTTTAGGGTTAAATACCTGGGCGCAAAGATTTACGGATATGACGAAGCATATGCTCCATCAGCCACAGGCAGCACCTCCGGCGCCGAGCTTGAAGTGGTCCAGGCTGGAGATTATTTCGGTGATCCTGCCGCCTGGGAAAACAACGGCGACGCTTATACCCTGACAGCGGACGGACTTACATTGAATCCCGGCGGAGACAAGGTTGCCGTAAGACTGAATAAAGAGGTCCAGAATGCTGTATTCAAGTTTACGCTTAAGCTTACTGACATCAAGACCGACCTGTCCGAGGAAGAGGGAACCTGGTGGGATTCCGAGTTCTTGTGCCTGCTTCGTTCCGCCCTTGCAGACAAAGGCTGGACCGACGGGCAGAGAGGATATTCCCTTACTTCATGGGGTGACATGAACACCTTCTATCTTGGCCGCTCAGGTTATGATGATGCTTTCGGCAAATACGAATGGCCTTTGGGCGACGGACAGCCCCATGACTTTGAAATCACCCTGCAGAACAGCGAGGATAATTCAAAGGTTACCATAACCGTTAAGATCGACGGCAAGGAAGTTGCATCCGTTGTAGATGACGGATCACTGGTTAAGCAGGACAGGCCCGCTCTTTATCCGGAAGCAGGCGGCTTAACCTTCAGAGCCAAGAACATCGGTGTTGTTATAAGCAAGTAATTGGATATATTAGCTCTTAAAAGCGCATGACCATATAATAATGAGAAAAAGAGAAAAGACAAAGCAAAAAGTGTAAAAACACATTAAGTGTTTTTACACTTTTTGTTTTATATATAATATGAGAACTTTACTGATACAAACAATCCTATAGCTCCAACCTGGCCACCGTTTCCTGCGCTTCTTCATTAAAGCCTATCTCTATAAAGCCGAATTTCCTGTAAAGCCGCCTGGCTGCTTCATTTTCCGGGGCATATGATATGTAAACCGCCTTCGCCTCCCCCTGGGGAAACGTCCTGATATACTCAAGGGCTTTCTCCATGGCCTTCGTCCCGTACCCCTTGTTCTGGTACTTCACATCAATCATAAAACGCAGGATGCCATAGGCTTCCTCGTCACCATATTCATTCTCTTCAGCCGTATCATGATACATCATGATAAAGCCAATCATTACATCATCGTCATATATTGCGAATGTCATGGGGGGGGGCAGCTCGTCATTAAGCAAGGCGACATACGATTGCGCCAGGCTGTATACGTTAGACGCAAGAAAACCTCTTTGCTCCTCCGTAAGCTGCAGATTAATGCACTCGTCAAAATTATCCCAGGTTATTTTGCGAAACTCTATCATTTTCTGTCTCTTTCTCCTTTGCTTTTTTCGTGCTTTTATAATTCTTATTGTTTGCCATATTATCTTACCATTTTTATTCCTGATTTCAAAGTATAACTTCCGCTATAAAATCCCGATAATATCTGACAGATTATGATTTGTTTTATATATTTATAAGCAAATATTATAAACTTGGGCTTTTTTATTTTGTACAATGTGTTACAATAATTTATACACGGTAAATTAATTCGAATCGAGGGTGGAGTAAATGAGCGTTCAAAACTTAACTTTGCTGACGGACTTTTATGAGCTGACCATGATGCAGGGCTATTATAAAAATAAAAACAATGATGTCGTTATATTCGACATGTTTTACAGGGACAACCCCTGCGGCAGCGGCTATGCCATTTGTGCCGGCCTGGAACAGGTAATCGATTATATTAAAAACCTAAGATTTAAAGAGGACGATATCGAGTATCTGCGCTCGTTGAAGATATTTGATGAAGGTTTCCTTTCATATCTGAAAGACTTCCGCTTTACCGGGGATATCTATGCCATTCCCGAGGGAACGGTCGTATTTCCGATGGAACCCTTAATAAAAGTCATTGCCCCCATTATGGAGGCCCAACTGGTTGAAACAGCGATTCTGAATTTCGTCAACCACCAGAGCCTTATTGCCACCAAGGCATCCCGCGTGGTCTATGCCGCCGGCGGCGCTCCCGTCATGGAATTCGGCTTAAGAAGGGCACAGGGACCGGATGCCGGAACCCTGGGTGCCAGGGCTGCGGTTATTGGCGGCTGTATCGGCACAAGCAACGTGCTGTCAGCCAAGCTGTACGATATGCCCGCCCTCGGAACTCACGCTCATAGCTGGATTATGAGCTTTGATGACGAGCTGACCGCGTTCCGCAAGTATGCCGAGCTTTATCCCAATAATACCACCCTCCTTGTTGACACCTATGATACCCTGCGCAGCGGTCTTCCCAATGCGATAAAGGTGTTTACGGAGCTTCGCGAAAGCGGCAGGATGCCTAAGAAGTACGGTATCCGCCTAGACAGCGGCGACTTGGCATACCTGTCGAAAATGGCAAGAAAGATGCTGGACGAAGCAGGCTTTACGGAGGCGACCATAACCGCTTCCGGCGATTTGGATGAATATATAATCTCATCCCTGATAACACAGGAGGCAAAAATAGATTCCTGGGGTGTGGGCACAAGGCTTATAACCTCACTTGACTGTCCTTCCTTCGGCGGTGTTTATAAACTGTCCGCGATCCAAAAGGACGGAGTATTCCAACCTCGCATGAAGCTGTCCGACAACCAATGGAAGGTTACCAACCCGGGCAATAAAAAGATATACAGGGTATATGAAAAGGAAAGCGGCAAGATCAAGGCCGACCTGATAACCCTGGCGGATGAAACTTTCACATCGGACAAGCCGCTGCTGCTGTTCGATCCGCTGGCTACCTGGAAGAAAACATACCTTAAGCCTAATACCTACGTCTTAAGGGAGCTTTTGGTCCCGGTATTCCTAAAGGGTGAATGCGTGTATACTTCTCCTTCTGTCATGGAAATCCGCGAGTACTGCGCCAGGGAGCAGAACACCCTCTGGGATGAATGCAGAAGGCTCACAAATCCTCATAATGTTTATGTGGACCTGTCCCAGAAGCTTTATGACCTTAAGACAAACCTGTTAAACAGCTACTTCAACGGCATTTAAATGCCAAATATTTTATTTTATTTATGATATAATTTATGGTATAATCTACGCGAATAAAGATAGGTATATCAGATTTGAAGGGAGATCCTTATGGGAAAATCCAAAATGCCAATACTAATTGCATTATGTGTCCTGCTGATGGTCTTTATGACAGGATGCTTTTTATCCCGTAGGGATTCGTTGGCTGACAGCAGCACCGGGCATAAAGGCCGCGATACGGTGGAAGCATCCGTAACAACGAAATCTCCCTCCGATGCGGACACGTCCGGAAAGGCCTCGGGCAAATCCGGCAGTTATACATATATTCCTCCCACTTATGAATATGATGATAATGATCAAAATAATGAAGAGGGTCAAATGACTGCCAATGAACCGACCAAAGCCCCATGGACCCCGGCCACGAAGATGGACCTGGATCCGAACAGTATCACCGTATTTGTAAACAAGGAATACTGCCTGCCGGAAGATTATGTGCCGAAGGACCTTGTAGTTCCGAACATACCATTTCAGATCGACGGTGAGAGCGAGAAAAAGCACATGCGCAGGGAAGCCGCGGAGGCTATAGAAAAGCTTTTTGCGGCCGCGTTGGAAGAAGGGCATGTCCTGTACGGCATTTCCGGGTACAGGTCATATGAACGCCAGAAAGAAATATTCCTGAACAATATCGTACATAAGGGAAAGGCACACACCCTGAAATATTCCGCCGCACCGGGAACCAGCGAGCACCAGACGGGTCTGGCCATGGACGTATCGGCCAAGTCCGTCAGTTACAAGCTTGTTGCCGCATTTGCCAAATCAAAAGAGGGCAAATGGCTGGCTGAAAATGCTTATAAATTCGGCTTTATAATACGGTATCCTAAGGATCAGTATGAAATAACCGGTTATGCATATGAACCCTGGCATATCAGGTATGTCGGGGTTGATCTGGCTCACTATTTATATACCAACAATATGACCATGGAAGAGTATTATAATTATGTGCCGAGCAAGGACTTCAACTACGAAGAAAAATATGCCGACCTGATTAATTACACTCCTCCGATAACTCCTACTCCAATTCCTGAGGATGAGCTTGAAGAGCCGGTTCCGATTGACGAGCTTACCGGTGAAGAGCTTGACGAGTGGGATCTTGATCCGGAAGATGATGAATTCGGTGATGATTTTATTGATGAAGAAGAGGCCGGTTATGACCTGGAGGATGTCAATCCTGAAACCGGGTCTCCCGGGGATGATGAGTTTGACAATTCTTCGGATGAAACCCCGGATTCCGGTCATGATACCGGTGCTCCGGAGGATATCCCGCCGGATACTGAAAATCCCGGGACTGAAAACCCCGATATAAACGGGAACAGCGGGCAGGATGACGGCGGTTCCGATAATACTCAGGGGGACAATGCTGATGAAACCGGGCCTGTAGCGCCTGACGCTGACACGTTTAATTTTCTTGATGAGCCCTTGGTCATAAGAAATGATTAATGAAGCTGAAATATTATTAGCAAATAACATCTAAGATAAGCTCTCTCATTACGGAGGAAAATATGCGGCTTATTCTTGTCCTGCTGTATTTGGTTGTGTTCTTTATAATCAGCATTCCGCTGTTTCTTGTTGAATTGATTATCGGTCTGTTCAGCCTTCATGCCCGGGCGAAAAGCTCGCAGATAATCGTAGCGGCAGCCTTTAAAGTGCTGCTGTTCCTTGCAGGAGTCAAACGGACCGTAATCGGCACGGAGAACATACCCAGGGACGAGCCGATATTATACGTGTCCAACCACAGAAGCTATTTTGATATACCCATATCCTATGTAAGCCTGCCGACGATGACAGGCTTTATAGCCAAGAAAGAGATCCGCAGGATACCCTTCCTTCGGGTTTGGATGCATTTTATACAATGCCTGTTTCTCGACAGAAGCGATATAAAGCAGGGCATGAAGACGATACTGCAGGCTATAGAACAGATAAAAAAGGGATATTCCATATTTATTTCACCGGAAGGCACCCGCAATCACGGCAAAGAAATGCTTCCCTTCAAGGAGGGCAGCTTTAAGATTGCCGAAAAAACAGGCTGCGCGATTGTTCCCGTAGCCCTGACCAATACGGACGAGATTTTTGAAAATCATATCCCCTGGATTAAATCAACCAAGGTGGTTATCGAATTTGGAAAGCCCATATACCCCAACCGGCTTGACAAGGAACAGCTTAAGCACCTGGGTTCTTATGTCCAGGGCATAATAAAGGAAATGCTCGATAAGAACCAGGCTTTAATATAGCCGATTTTCAGGATATTTTAAATCTTGCTATTTATTTTTTCAGCATTTGATGATACAATAATCGTTGTCCATCTAACAGAAAAAGCTTATGAAACACATAACCAGGAGGTACAAAGCTGCATGGATACCGTATTAATCGTGATATTAATAGTTCTGGCTGTTGCTATAGCCGTATTTGTGGCCTTATACTTCATCGGAAGGAAGCTTCAGAAGAAACAGGCTGAAACCGAGGAACAGCTGAAGGCTGCGGCCCAGACATTTTCCATACTTGTTATAGACAAAAAGAAAATGAAGCTGACGGAAGCCAATCTTCCCAAGGTGGTTATTGACCAGACACCCAAGTACCTCCGCCGCTCAAAGGTTCCCATTGTAAAGGCGAAAATTGGGCCAAAGATCATGTCCCTTATTTGCGACGCCAAGATTTTTGACCTCATACCTGTTAAGAAAGAGGTTAAAGCTGTTATAAGCGGCATATACATTACGGATGTCAAGGGATTAAGAAGCACCTTAGAAACGAAAAAACCGAAGAAAGACTTTATTGGAAAGATAAAAGAAAAGCTTTCCAAAAAGAAATAAGCCCAACTAATCCAACCGAAATAATCCTCTTACTCTAGCTTAAGCATGACGGGGTAAGAGGATTTTAAATATAACTTTAATTCAGCCGGAGGGAATATGAGCAGAAGGAAAAGCACTATAAACAGAAAACTGAATATGATACTGCTTTTTATGACCGCGTTGCTCGTGGTGCTTGTTATCATTATCTATATTGACAACAGGAGTTCATCAGATAATAAGAATGACGGCAAATCCTCCGGGTTAACCGGCAGCCTGAATGACGAGGGCAGTCCTATACCGACTCCAACAGTTCCCGCCTTGCCTACGGACGAACCCAAAAAACCCGATACGGCGGAAGCCGGTACGGAAGAAGCCGACACGGCGGACAACGAACCGGGCGGCGAAAGTGCTCAAAATGAAGATGAGCCCTCCTTCAACAAGCCCATCATCCTTGCCTTTGCCGGTGATGTAAACCTGGATGAGGATTCAAGGCCCGTGGCCCGGTACGACAGGGAAAACAAGGGCATCCTTGGCTGTATATCCGAAGACCTGGTGTATGAAATGAATTCTGCGGATATCTTCATGTTAAACAATGAATTCGCATTCAGCACGCGGGGCACCGAAATTGTTGAGAAATCCTATACCTTCAGGGCCCATCCGAAACGGGTGGATATTCTTAAGGAGATGGGAACGGATATTGTGTCCCTGGCCAACAACCACGCCCTGGATTTTGGCGTTGAGGCGCTTCTTGACACCTTCACAACCCTTGAAGAGGCAGGAATAGATTATGTGGGAGCGGGCATTAATATGGACCGGGCAAAAGCCCCGGTTTATTATACCATCGGCGACACCACGATCGCATTTGTCGCCGCCTCCCGTGTCATATATGCCATGGACTGGTATGCGACGGATACACGCCCTGGAATGATTGGAACCTACGATCCCGCCCTGTTTATAACCTCCATAAAGGAGGCCAGGGAAAACAGCGATTTCGTCGTGGCATACGTACATTGGGGTGTTGAGCGTGTCCATGAACCCGTGGAATACCAGAAAGAGCTGGCCAGGAAATATATAGATGCGGGAGCCGATGCCATAATCGGCTGCCACCCCCATGTTATGCAGGGCATCGAATTCTACAACGGAAAGGTTATCGCCTACAGCCTTGGGAATTACTGGTTCAATTCATCAAAAAGGGAGTCCGGCCTTCTTAAGCTGTACCTTAACCCCGACGGGTCAACCGATGTCCAGCTGCTTCCCGTTATGAACGAGAACACCTATACCTACCAGATAACGGATGAGGATGCGCGCAGGGCGTATTTCGAGTTTATGGAGAGCATATCCTTTGATGTCACCTTCGATGAAGAAGGATACGTTTCACCCAGGTAGGATACCATATATAAAAGATATGAAGTTAGTATATTATTATTATAGATATAATGTGGCATACGACGTAAAAGCTGACTAATATCATTACGATTTATATAAAATCCGTGCGTCTTCCGCGCACGGATTTTTTGCTGTGTTTTAATTACCCGGTAACACCCAGTATTAGTATCAGATTTTATCTATTGTTATGTCCACCCTGTTATCCGATATGTGGCTTTCGTCATGGAACAGTGAATATTCAAGATGAACGGCGACCCTGTCTGTGCCCTCACTGATATCGATTCTTTGGGTCTTAATCTGAAAATACAGGCTTCCGTAAGGTGTATCATACACCGACTGCGTAGGACAGCTTAAATCAAAAACCATGTGGGTGCTATCCTCTCCCCTTTTAATCATTTCCACCAGGCCGGGGGCAATTCTTATTGTGCTGGCCGTATCCCTTAATCCCGGTCCCTCACCGCTGTCAGCCTGCTCAAAATACCTGAGGACATGAACGTCATCAAGCTTTTGGTAATGCCCTTTTGCCTTGGCCGTTATCCTGCTTTCGTCATCCCCGACGACCGTGCCGTCAATAATTATATGGGCGTTTTCATTCATTTTCCTTCTCCTGCTCATACGAGCTCTTCTATATTGATATCTTTAGTTTCCACAACCTCACAGGGCAGTATTGTGTTGGCAAACTGCCTGAACTTCTCCGCGCCGTCGCTTACATAGAAGATATGGTCGGACTTTGGTGTGTCGTCATTCTTTAAGCCCTTATCCTCAAGAACCTCCGCCAGGCACTTTGCGGTTTCGTATGCGGGATTAACAAGCGTAATGCCCTCTCCGGCAACTTTTCTTATGGTTTCTCTGATAAGCGGATAATGGGTGCAGCCCAATACCAGCGTGTCAATCTGCTTCTCAAGCAGTTCGCCGATATACCTTTTTGCCATTTCAAATGTAACCGGGTCATCAACCAATCCTTCTTCAACCAACGGTACAAAAAGCGGGCAAGCCTTGCCGAAAACCTTAACATGGGAATTGCTTTTGTTTAGAATCTCGTTATATATCCCGCTTTGGATTGTGGCCACGGTACCGATTACGCCTATCCGTCCGTTTCTTGTGGTTTCTGCCGCCACCTTGGCGCCCGGTTTTACCACTCCGACAACGGGTATGTTAATCTCCGATTCTACGGTATCAAGGGCTAACGCACTGGCCGTATTGCAGGCAATTACAATCGCCTTGACACCCTTGCTCATCAAAAACCTTACTATCTGCCTTGTATAGGTAATAACGGTTTCCTTCGACTTGCTGCCATAAGGAAGCCTTGCCGTGTCTCCAAAATAAATTATTGTTTCCCCGGGTATCTGGTTCATTATCTCCTTGACGACCGTAAGCCCGCCGACACCCGAATCGAATACGCCTATCGGCGCCTTGTTTATCATAATAAGCCTCCCGCTATATGTGAATATAGCTGTTTGTCATTTAATTGTGCCTATTCATTTTACTATTATTTATAGTTTAGTTCAAGTGATTTTGCGCTTTCTTTCCTGTATAATTAAGCGGCCTTCCGGCAATAATAAGATACCATTGTTTTACATATAATGGGTTCCCATTATCACAGGAGGATAATATATGCGTAAATCTAAATTAAAACCCTGTCTTGATTTAATTCATGCCCTGATTAAAGATATCCTGCAGAACAAGAGCCGGATATGCGCGCTGCTTCTGCTGTCAGTTCTGGCCTTAACCTGGGTGTTTACCCGGTCATTGCGCATTAATGACGCCGGCCGGAGTAATCCCGATATCATACGGTTTCATGTTATTGCAAACAGCGACAGCAAAGACGACCAGCAGCTTAAATATGAGGTTAAGGATGCCCTGGTAAAGCTTTTAAAGCCCTGTCTCGGCCATGCCCGGGATGTTGACGAAGCCCGTGCCATAATTGGGGAGATGCTGCCCGCCATACGGGAAACCGCGGAACGGGTTATATCTGAAAACGGCTATGACTACCCGGTTACAGCCTCCCTGGCATCATCCTATTTCCCCATGAAGGTTTACGGGGACTATACATTTCCTCCGGGGAATTATGAAGCCCTGCAGGTAAGAATCGGGGATGCCGAGGGCAAAAACTGGTGGTGCGTCATGTTCCCGCCCCTGTGTTTCATTGATGAAACCTACTGCATAATTGATGAAGACGGTGAGGAAAAACTTGAATTTCTTCTAACCGAAGAAGAACTGGAAATGCTTAAAACCAAAAAAATGCCGGTTAAAATTAGGTTCAAGCTGTTCTCCCTTATCAGGAAGCTGTTCGATTAGGATTACCATTTGTAAAGGCTTGCCCGATATGATAGAATACCCTTAACCGGGTGGTTAGCGGCACCTGCGTTATTGGCTGTATAATCGGGAGGAATACCATGAATTCCATAACAGTGAAAGCCTACGCAAAGATTAATATCGGCCTGGACGTGCTGGGAAAGCGTCCCGACGGCTACCATGATGTAAGCATGATCATGCAGTCCGTCGATTTGCATGATACGGTCACTATAAGGAAAACCCGGTTTAAATCCATAACCGTAGATACAAATCTTTATTTTCTGCCTACGGACAGAAGGAACCTGGCATATAAGGCCGTTGAGGTATTTGACGGGCACCATCCCATTCGGTGCGGCCTGAATATATTTATAAACAAGCGCATTCCCGTGGCAGCGGGCCTTGCGGGCGGAAGCACCGATGCTGCCGCCGTATTGACCGGCCTTAATAAGATGTTTCAGGCCGGATTGTCTGCGGAAGAACTGATGAAGCTTGGAGTGCGGATTGGTGCCGACGTTCCGTACTGCCTGCTTATGGGAACCGCCCTTTCGGAGGGAATAGGCGAAATTCTTAAGCCCATAAAGCCCCTGCCGGACTGCCATATCCTCCTTGTAAAGCCGAATATCAGCGTATCAACGAAATATGTTTATGAAAATCTCCGGCTTAATGACAGCATTAGGCACCCGGATATCCCCGCCATGATAGAGGCCATTGAAGAAAGCGATTTATACAGGCTCGCATCCTTAATGGAAAACATCCTTGAAACGATAACCATAAAGGAATACCCTATTATCGGCGGGATAAAGGAAAAAATGAAAGACTTGAATGCCCTTGCCTCTGTTATGAGCGGCAGCGGCCCTACGGTTTTCGGTATTTTCGACAGCCGGCAGAAGGCCGAGAACGCGTACAGGTTCTTTAAATCCATGGATTCCGGCATGCAGGCAATACTGACGAAACCATATTTCCCGGGCAATATGAACTGATAAGCATAAGCACATGGATTATCTCAATAGATATGAGTTTATGTAATAAATGATCTTTGTGATGGCGGGAACAATGAAAGGCACATATATGATAAAGAAAAAATATACCTACAAGCACACTACATACGCATGTTATCTTGGATATGTCACCCAGGCGATCATAAATAATCTTGCCCCGTTATTCTTTTATATCTTTCATGTATCCTACGGCATTGATTATGAACAGCTGGGCTTCCTTATCATCGCCAATTTTGTTACACAGATTGCCGCGGATATCTGGGCTACCCGGTATGCGGACCGGGTTGGCTACAGGAAGTGCATGGCGGCGGCGCATTTCTTCAGCTTTATAGGGCTGGTATCGTTGGGCACACTGCCGTTTCTGCTTGGCAATGTGTATGCGGGTCTGATTATTTCGGTTATTTTATATGCCGCCGGAGGCGGCCTGATCGAGGTCGTAGTAAGCCCTATTGTTGAAGCTCTTCCAAGCGACAACAAGGCAGGCTCCATGAGCCTTCTCCATTCCTTTTACTGCTGGGGCCAGATGCTTGTGGTCCTTATAAGCACGGCTTTATTACGGGTTATCGGGTCCGGCAGATGGCATGTCATACCCCTGGTATGGTCTCTGCTTCCCCTATTTAACCTTTTTTATTTTCTTAATGTTCCAATCCTTCCCCTTGTAGAAAAGGGGAAAGAAATAAAAATGAGGGAATTATTCAGGCACCCCTCCTTTTATCTTTTTATTCTGCTGATGATCTGTGCCGGTGCGTCGGAGCTTACCATGTCGCAATGGTCCTCTTTCTTTGCGGAAAAAGGCCTGGGCGTTTCAAAGCTTTTCGGTGATCTCCTGGGCCCGGGGCTGTTCGCGCTCTACATGGCTTTAGGAAGATTCATTTACGGCATATGGGGAAACCGCATACCGATAAGAAAGGCACTGATGGTATGCAGCGCACTTTGCGTTATATCATACTTAATAACGGTCTTCAGCCCTATGCCGCTTCTTTCTTTAATCTCCTGCAGCTTTACCGGCATTACCGTTTCCTTGATGTGGCCCGGGACATTTTCCCTTTCTTCAGCCACGTTTCCAAGGGGCGGAACCCTGATGTTCGGCATACTTGCCATCTGCGGCGATATAGGGTGCTCCGCAGGGCCATGGATAACCGGCATGATTTCGGGCTATATTGTAAGAGGCAATCGCTTTATGAATTTCCTGCCTGACAAAAATATGGATATCGAACAGCACGCAATACATATGGGGCTGCTTGTGGCCGTGGCTTTTCCGCTGATAATGCTTGCCTCGTTGCTTCTTTATCGCGTTTTCACAAGAAAACACATGAACAGGATAAAATAATTAATTGAATATTTTCTCCTGTATGCTTTTATCAAGTTATGAGAGGAGGGAGATATTTGATTTTTAATGATTTTAAACCATACGGCCCCGCTCCGAACCACCGCCATATGGAATGGTACAATCGGGGTAAAACCGCTTTTATTCACTTTGGAATGAATACATTTACAAACCAGGAATGGGGTGACGGAACCGAAAATCCCGAATTGTTCAATCCTACCGAACTGGACTGTGAACAATGGATGTCGGTTTTAAAGGAAGCAGGTTTTACCGCGGCAATTCTTACTGTAAAGCATCATGACGGTTTTTGCCTGTGGCCCAGCAAATATACCGGGCATTCTGTAAAATACAGCCCTTATAGGGATGGGAAAGGGGATATTGTAAAGGAGTTTGTTGATGCCTGCCGGAAATACGGCATAAAACCGGGAGTTTACCTGTCTCCTTGGGACAGAAACCACCCGCAGTGGGGTACCGAGGAGTATAATACATATTACGCTAACCAACTGACGGAATTAATGACTCAATACGGAGAAATATATGAATGCTGGTGGGATGGCGCCGGGAGCAAGGAAGCAAAATATGATTGGGGCGGATGGGCCGGCATTGTTCGAAAATACCAGCCAAACTGCGTAATTTTCGGTGCTTTTGGAGCCGCGCCCTATGTGGATGTCCGCTGGAACGGAAATGAATTGGGCCGGGCAGGGGACCCCTGCTGGGCTACAATTGACGAATACTCCATTCTTGTAGAAAACAACGGTGAATTAAACAGAGGGAAACCTGACGGCGAACGGTTCATCCCCGCGGAGAGCAATACGTCCATCAGGCCCGGCTGGTTCTTCCATTCGGATCAGAACGATTATGTCAAATCCCCTGTTGCCCTCACCAGGTACTGGTTTTCCTCTGCCGGGAAGAACACCGGGATACTGCTCAACATTCCGCCGGATACCCGCGGTTTGATTCATGAAATAGACGCAAAGCATTTAGTCGAATGGAACAATAATCTTAATGAAATTTTTAAAACCAATTTATTAATGGGCAGCCATGTTCAGTTAAACGGAGGTTTTATCAGCAATTACCCGGCTGAAAACCTGATCAATGAAGATCCCGATGCGGTTTTCGCGGCAGATTCCAGGAATCCTGAAATAATATTCAGATTTGATGAACCGGTCACATTCAATTGCTATAAATTGCAGGAAGTAATAGAGCTTGGTCATCGGATCGGCAAATTCCGCATAGATTACTTGGGTGAAAACGGATGGAACATACTTGTGGAAAAGGAATGCGTCGGCTTTTGCAGAAGTGATTTGGTTGATACCATCACCACAAATGCGGTCCGGCTGGTTGTTACTGAAGCCTGGGAAAAGCCGCTTTTAAGGCATTTTGGGCTCTACCTTGCGCCCAGGGAAGCGATTCATGAGGATTTTGAAAGCAGGGGCAAGGTCACCGTGCTGACGGATTTGCCCACGGCAAAAATTACCCCGGTTGAAAACGGATATGAAGTTGATTTCGGAGGCATTTACGCTTTTAACACCGTTATCTGTGATGCGTCCGAATGCGGTGCTTTCGAAATATTTGCCTTTAACGGCACCCAGTATAAACAAATATACTTTAATGTAAACGGAACAAAAGACGAAGTGTGTTCTTTTAAAACCGTCGAGGGCTCTTACAAGATGAAAATACTGTTTTACGGCGACAAGCAAAAGGACCGCGATATAAAGGTTTTGTATGTATAAAGGTTAATAAAAAAGCCCGCCATAATGGCGGGCTTTAAATATTTTATTGCCGAATCGAATCCCTCCAGCTTTCAAGCTTGCTGATGGTGCGGTCAACGGTATCCCTGCAGATTTGCGGGAGTTCTCCTCCCCATGCCTTGGTGGCTTGCTCAAAGCCTTTCTTTACGGCATCTATCATGATGTCTGCCTTTGCAGGATCCCCACCGGACAAAGCCTTGGCAAAGGACACGAGCCTTTCGGAGGTCTGCTCCACTCCCCAGTAGCCATCCTCAGCTATATCCTTTTGGGCCTGAAGCCTTGTTGCTTCGTCAACCGGAACCTTGCCTTCCCTGAGCAGCCCATAGATATCTTCGGCGTTCTTCAAGGTTTTACCCTGCTTTAAAAGCATCCTTTCAACAAGCTCTCTCATCTTTCTTGCGCTTGTCTCGGCTTCGGCAAGCAGGCGGTCTATTGTTGCCTGGTCTCTTTTATAGACCTTTTCCGTACCGGCGGCCGGTTCATATACCGCCGCCTGTCCGGCATCCGGTGCCGATATATCTTCCCTGGCTTTATTCTGCCCGTTGTTTGTATACTTAACATTATTGCTGCTATAACTTGCTATCTGCTGTATTGTCATATCTTTTCCTCCTTGATATATAATCCCGCCGTCCTTGGCAGGTACCGGACAATACTGTCCTTTACCTTATATATCGGAGGTTTTGGCTGATGCCTTAACAATAGTTTTCAATATTGTCATAAAATATTTATACGGCCGCATCCGCCTTCTTTACAATAATCAGCTTATCTCCCTCTTTAATGCTGTCATTCTCCATGTCGTTAATTTCCATGATGGAATCCACCGATGTATAGTATTTCTTTGCAATGCTCCAGAGGCTGTCGCCCTTTTTAACGACATAGCCGATTATTCCCGGCATTGCCTGAAGCTTTTCGATATCCAGGTCCGCCACTTCCAGATCCGTAATAATTGCCTCGGTAATCCTGTCAAAAACTATGGTATTAAGGCTTATAACCGCCTTGACCTCAATCTCGTCCCCGTCAAGCATAATAACGCTTAATTGGTCGATGCCGGGCCTTACCTCAAAGCTGCTGTTGGGGGTTATTCCTTTTACTTCAATGGTTTGCGTAAATGGTATAGCTCCCCTTAAGGATGCCAGGGGCATAGCATCATTTTCCGATATGTACAGGATATCCAGGTCTATGACTCCCTCCACCTGCAGCTCGGAGCCGTTTTGAATTATATCGTCAATCCGGATTACACCGTCGGAGTGGCATATCTGAAGAATTTTGGGCTGGTTTTCAGGAACTCTGAGACGGTCAGCTATCCTGTGCTTGCTGTTGTTTTTGATTACCAGGTTCTCATATTCGGCATTGCGGAACACCGGTGTGATTTCCTTGCTTAAGCTGTACACGTCACATAGGATCTCCGGCTCCTGGGTTTCATAGACCTTGATAATCATCTCCAGGATGACTTCAATATCGATCACCCTTGCCTCTCCGTCCATATCGGGCTTAACCTCTATATTCCTGCTGGTTATTCTAAACGTGATGTCTTCAATCATATCCTCGCGGCAGCCGCTGCAGTCGACGGTTCCGCTGAAGGGAATTTCCGTCTCATAATACTCGATTGGATTTTCCTCGTTTTCCGCGGCATAAAGAATGAAGACGGGCATTTCCCCCTTTATTGATATTTTATCCTCGAGGAGCCTTACCTCCAGGTTGCTTATCCTAAGGGCATAAAACAGGAGCGATTCGATATTGCTCTTGTTCGAAGGAAGGATTATTTCGTCCTTTATCCGGAACGTGTCCCTTTTGTCAACGCTTATGTCGGTAATCTCGATTTTCTTGCTTATGAACTGGACGTCCTCGGGGCCTTCCACCATTACTCCCGTTTCCTCATCGTACAGCTCTTCGATTGCGACCTTTAAGCCTACAACTGACTTGATGCTCAGCTTCCTTGAGTTGATGATCCCTGCCGACAGGTCTTCAAGCTCCCAGGTTACAAACGGATTGTCATCGGCACATGCGGAATCCATGTTTATTACCTCATCGAACGGTATTTTCCCGGAGATATTGTTAATCGGCCTTGCGTCCTCCCTGCTGAAATACAGGACATTAAAATCAAGCTCTCCCTTTACAAGAAGCTTGCCGTTAGCGGCCTTTATTTCATTAATTTTTATATCCCCTTGCCGGGTTATAATCCGGTCAATATCCGGTTTGGCGTCCGGAACATTAAAGTCGTCATCCAGCGTAAGCTGCAGGGAGCTCTTACATTTTACTCTATTCATATGAATATTCTTTTTTATAAGCTCCAACATTATCCCTCCTTGAATACGGACATACAATAACATGCTTCTGACATATCTTATTCATACAGGAAGGGATTTATGATTTTCGGAATAAAAAAAGGCCAAAACCGTAATTCCTTACGATTTTGGCCTGTGCTGCATTTGATTTTTATCTGCACAAGATAAGCTCAACATCCTTTGTTAGCACATCCGTATAGCTATACGACATTGTTCTTGACGGCAAGTCATTGTCACCTTGTGTCCTGATTAGAAAAATGCTCGGATATGTTTCTGATATAATTCCCACCGTTTCGTCAACTCTGTGCCTGCCCCTGTTAATTCTCACCTTTACTTTCTTCCCCATATGGCTCTTTACAGCATTTCGTACTTCATTTACATCCATATGCTTCATCATGTTTACTCCTTACCAACAATATTTTTTCCGATGCTGATCTTGTGCTTAGCATGGATAGGCGCATTGACTGCATAATATATATATCACGGTCATTATAGCATAAAATTCTAATATTTGTCAAACAATTTTCTGACAATTCAGTAACATTCAAAATATTTTATACATAAATGTGCACAGTAAATATCTGATTTTTTGTTGGTTTTTATGGGTTATTTATTATTTTCTGTAACATATATCCAGCCATAATAAAAAGTTGCACAAAACATGCAGCATTTGTCCCATATAAAAACGTCATTTTACCGAAATTATATACAATATATGGACACAATTTAACTCCCGTATACTAAATATTGTATATAATATATGAAAAAAACAGCATGGATCCAGGTGTATATGCCGGTCCGTCCCGCCGTCGATGCCGTCATTTTATATTATTACTCAAAAACTATCTTTTTATCCATGTATTCCAATTTTACCACAATATATGGATAAGTCGCTCCCTGTGTTACCAGTTCGTCCTGTGATGGCCCTATCAGGTTGGTGTCTATGTAGATTGCGTTCTTTGTCAGATAAAGGTCTTCCACTGCTATACTGTAGCCGCCGCTGTTCTGTTTTCCATAACCGACCACAATGTAAAGCGCTTCATCATTGGAATAATGCAGCCTGAACGGCTTTTCCTTCTTTTCATCAATTATTTCCTTTAGTTCTCCCGGCAGATCCGCATCCTCCACGACGGTAAACTCCAGGTCCCTTATTTTTTTGATTTCCTTTTCATCTTTTTTGCAGCCTGCAAGCATCGGCAGGATTGAAGCTATTAAAAGAAGCGCAGCAATGTTTTTCAGCCTCTTCATTAATTCCTCCAAATTGGTCTTTATTCATTTAATATTATGAGGCGTCTGTCAAAATAATTCATTCCTGCCGATTAACTCTTGCATAAAGGCCGCGGCCTTCCTCGTCAATTACTATGGTGTCGCCGGCACGGACCTCATCGCCCAGTATAAGCCTTGCGCTTAGGGTCTCGACGTTTTTCTGAAGATATCGCCTAAGCGGCCTTGCCCCGTATACCGGGTCATATGCCATTTGAACGATATATTCCTTCGCCCTGTCCGTAACGCTTACTGTTATGTCCCTGTCCTTAAGCCGCCGGTTAAGGTCGGCAATCATCAGATTGATTATATCTCCGATATTCTCCCTGGTCAGCGGCTTGAAGATTATGATTTCATCCAGCCTGTTAAGGAATTCCGGGCGGAACACGGACTGCAGCTCGGACATGACCATTCTCTCGCACTCTTCGCTGATATCTCCCTTGTCGTTAACACCCTCCAACAGGTATCTCGATCCGATATTGGATGTCATGATAATTATTGTGTTCTTGAAGTCTACCGTCCTTCCCTGGGAATCGGTGATTCTTCCGTCATCAAGGACCTGGAGCAGCACGTTGAACACGTCATGGTGGGCTTTCTCCACCTCATCAAAGAGAATGACACTGTAAGGCTTTCTTCTTACCGCCTCGGTAAGCTGGCCTCCTTCTTCATATCCGACATATCCCGGAGGCGCGCCTATGAGCCTGGCAACGGAATGCTTCTCCATGTATTCACTCATATCGATTCTTACCATGTTCTGTTCATCGTCAAACAGGCTCTCGGCCAATGCCTTCGCAAGCTCGGTCTTGCCGACTCCCGTAGGGCCCAAAAACAGGAATGAACCTATGGGTTTCCCGGGATCCTTGATTCCGGCCTTCGACCTTAGTATTGCATCCGATACCCTGGCAACAGCATCATCCTGCCCTACGATTCGTTTATGAAGGTGAGCGGGGAGGTTAAGCGCCTTGGTCCTTTCGCTTTCAGAAAGCTTTGTTACCGGTATTCCCGTCCATCTGGCCACGATTTTGGCTATCTCCTCCTCGGTGACATTCTCATGAACCAGCTGCATTTCCTCCTTCTTAAGCCTTTCTTCCTCTGCCTGAATCATTTTTTGCAGTTCGGGAAGCCTTCCATACTTTAGTTCCGCCGCCTTTTCAAGATCGTAATTGCGCTCCGCAACCTCAATCTGCTTGTTGATATTCTCCATCTCCTCACGGAGTTTGTGTATTTTTTCTATGGACTGCTTCTCGTTATCCCATCTTGCCTTGGCCGAAGCAAATTCCTCCTTAAGCTGCGCCAGTTCCCTGTCAAGCTCCGCAAGTCTTTCCTGGCTCTGGCGGTCGGTCTCCTTCTTAAGGGCGGCTTCTTCTATCTCCATCTGCATTATTCTTCTCTGCATATCGTCAAGCTCGGTGGGCATGGAATCAAGCTCCGTCTTAATGAGCGCGCAGGCCTCATCCACCAAGTCGATAGCCTTGTCGGGAAGGAATCTGTCGGATATATACCTGGCAGAAAGGGTGGCGGCGCTGACCAATGCTCCGTCCGTAATCCTGACCCCATGGTACACTTCATACCGTTCTTTAAGCCCTCTTAAAATCGATATGGTATCCTCCACGGTGGGCTCATCAACCATGACCGGCTGGAACCTTCTTTCCAGGGCCGCGTCCTTTTCAATATACAGCCTGTACTCGTTCAAGGTTGTTGCTCCTATGCAGTGGAGCTCTCCTCTTGCCAGCATGGGCTTGAGCATGTTTCCCGCGTCCAAGGCCCCGTCGGTTCTTCCCGCGCCGACAATCGTATGCAGCTCGTCTATGAATAGGATTATCCGTCCCTCGCTTTTCTTTATCTCCTCCAGGACGGCTTTCAGTCTTTCTTCAAATTCGCCCCTGTATTTCGCGCCCGCTATCAGCGCTCCCATATCCAGCGCAAAGATACGCTTGTCCTTCAGTGAATGGGGCACATCCCCCTTGACTATCCTCTGCGCAAGCCCTTCCACCACGGCGGTCTTGCCGACCCCGGGCTCTCCTATTAGAACCGGATTATTCTTAGTCTTGCGCGACAAAATCCGTATCACATTACGGATTTCATAATCTCTTCCTATTACGGGGTCCAGCTTCTGTTCCCTTGCCCGGGCCACGAGATCATGACCGTACTTTTCCAGGGTTTCATAAGTAACCTCGGGATTGTCGGTAAGAACCCTTTGATTGCCCCTGACCCCCTGCAATGCTTTAAGAAACTCTTCCCTTGTAATACCGAACTCCCTGAGCAGTTCACCCATATTTCTTCCGGGCTGTCTTAAAACGCTAAGGAACAGGTGCTCTACAGAAACATAAGCATCCCCCATGCTTTTTGCTTCATCCTCGGCGTACAGCAGTACCCGGTTCAAATTATCGCTTATATATACCTGACCGCCCGACACCTTGGTGCGCTTGTTTAATATTCCTTTAACCTGGGCCAGAAATACGTCCGTATTGATGCCCATTTTTTGAAGCAACCTCTTTATCAGGCTGTCGTCAATAGTAATCAGGCTGTATACCAGGTGCTCGGTATCAATTTCCTGATGCCCGTATTCATAGGCTAGCTTTTCACAGTTGTTTATGGCTTGAATGGAATTTTGGGTAAATTTATTTATATTCATTCGTAACATCTCCTTTTTATTGCTTGTTCTATTACAACTATAACACATATATCAATGTATTTCAAGTATTTTCATCCTGTTTCTTTACGATATATTTCTTTCGTGCTACAATAACAATGATTTCATGACAATATAACGTTTTCCAAGAAGGAGCATCCGGTTATGACCGACAACAACAGAATGCCGGCCGATAAGCACAGCAGAAAAAAGTTGGTTATGCTGTATACATCAATAATAATGTTATTATTTTTTGCCGTTATATTCGGTTCAACGGCAATTTTTTTGCTGTATTCCGATAAGGGGAATTATTCCGGCGCGGCCTCTATCCCCGGTAATCCGTCATTGGGCATGCACATGAGCAATACGCTCATTAGCGGCACGTTCATAGATAATAAGGTTATTGAGCCCATTGATACGAAGCCGTCCGTTACGGCCAAGCCGGCTCCGGACACCCCTTCTTCTTCGACGCTGGTTCCCGCACAGGAGCCGGAATTAACACCGACTCCCATACCAACTCCAACACCGGAACCCGAACCCTCGCCGGAACCGGCCCCTTCACCGACCCCTGCACCCGCACCGTCATCCTCAGCCGGTTCGGTATCAAAAAAGAAGATACCCGGTCTTATATCCAATGCCAAGGGCAAACGGGACGAACAGGGAAGGCTGCTTAAGTTTGCAGACCTTCTTGAAGCCAATGGGGATGTTAAGGGCTGGATAAAAGGCCACAACATAGATTACCCGGTGCTCCAGTCCTCCAAGAACGATCCGGAATTCTACCTGAACAGGAATTTCTTCGGTGAATATTACAAGGCCGGTTCCCTGTTCCTTGATCCCAGGTCGTCGGTGGAAACACCTACGCAGAATTTTGTTATTCACGGCCATAACATGATCTCGACTCCCGAGAAAATGTTTCATTATATCAAGTTCTATGCGGATGTCAGCTACTACAAAAAGCATCCGGTCATAACCTTTGACACAATCTATGAAGAAGCGGATTACAAGGTTTTTGCCATAATCAAGACCACTCCCAAGGTCAAGGAGGATTATTTCTTTGAGTTCAGGCAGTCCACCTTCAAGGATGCTTCGAAGTTTTTAAACTTCGTATACCAGGTACGGATTCGTTCCCTGATTATTGTGGATGATGTGGACATAAACGAAAACGACACCCTTCTTACCCTTGCAACCTGTTCCTATGAGGTTGACAATGACTACAGGACCGTGGTTTTTGCGCGTAAAATCAGGGAGGGGGAAAATCCGAAGGTGGATTTAAAGACAGTAAAAGTAAATAAAAAGCCCCTTTACTGCGATGATTATTATATAGAATACGGCGGCAAGCCGCCGAAGCTGCCCGCCACCTTTGAAGAAGCATTGGAAAAAGGATATATCAACTGGTATAAGCCTGCAGATTAACTAATCCCAATAACATGGGAATTTCAGCTTTTTAAGGGGCGGGAACTTCTTGATGAATTCCTCCGCCTCTTCCTTGGGCAGGTTGTTATAGACCTCGGATTCATAAAACTTGCCTCTTATACCCTTCATGCCGTCCTTTATCAGTTCAATGCCCATAAAGGCATCATAATTCCTGCCGTCAGCTTTCTTTCGGAATATGAATGATTTCATACTCCATTTTGCTTAGCTCCCCTTTATAGTTAATCCGTGTGCCTTATGATATTACTCGGAAAGAATATCCACAACCTCATAGCCCATTTCCTCTATGGCTTCCCTGATTCTGTCATCAGCAACATCCTTGCCGAGCTTTACAACCGCGCACTTTTCTTTTAAATCAGCTTTGGCGGATTTAATTCCGTCCAACTCTTTCAATGCGTCCTCCACATGCCTGACACAGTGGGAGCATGTCATTCCTTCAATAAGTATCTTTTTTTTCATGTTCAATTCCTCCAATCCATTCTTTTCTTTGCTCTATCCCTTTCTTTACTCTATCATCAAGATATCTCCCGTATCCGGCCTCATTAGTCTTTTGCGCACCAATAAACCGCTGCAGACAGGCCTGCCGCAACGGGCGGCCGGCTAGACGGTTGGCTTAAACCTCTTTAAGCGCAGGGCATTTGATACCACGGAAACCGAACTTAAGCTCATGGCCGCTCCCGCAATCATCGGATTAAGCAGGGGTCCGCCAAAGATATGAAGAATCCCCATGGCAACGGGTATTCCGACCGTATTATAGGCAAAAGCCCAAAAAAGGTTTTGCTTTATAATGCGAATGGTGCTTCTGCTCAACTGTATTGCTTTGGATACATCCATCAGATCGCTTCTCATAAGGACAATGTCCGCCGATTCCATGGCCACATCCGTTCCCGAGCCTATGGCTATGCCGATATCGGCCTGCGCAAGAGCGGGAGCGTCATTGATGCCGTCTCCGACCATGGCCACTTTGCTTCCTTCCGATTGAAGCTTCTTAATCTCGTTGGATTTATCCTCCGGCAGCACCTCGGACAGCACCCTGTCTATTCCAACCTGCCTTGCGATGGCCTGCGCGGTCCTGCTGTTGTCCCCGGTAATCATAACAACCTTTATTCCCATCTTATGAAGGGTTTCAATTGCTTTTTTGCTGGTAGCCTTTACAGTATCGGCAACGGCTATTATGCCTGCCGCCATACTGTCTATTGCGGCATACATCGGGGTTTTCCCTTCATTCGCAAGCCTGTCGGATGCTTCCGCAAGTTCTTCCAGGGAGATATTCCTGTCGTCCATAAGCTTTCGGTTGCCGAGAAGCACATGCCTGCCTTCTATGGTTACTTCAATGCCGTGTCCGGGGATTGCTTTAAACTCCGTGGCATCCTTAATATCAAGCCCCATTTTTTTTGCATGCTCCACTATTGCTTCGCCAAGCGGATGCTCCGAGCCGATCTCGGCGGAAGCGGCCAGCATAACCAGCGTCTCCCCGGATATGCCCCCTGCTGCAATTACATCCGTCACCTTTGGTTTGCCCTCCGTAATGGTGCCGGTCTTGTCCAATACGACGGTATCCACCTTATGGGCAGTTTCCAAGGCTTCGCCGCTTTTAATGAGCACGCCGTTCTCCGCTCCCTTCCCCGTACCGACCATAATGGCCGTGGGAGTGGCCAGGCCAAGCGCACAGGGACATGCAATTACCAGTACCGATATAAAAATTGTCAATGAAAAGGTTATGCTTTCCCCGCCGATAACATACCAGGCCAGGCCCGAAAGGACCGCTAAAATCATGACAATCGGAACAAAATACCCGGATATGATATCGGCCAGCTTTGCAATGGGTGCTTTCGAGCCCTGGGCATCCTCGACCAGCTTGATAATCTGAGCCAGGGTCGTATCCTTGCCCACCCGGGTCGCCTTATACCGGATACTGCCGTTTTTGTTTAAGCTTGCCCCGGTTACAATGTCCCCTTCATGCTTTTCAACCGGAATGCTTTCACCGGTCAGCATGGATTCGTCCACGGAAGTGACGCCGCTTATTACAATCCCGTCAACGGGAATTCTTTCGCCGGGTCTTACGATAATAATATCCCCGACCATGACTTCTTCCACCGGTATCTCAACTTCTTTATCGTCTTTTATGACCGTTGCCGTCTTGGGCGCAAGACCCATTAGCTTTTTAATGGCGTCCGACGTCTTTCCCTTTGATACGGTTTCAAAATATTTACCCAGGGTTATCAATGTAAGTATAACCGCCGCAGACTCAAAGTACAGGTTCATGGCATAGTCCGTATCGCCCATGAAAATCCGGCCTATCGCATATATTCCGTATACCACGGCCGCCCCTGTTCCTATGGCAACCAGGGAATCCATATTCGGGCTTCTCTTAAGCAGGGTTTTAAACCCCACAATATAATACCTGTATCCCGCTGCCACCACCGGAAGGGTTAGAATGAGCTGGGTTATTGCATATGCCCGCGGGTTCATCATCGGGTCGATAAATCCGGGAAGCGGAAGCCCCGCCATATGTCCCATGGAAATATAAAGCAAAGGCACCGTAACAATGACAGATATAATAAATCTTCTCCACAGGAGCCTTCTTTCTTTTTCATTGCTGTCCCCGCTCTTTCCGCCGTCTTCCTCCACGGCTTTGTATCCCGCATTTTTAACCGCCTTCTTTATGTCCGATACGCTCAGTACCGACGGCTCGAAGGTTATAGCAAGCTTTTCGGTCGCCAGATTTACGTTTGCGCTCGCTACACCCTCCAACCTGCGGGTGGCCCGCTCCACCGCCCTGGCACAGGACGCGCAGGTCATGCCTTCTATCTTAAAGGTTTTATTAACCATGGTTCACCTCCTTATGCTTGTTAACATTATGTTTATAATCAATATCGCAATCATGATTTTTTGCGTCGCTTATTTTCCTGTCATTTTGGATAAGATATCAATAATCTCGTCAATTTTTTCGCTGCCCCTGTTATTCTCAAAGGCTTCCTTGACACAATGCTCCATATGCTGCCTGAGGATTAGAAGGTTTGCCCTTTTAAGCAGCCCCAAGGCGGCAATAATCTGGTTGGAGACATCCACGCAATACCTGCCCTCTTCAATCATGCTTATGGCAGCCTCTATCTGTCCTTTTGCCGTCTTAAGCGTCAGTACGGCGTTTTTCTGTTCCTTGTTCATATTTTCACCTTTCCATGGCATGATTATGCTCTTTCTGCCCCCTCCCTATAGGGAGGGGGCATATAAAGTATAAATCTTTGCCCCTCTTTTGTCAATAAGCTTCCTAAATATTAAGGTATATGAGAATTCCCGCGGCTCCCGTTCCAAGAATCACAAATATGGGATTCGGCCTCCATTTTCTTAGCACGAACAGGCTCAGCGCAACCAGGGCAACGGCAATAAGGTTGATACTTCCTATATCCGATATGCCCTTCTCCCCCCATAATGCCAGGGTCAGGATACTTAATCCGGCTGAAGCTATCAGGGCAACAACCGCAGGCCTAAGTCCTTCCAGAACACCTTGAACTACGGTCAGTTTCCTGTACCTTTGATACAGGTATGCCAATGTCAGCACGATTATAAACGACGGAAGGACACATCCGAAGGTTGCCGCCAGCGATCCGGCTATCCCTCCGATGCGGTTTCCTACAAATGATGCGGAATTTATCGCAATGGGGCCCGGCGTCATCTCCGCTATCGTTATCAGGTCGGAAAATTCCTTCATGGTAAGCCATCCGTTGATTTCCACCACCTGGTTTTGAATCAGGGGCAGGGCTGCATAACCTCCGCCGATACTGAATAACCCCACCTGGAAAAAGCTTAGAAAAAGTTTAAGATATATCACCGTCAGACTCTCCTTCTCTTTCTTTCACGGTATATGACCATGGCGGCGCCTATTGCTCCGCTGGCCAATATGATAAACGCCACATTTATATCCAGCCAAAAAGCCGCTATGAAGGCCCCCAGCATGATTATGGCCGATACGGCCCTTTTCTTCTTTATAATTCCTGCTGCCAGGTCGTAAACGACATCAATTATAACCGCGGCGATTCCTGCCTGCATTCCCTTTAACGCCGCATTGACCACCGCATTATCCTTGAATTGGTTGTATACAAAGGATATTGCGGTAAGTATTATAAGCGGAGGAAGCACGGTACCCAGGGTTGAAATCAATGCACCCGGGATACCCGCAAGCTTATAGCCCACAAGAATCGATGTGTTCACCGCTATTGCCCCGGGGGAGGATTGGGAAATGGCAATAAGGTTTATCATCTCCTCCTCGTCGATCCATTTCAGCTTCTCGACGAATTTCTTCCTCATCAGGGGTACAATGACGTATCCCCCGCCGAATGTGAACGCACTCAGGCTGAAGGTTGAAATAAACAATGTCCGGTAAAATTTCAGATCTTTCTTCATCTTGGTCCCCTTCAATTATCACTGATAAGATTCCGAATAAAATCAACGTCAACAATGCAGTCCGGGTTAAACCGGTCCGATGACACATAATTTGCTATGCTCTTCAGCAGCATCCTGCCCTCGGGACAGCCGGCCGCCTTCTCATAATCAAACGAGCAGACCAGCAGTTTTCCGTCCAGCACCCTGCATTCAAACATCATCCCAAGATTATGGTTCCGCTCAAAGTTGTCTATGGTCCGGACCATAATCCGCAGGTCCTTCGGCGCGTTGTCGAGAATCATTGCCCTTGAATTGGTTACTATGCTCCACCAGGGGTATGTTGAATACTCCTCACATTCAAAATCGCCGAATACGGGATGCTTGCTGTCTATCATCAAGCCCAGGGTTCCGACCGGAACCTCCTTGTTCATGGATTCGGAGATTGACCGGAACATCGGGTAACACCAGAAGTCGGTGCAGTAAAAGCCCTGTAAGCTGTTTTTCAACCGGGACAAATCCGGAAACATTACCACCCTTTCCCCTTCCGCAAGAAGTGATATAACTTCTTCGGTCAGGCTGCCACAAATGCATACATCTTCGAGCCGGTATTTAATTTCGGCAGGGTATATCCATATATCATAGGTCTTGAAAATATCCGTACCCTTGATTTTAAGGTCCAGGGTCAGCTTTTTCATCCTGTAGGTTTCGGGTATCACGGTATTGATTTCATAAAGCTTGAAATGATTGTGCCTTCCACCCGGAATAACGGTATTCTCCCCCTGATAATATACCACATCCCCATCCCGGAGCGAACAGGCAAGCTCAAACCTGTCGGGCCAGGTATCGCGGTAATAGCTTAACTCAATACCCGCCGTAAATATCTCACCTGATTCGTAATTATATTTCTCAAACCTTGCCAGGAGCACAGCGTCTGAACAGAAGCTCCTCCATTCATCCACACTGATCAAACCCTTTGAATCCATAAATGCGTCCAGCATTCCCACCAGCGCGGTTCCCTGCCCGCTGAAATCCTGCAGGTCCAGAAGCTGAAAACCAGCCAGCTCTTTTGACCTGAATGCCGCTTCCAGCTCCTCCCTGTAGCATTCCGCTGCAAGCTTCCCGGAACAGTAAAAGAATTTATCGGCCAGTCCGGCAAGGCCCCTGGCTTCAAGACGATTCCTGAATATCTCGAAATTCTTCGCCTTAAGCGACCCGGTATATTTCCCTATCTCCTTAAAGTTCGGATACATGGCGTACTGCCCGATTTCGTGGGAAACCACAGGTATCTCCGGTATCAGGTTATATTCCCCTCCCGATACCTCCACTTTCTTAACACCGGTTCCGTACTGGATTTCCCTGGTGCCGCAGCAGTCTTCTCCGGTATTCCCTTCAATAATTGAAGGCCTGATCATAAGGTCGTAGTCCTTCATGGTACCCGGCTTATCCGTCTGCACATGGCCGAGAGGCGCGTCACACATCGCATATGAACCCCTGATTAGGCGGTGTTTTGAAAACCTGACTCCGCAGAAGAAGTCCTCATTTTCTAAAATCCGGGGTACAAATTGAAAATTGTTGGAGCCCTGGGTGTAAAGGCGCCTGTTGTCATACTCCTTGTATTTTTTCAGTATTTCATTCAATTTCCTGTCACTGCCCCACAGCTCGTTGCCAAGGGACATCATGACAAACGAAGGATGGTTGCCGTAATGCTTAAGTATTTCATACCCTTCCCTGATAAGATATTCCTGCTCGGTTCCGTTATGGCCCGGATTATCCTCGTCTGTAACCGTGCCCCAGAAGGGAAGCTCCGGTTCCATATATATGCCCAGGATGTCCGCCGCCTCAAATGCCGCTTCCGGCGGGCAGCAGGTATGGAAGCGGTAATGGTTTATGCCATAATTTTTTGCAATTTGCATTACTCTTATCCATTCCTGTACTGATGTCGGAGCAAAGCCCGTAAGCGGAAATATCATGCCCTCATGCTTGCCCCTTAGAAATGTTTTCGTTCCGTTAATGCTGAATTTATTCCTGTCCGCTTTAAACTCCCTTAATCCAAAGCTCATTTCCCTGCGGTCCGCCAGCTTACCGCCGACATACAGCTCAAGAAAAAGCTTATAAAGGTTCGGCTCAAATTCACTCCATAACAGGGCGTCATCTCCCATATGGTAATCAACACAGTCGTTTTCCCGTATAAAAAACTCCCGCTGCCCGACCTTGTGAAGCACCCTGGAATTATAGCTCTCCGCCCTGACCGCAAGCCTTGCCTTATCCGTACCATGCAAGGCCGTCCTGATTCGGACCGATTTTGCGTGAATATTCGGATACAACTGCACATCCTGTATATGCTCCCCGGCATATACCTGTATTTCCATCCTCCCCGTAATGCCGTTCCAGTTAGTCTGGGTGTCGGGAGATGTCATATGACCTCCCCTGGTAGGATAGTCCGTATTGTCAACCAATATGGTTATTGTGTGCTTTCCGGTTGAAACATACCCGGTTATATCATAAATATGGGGTGTACACAGGCTGTCATGGCTTCCAACCTCCGTACCGCCCACCCATACCCGGGTCTTTCTGGTCCTTTCGAGGTAAAGATAATATACATCTCCGGCAGCCTGCGGGGTCACTTCGAACTCCCTCTCATACCATGCATAGCCCTCAAATAAATACTCGTCGGTCAGGCAGCCTGTTTCCGCCTTTTCATTTTTCCTTCCCTTTTTTGCGTGGGATGTTGTTCCCGGAAGCATTATTTCGTCCGTAAACGGCCGCTTCAAGCCCTCTTTTTTCTCATCAAGCAAAAGCCTCCATGTGCCACTTAAATCTATCCTGTTCAACATTATTTGCACCTCGTTCATATCTGGTTACATTTTAATACAGGCAGCACCAAAATACGAAGATTTTGATGCTGCCTTCCGTGATTTCCTAATATGCAACAGCCATAAATCTATACAATCGCTTCAATCGTAAGTTTTGGCTCCTTCGACAAGTCTATGAATGTTGAGCCGCAGCGGATAACCGGTCTGGACAATGAGAGCTTGTTAATCATCACGACCTCTCCTTCACGGCCGTCATTTAGCCGAACCACGTTATGCAGGTAGGATTCGATAATTCTTTCAAGGAACACTAACAGGTATGCCGGATCGAACTTTAAGAATCCGTCCCTCTCAAAGTTCTCCACCACATCAAACGGGCATATGGCCTGCCTGTAGCTCCGGTTGGA
This sequence comes from Clostridiales bacterium, assembly GCA_012735495.1. GTDB lineage: Bacteria > Bacillota > Clostridia > Lachnospirales > Lachnospiraceae > Mobilitalea. The sequence continues at coordinate 10,112 of JAAYHD010000026.1, read as the reverse complement.
TGTCATTGCATCGTAGACATCCGCTATGGCGACAATTTTTGAGAATTCCTCTATCTGGTTGGCTTTAAAACCGTTCGGATAACCCGATCCGTCACATCTTTCATGGTGCATTAGTGCCGCATACTTAACCCTGATATCCAGGTTCATGTCCTTTAACACCTGGTATCCTTTAACCGTGTGCATCTTCATCTCTTCATATTCTTCCGGGCTAAGCTTGGACGGTTTTGAGATAATATTCTTCGGGACAAGCATCTTTCCTATATCATGAAGCAGGCCTGCCTGGGTGAGAATTTTGGTTTCTTCCTTGGACATCTTAAGCCATTTTGCAAATATGCTGCAAATCAATGATACATTGAGGCTGTGGACATATGTCATGTCATCGTAATCCCTGATTCCATGGAGCATTTCGAAAATATGTATTCCGGTTCTTCCTTCCTTAAGGAGACGGTCCGTTTCCTCCATCAACGAATCCAGGTCTACTTCGCCTTCACCGCTGATCATGCTCTGAAAGCTGTTCTCAAGCCTGTTTACGGACTGTACGTGCCTGCGGTTGAATTTCCTGAACTCCGGAGTGCTTCTGACCATTTCTATATATGATTCTTCCTTTGACGGTTCAGCGTCCGGATCTCCGTTGTAAACATACAACCCATAAATATTATAGAAACGGAGCTTTGATATCATCCGTTCATCGAGCCTGGTCCCCTTGGTGAGAATCAACTGGTCATTGGCTGAGTATACATCGGCCGCCACCACCATGCCGACTTTTGCCTCGTCCGTTCGTACCCTAATTGCTTCCATTTGCTTGCCCCCCCCCGACATTTATCTACACGGTATTCTAACATAAGTATACAATTTTATACCAGTAATTACAAGGATTTATTTACATCTGCCAATAAAGGCATCGTCCAGTATTAATCCCACCGGGCAATGGTCGCTTCCCATAACATCGGAATATATGATGCTGTCAATTATACGGTCCTTTATTCTTTCGGATACGATAAAATAATCTATGCGCCATCCCACGTTTTTCTCCCTGGCTTTAAACATATAGGACCACCACGTATAAGCATCTGTAGCATCGGGATATTTGTATCTGAAGGTATCCACAAACCCGCTGTCAAGCAGTTTCGTAAGCTTCTCCCGTTCTTCAATGGTAAACCCCGCGTTTCTTACGTTGGTCTTCGGATTCTTCAGATCTATCTCCTTGTGGGCCACATTCAGGTCCCCGCACAGTATTACAGGCTTTTTTTCATCCAATGACTTTATATAATCACGGAAATCGTCCTCCCACTGCATCCTGTAGTCGAGCCTGGCAAGCTCCTGCTGGGAGTTGGGCGTATACACCGTCACCATGTAGTAGTTTTCGTATTCCAGGGTTATCACCCTTCCCTCGTCATTGTGCCTGTCCAATCCCAGGTCAAAGCTGACATTTAAAGGCTCCGTCCTGGTAAATACGGCCGTTCCCGAATACCCTTTCTTTACTGCGGAATTGAAATACTGGTAGTAACCGTCAAATGATATATCCACCTGCTCCGGCTGCAGCTTAGTCTCCTGTATGCAGAACACGTCCGCATCCACATTTATGAAAAAATCCTTAAAGCCTTTGTTTATGCACGCCCGAAGTCCGTTAACATTCCATGATACCAGCTTCATGCAATACTTCCTTTCATTTTTTTGCCGGCCTGCCCGTATGGCTTGTTCCAACGCCTGTTTTGCGGGCCTTGTTTTCGGCCGGTGCTTCTATTGCTTCTCACATCTCCATAATAATGTCATATATGCTGTCAACAGTGGACGCTATATGGTCGGCTCCGGCCTTCCGCAGCTCTTCTTCGCTGCCAAAGCCGTAAAGAACCCCAATGGATTTTATGCCCATTTCCTTCGCTCCAAGGACATCGTATTTCCGGTCTCCGACCATGACAACCCTGTCCAGGCCGCTTATAGCGTTCTTTTCCAGCGCATATTTGAGCACATCCTCCTTGGTCGATCTGCTCCTGTCCTCGGATGCGCCGCATATGTCGTCAAAATAATGGACTATATGAAAATGCTCAAGTACATGTTTTGCCGCTTCCTCGGGCTTTGACGTGGCAACTATCAGGTACTTGCCGGCCTGCTTCAGTCTTGTGAGCAGGTTTTCCATCCCTTCATACAGCTCATTCTCATAGATACCCTTAACAAGATAATATTCCCTGTACTTTCCGACGGCCATATCGACCTCCTCATCGGTAAAGCCGAAGCTTTTAAAGCTTTCCCACAGGGGAGGCCCGATAAACCTTGTAAGGCTGTCCCGGTCCTCAATATGAATATTCATCGCCTTAAGGGCATATTGCAGAGATTTTGTTATTCCTTCCTTAGGATTGGTTATGGTTCCGTCCAAGTCTATCAAAACGTAGTCCATGTGTTGCTCTCCCTTTAATTATTTTGCGTGTCCTGGGGCTTTTTGACCTGTTTTATCTTCTTTTCAACCTGTTTTCTTGGAATCATGATCATATGGCCGCACCCCTGGCATTTTAACCGGAAATCCATGCCTACCCGCAGTATTTCCCATTCATGGCTCCCGCAGGGATGAGGCTTTTTCAGCCTGATTATATCTCCGATATTAAGATCCATAGCCCACCTCTCATTCCAAACGCTGTAAGTGTGTGATAATAAAAAGCTATCCTTAGTATACCATAAAACCTTTACGATTGCACTCCCGGACATTTATAACAAATCCGCCCCTTTTACAAAGGGGCGGATTGCCATATCTATGTTAAGCAGCCGAATATAACATGTATGGTATCAAGGCGGTAAATCAGTGAGAGCTCGGTAAAAGGTATGAAGGGATTCGGTTGCGAATAATCAAAGATATGTATCCTATCCCATATGATATCCATACCTTGTTAACCGGCTACTATATTATACTCTCCATCCGCCTTATTGTGACTTCGTCCCAAAGATTTTTATTCCTTCAGGCGCTGTTCAAGCTGTTTGCGCCTTTCCTCGTAACCCGGTTTCCCAAGCAGGGCAAACATGTTGGTCTTATAGCTTTCAACACCGGGCTGGTCAAACGGGTTGACGCCCAGCAGGTACCCGCTGACGCCGCATGCAAATTCAAAGAAGTAGAACAGCTGGCCCAGGTAAAACTCGTTCCGCTCAGGAACATTTATGACGAGATTGGGCACATTGCCGTCGGTATGGGCAATAAGGGTGCCCTTCATCGCGCTCTTGTTGATAAAATCGACGGTCTTGCCTGCCAGGTAATTAAGCCCGTCCAGGTCGTTGTCCTCTTTTTCCAGGATTATTTCCTCGGAGGATTTTTCAATATTGACCACGGTTTCAAATATAATTCTCTGTCCGTCCTGGATATACTGGCCCATTGAATGCAGGTCGGTGGTGAAGTCAACCGAGGCAGGATAAATGCCCTTCTGGTCCTTTCCTTCGCTTTCTCCGTAGAGCTGCTTCCACCACTCGGATATATAATGAAGCGACGGTTCATAATTAACCAGGATCTCAACGGATTTGCCCTTTCTGAGCAGGATGTTTCTTAATGCCGCGTACAGCATCGCATCGTTGTTTTCATACGGTGTTTCAAGGCATATCTTCCTCATGGAAGCGGCACCTTCCATAAGTTTTTCAATATCGGCTCCACTTACGGCTATCGGCAGCAGCCCAACCGCGGTCAGCACTGAATAACGTCCGCCGATATCGTCCGGAATAACGAAGCATTCATACCCTTCCTCGTCAGCCAGCTTCTTTAAAGCTCCCCTGGCCTTATCGGTCGTGGCATAGATCCTCTTTGCCGCTTCCTTGCTGCCGTATTTATCAGCCAACAGCTTCTTGAAAACGCGGAAAGCAATGGCCGGCTCGGTTGTAGTGCCGGATTTGCTTATCACATTGATGGAAAAATCCCTGTCGCCAATAACGTCCATAAGATGCTTCATATAGGTGCTGCTGATATTGTTTCCGGCAAAATAAATCTCCGGTGTTTTTCTGATATCCCCGGAAACACAGTTGTAAAAGCTGTGCCTAAGAAACTCTATGGCAGCCCTTGCTCCCAGGTATGAACCACCTATTCCTATTACCAGCAGGACTTCGGAATCCTTTTGGATCTTCTGCGCCGCCTTTTTAATGCGGGCAAATTCATCCTTATCGTAATTTATGGGAAGGTCGACCCATCCAAGAAAATCGGAGCCTGCTCCGGTTTTATTCACAAGCTGATTTCTGGCCCCATCCGCCGCCTGCTTCATCATGTCTATCTCGTACGACCTGATAAATCCTTCGACAGCCGAATAGTCTAATTTCACCTTGTTTGTCATATTTTTGCACCTCTTGAATTATTTTTTTATATAATAACAAAACAAGGTTTAATAATCAATTGCATTTATGCAAAAAACTCCCTGAGGACATCCTCTATCAGCTTCTCCTCTTCGGGCGTCATAACGGTCAGGTCAAGACCCTTATACCCGGTTTTCTCAAGCTCCGCGGCAGCTTCCTCGATGCTCTCAAGAACCTGCTTTTCTTCATCCTTCTTCTTGGCATAAAGCTCCTCTTCCATTTTCATAAGCAGTCTTTCCTTTTCCTCTTTTTCCTGCTGCCGCAGCTCCTTCAGCCTCTGCTTTTCCTCAGCCATCCTTCTTAATTCCTCCCTGCGGGTTTTTAGCTCCTCCTGTTCCTTTTGGAGCCTTTTCATCTCTTCCTCCCTGCGCTTTGCAGCCAGCTTCTTTCTTTCCTCAAGCCTTTTTAATTCCGCTTCCTTCCTGGCCTGCTCAAGCCTTTTCTGCTCCTCCTGCTTCTTTAGTGCCCGAAGCTTCTTTTCTTCTTCCTTCTGCTTTCTTTTTTCCAGCCGGCGGGCCTTTTTTTCTTCCCTTTTTTTCATGGCTTCCGCATCGGGATTCTTTTCTCCGATTACTGAAAGATACTCCTTTCTGAACTGTTCCAGCTTCTCCGGCTGCAGGGCTTCATGCTCCAGTCTGACCTTGCAGAAATTCTCAAGATAATCCAAAAGGTTTATTCGAATCCTCTGCTTTTTTACGGACAGATTGGTCATTTTATCCGCAAGAATCAGGGCGGCTCCTGCCAAGATGCCGACAGCCCCCGTATATAAAATCTTCTCTCTTTCCACATCAAACACCACTCCAAAAATCGCGCTTATCGGAATGATAAGAAAACTTAGAAGGAGAACTTGTCCGCTGAAATTTTCCCATGTTGAAAGAAGAATTCCGCAAAACCTGTGTTTTGTTAGGTTTTTATCAACAAATGTATCCACATTTTTTACCCCGATATTAAGCCTGTAACATGTTTCAAACCTCATTTTCATATGCTTGAGCATCTTGTTCTTTGTAAGCCCAAGATTATCGGTTTCCCTCACAAGATATATATATACCAAATCCAATATAAACCGGACCAGCAGTCCCAATCCGCATAATCCGGCAAAGGTATAGATTATTATGTTGTTGTCATAAATGAATTTAACCATAATAAACCCCTCTCTTTTCCATATATTTACATTCATTATAGCTTGAAATGTAAATTTTGAAAAGAGAAGGATTTCAAAATCGGTAGACAAGCCGCGACATCATATTACAACGTTTATCAGCGGTCGAGCTCAAGGTCGGGCAGATTGATGTACGCATCCATGCCGTCATCAGCAATGTCTATGGTATAGCTCTTGGTTTTGTAACCCTGCTTTATAAAGGTAAGCACATGCCTTCCTATAACTTTCTGAAAGCTTCCCGGGGAGATGCCTTTAAATTCACCATTAAGATAAACCGAAGCCCCTGCCGGGTTTTGTATATATATCAGGCTGTTCGGATCGACTATCGGATCCTCGTCATAATCGTCCTCTCCCTCAAAGGAATCCAAGTGGTTCGGATCCGAAGGCTCTGCATAATCCTCGCTGTCCCAATCGTTGTATTCCTCCGTCCCTGTATCGCCTATCTCATCCCATTCTGTAATGGTGACGCTTTCCTTGCTCTGCAGCTCCGGAAGGATTATCTGGATTTTCTTGCTCGCATAATCCACCGTAAGTTCACCGCTGTAAGTGGCATATCCGCCCAGGGACACCTCAATGGTGTGCCTGCCATATGGCAGCTCAACGGGCCCGGCATAGCTTGTAAGCTCATTGTCAATGAATAAATCGGCCCCAAAGGGATAAATATCAAAAGTGGTTTTGCCGTACTTTATCGGCTCCGGCCCCAAATCTCCCAGGGATACCACGGTTTCTTCGTTCCTGGTTACCGTTATGTTCTTTGTGCCGCTGTATTCCCCGTTTTCCACCGTAAGATTGTAATTTCCCTCGCGGACCGTTATGACCATATCGTCCGTTATTTGGGCAACAGCCTCATAGCCAATTGTTATATTGCCGCCAAGGAATGCGTCATAATCCTTTAACCTGACGGTTCCATGACCCTTGGTTACTGTGATGGACCATATGGTTTCTTTTATTCCCCTTACGGTCAGCTCGTCCTGCGCGGCCAGATTCTCAAGAGCCGCAAAATTGTCTCCGTCTATAACAAACGGATTTTCGTATGTATAATTCGTCTTGGCTATTCTAATTATTTTATCATCAGGATTAATGATAATGTCGTCAACCCCGATGTATTCCCATGCCTTATTTGAAAATCTAAGCTCTGCTATCCGGCTGTTTTTGCTATGATAACTTACATCGGCGATTATTCCTGTCTCAATCCTGTCTGCCGATATGTCCTGTCCGTATTTGTCCAGCAGCCTTGATCCTCCCGTATAGTTCAGGACCATTTCCGTCTTATTCTCAATATCATAAAGCCGGATTGTCCTGTTGTCCTTGTCAATTCCAAGGACGACAGCAATTGTGCTGATATCCGGCTTGATACCAACCGTTTCTCCGCCGGTATTTTTGCCGGTATCAGTTTGCGCGGGCCTGCCGCCGCCGGTTTTTCCGCTTTTTCCCGCTTCATATAATGCCACAATCAGAATGACGGTAATAAAGGCCAGTCCAATAAGAAGGCTCAGTATCGGCCTTGTGTGTATTCTTGGTTTGCTTTTTTCACCGGTGTATGCTGCCATAAACGACCTCTTTTGATTTTATCTCTTGTTTATATATATTATAACATAAATCAGCGGATTAGAAATGAAAAACCGCGGTTTTTTACAATACGCTTTCCAGCCGCCTTAAAAATATCTCCCTCTTCGGGTTCTGCGCTCCTATGCTGCTCAGCTTTTGAATGCTTCGCGACGATACCCATGCCTTTTTCCCATTAAAATAAAAGTTTGTGATCTTCCAGAATTTTTCAGGGTATAAAAGCAGTATGTACAGTATTTTAAGCTCCCTGGCCGATATCGGCCTTATCCTGTCATATGCTTCGATAATGCCGCTTCCGTACAGGATATCCCAATCGTTTTTTTCCATAACCTTTCTTATAAAATGATATAAGTCCGTTATCTGAAGTCCTATATGGGCTTTTTCAAAATTGGTGGTCGCTATGGCATCCCAGCCGCCGAATGACATGTCTGCGGCGGACACCGCCGGCATACCGCCTGCTCCATATAATAAGCCGGCTTTTGGCATGCCTTCATTTTTATTTTTAAGCATAAGAATGTTATGATATGTATAATTGCCATGGCATACCGTTTTTCTGCGCACGGCATCCTCCGCAAGCTGTATGTAATCAGAGGCTTGCAGCTTTTTGGCCGCTTCCAGTCCCTGCTCATAAAATTCTTCATAAAAATTAAGATATATCATTTCGAACTCATTTTTCTGCCGCTTATCGCGTATGTAGCTTTTTACCCTCTTAAGCTCCCTGTTGCGTTTATTAAAGGTTTCCGGCAGATTGTCCGCCGTATTGTAAGCCGTTTGCTCCGCGGAAAACTCGACATTCCTTAAAATGACATGCAGCCTTGCCAGGTTGGCTGATGCCTTTTCTATCTGGGACAATTCCTTTAGATTGCATTCTTCTCCCAGGAACCAGTTTTTAATGATATACCTGTATCCGGACTGGTCCTCCGCCATTATGTCATTGTCCAGCGTCTTGACATATAAATCCGTATTATTATATCCGTGCTTATACAAATGTTCCTTTACATTATGCTCAAACATCGCACGGTTTCTTGAGCCTTCAAAGCATTTAAAAAGCTTGAGCCCGCAGTCCGTTTCCAACAGGTAAGCGCCCCTTGCCCTATATATGTTATATACCTTGAGAGGATAGCATTTTAGTACCTCCTGGTATCTGTCTTCCACGCTTTCCACCCCCGGTAATAGATAATATCTGTCTTCTAATAATATGATATGTCTTATTAATTCATGATTAAAAAGATTTAAAAACATAAGAAAAGCCGGCATATCCAGTACCGGCTTTGCATTTTTATTTATGCTTTATTTAATTAGATAAAGTATTGGAATCATTCATAAAGGAATTCGCCATGGCAAGCAGGGTTTCCTTATTGTTCAGGGCCGGGTTCTCAATAACCGCTTCCAGCAGCCGGTTAAGTATTATTCCCATATCCCTTCCGGGTTTAAAGCCGGCCTCAATCAGATCCCTTCCGCTTATCTTCAAGTCCTTTAGGCTGACGCATTCGTTTTTTGAAATCATTTCATCATAAAGCCGCCTTGCCTCCTCAAGCTCTTTCAGCTTATCATCGATATAAGCCGGGTTTTTGCCGCATGAGTCCGCGCGCATGACTTCAAATAGCAGCTCCATGTATTCCTTTCCGATTTTGGCGGCAGCCCTCCTGATTCCCTGGGGTGTAAGCAAAAACTTGTAGTTATGCCATTTAATAAGGTGCACGACCGCTTCCAGGGTATTGTTGTCGAACTTTAGGTCCTTAAGAATCCGTTTTGCGGTGGCGGCCCCTTTTTCCGGATGCCCGTAGAAATGGTTCTGCCCGTCCTTGCCTACTGTTAAGGTGCTTGGCTTGTCAACGTCATGAAGCAGCATCGTCCAGCGCAGAATACACCTTTCCCTGGGGGAAAACCTGTTTTCCGCGGCGCTTCCGGCAACATAGCATACCGTTTTTATGGTGTGCTCTCCAACCGTATATATATGATGGATATTGTTGTGCTCGGTTTCCATCATCCTGTCAAACTGGGGAAGAATTACCCTGCTGATGCCAAGTTCATATAGCATCCTGAGCCTGTCCGGATGGTCCGAGATCAAAAGCTTGGTAAGCTCCATCCTTATCCTTTCGGCGCTTATGTTTTTAAGCAGCGCCGCTTTTGCCCTGATTGCCTTCCTGGTTTTCTCCTCTATCTGAAAATCAAGCTGCGCTGAAAACCTTACCGCCCTAAGAATCCTTAAGGCGTCTTCGTCAAACCGTTCCCCGGCATTGCCCACGCAGCGGATCAAACCGTTTTTCAGGTCCTCCATGCCGCCAAACAGATCTATAATACCGTCCCTGTGGTTGTATGCCATTGCGTTTATGGTAAAATCCCTTCTCTTAAGGTCCTCTTTTATGTCTCTAGTAAACAATACCTCTTTGGGGTGGCGGTTGTCCTCATAAACGCCGTCCAGGCGGAAGGTGGTGACCTCGAAATGATCCCTGTTTATCAGTACTGTTACGGTGCCATGAGCTATTCCCGTATCGACGGTCCTTCGGAATATTTTCTTTACTTCATCAGGTTTGGCCGAGGTTGTGATGTCCCAGTCCTCGGGGTTTTTTCCAAGGATCATATCCCTCACGCATCCTCCGACCGCATATGCCTCATATCCGTGGCTCATCAGCGTATCTATAATATATTGGACCTTTTCGGGAATCTGAAATTCCATGGCAACCTCCTGTTATACTATGCATCGACTAATCAGATTATAGCAGAGTGATATATTAAGTACAAGGATACCGTGGACCGTTTAATATGCTTTGCCCCAGTAAACCATGGTCTTGGCCGGCTTACCGCAGCATACGCACTTGTCATCGATATGCTCCTGCTCAAACGGCATGCAGCGGGATGTAGCTCCCGTCCTTTCCTTTATTTCAAGCTCGCAGGCTTCGTCCATACACCACATGGCTTTGATAAATCCGGGCTTGCTGTTTATTATGTCCTCAAACTCCAGCATGTTTTTGGCGGTATAGGTATGGGCGGCCAGATGTTCTTTTGCGCGAACAAGCATATCCGACTGCATCTTTTCAAGAATCTCCGCCAGTCTCGTTTCTATCTCTCC
>JAAYHD010000025.1 GCA_012735495.1 Clostridiales bacterium | reverse complement strand
GCGGATTGAAATCGGCGGTTTTAAATTACCTTAATTCCCAGCAAATGAAAAATGAGGAGATTAATAAGGCCGATGTGGCGGCATCCTTCCAGCAGTCGGTGGTTGACGTACTGGTAAGCAGGACGATACTTGCGGCAAAGGATTTTGGAATGAAACAGGTTGCCGTGGCAGGCGGTGTGGCCGCAAACAGCGCGCTTAAGAAAGCAATGATGGAAGCCTGTAAGGAGAACAGGCTGGATTTTTATTGCCCTTCTCCTGTTTATTGTATGGATAATGCCGCCATGATAGGCGCGGCGGCTTATTATGAATATATTAAAGGCAACTTCAGCGGACTTGATTTAAATGCTGTTCCTAATCTGAAAATCGGTGAACGGTAAATGGGGGAGGTGACCGGATGGACGAGGATATTAGCAAGAAGGTTACAGCTGTAATATTGGCCGCAGGACAGGGAAGAAGAATGAATACTGCCGTATCAAAGCAGTTTCTCATGCTGGAGGATAAGCCTGTCCTATATTACTCGATCAAGGCATTTGATGAAAGCCTGGCAGACGACATGGTCATAGTCTGCAGCAAGGACCAGGTTGATTACTGTGTCCAGAATATTATTGAACCCTACGGTTTTAAGAAACCTATTCGTGTTGTCAAGGGCGGCAGGGAAAGATACGATTCGGTAATGAATGCGCTAAAATCCATAGATGACACCGGCTATGTCCTTATACATGATGCGGCAAGGCCCTTTATAACACCGGAGCTCATAAACAACGTGATAGATGCGGTTAAAGTAAATAATGCATGTATTACAGCCGTGCCTGTGAAGGATACGATTAAAAACGTTGATGGAAAGGGCAGGATTACAGGGACGCCGGACAGGGAATACATGTGGCTGGCCCAAACTCCGCAGGCGTTTGAGTATTCTTTAATCAGAAGGGCATATGAGCTGCTGTTTGAGCAAAATGAAGCCGACAGGAAGATGATAACGGATGATGCCATGGTATATGAACGGTTTATTAATAAGCCGGTCAAAATAGTGGAAGGCGATTATTATAACATCAAGCTTACCACGCCTGAGGACCTGGTATTGGCTAAGAGCATCAGCAGCCATATCAAAAGAAAGAGATTTAAGAGCACCGGTAATAGTAACAGATGGTTTGGCTGACAAGCAACTAAAGTATCTAGATGCTGTCGAATAAATGAAAAGCACTTGACACAAAATAGCTGTTGGTGATACAATAGCTAAGCGACCGACGTCAGGAGAGGTGTCCGAGTGGCTGTAAGGAGCTGGTCTTGAAAACCAGTGATTCCGCAAGGAACCGTGGGTTCGAATCCCACCCTCTCCGCTCAGAACAAACCGCCAGAACAGGAGGTTTTGCCACTGGAAGATGGTGGTTTTATTGTTCAAACAATTTAAACAATTTTTATTTTTGGAGAAATACCCAAGTGGTTGAAGGGGCTCGCCTGGAAAGTGAGTAGGTCGTTAATAGCGGCGCGAGGGTTCAAATCCCTCTTTCTCCGTTCTGCTTTTCACATATGACATTTTTATCGATTTTGGGCATTTTTTGTTCAAAAAAATATGCGAAAAGTAGTTGACAAAATTTTTATTGCATGCTAATATAGTCAAGCTGACGTTAAAAAGCCAGCAGGCATTGAAAACAGTGCTTTCAGAGAATTTTGGCACCTTGATAACTGAACAGTGAAACAACCCTGAAAATTCCAAGAGGAAAAAAGCGAGCGATCCAAGAGATTGCGAAGCCAAGTTTATCAAAGAAGTGGATTAAACATTCAAACAAGAGAGTTTGAT
>JAAYHD010000024.1 GCA_012735495.1 Clostridiales bacterium | reverse complement strand
GCTTGCACATCACTTTTTTTCATGTTACTTTGTTCTTAGTCGTTTCCATTAGTAGGCTTTTTTCTTTTTAGAGCTCTACCAAAGGTCTTTCAGGTCTCATTTCTTCATACTTAGTTAACAGAGCCAAAAGCTTGACTTTAATGGCTACATAAATAAATCGCTTAAAAAGATATTTTCACTACAATATTTCTGAAAAATTTATAAAAAGTTTGCTAAAAATATAATAAAGACAGCGCAAAGCTGCCTTTATTATTATGTATCTACTTAACTATTGATATGGATTCGGCCATCTTAAGCAATTCATCAACGGATATAACCCCCCATATTTCCACTACATACCCATTATATTTATATATCAATCCGTTTGTTAATTTATTATCTCGTGATTTAATGACAAAGGCTTTGTTTCCATCAACCGATATTTCTGTTATATCATGCTTTTCGTTGTCAACGGTAATATAGGGGATATTGTCACTAGGCCTTGATGAAAAAACAATTTTATCCTTTGCGTCATTTATATATGAAATATCTGTCATATTATTGAAAACTACAAAAGAATATTCGGTATACCCATCCGGTATATACGAAGGCTTTAATTTTAGCTTTTTACTTGTGTCCGTAGCTTCGCTCCTAAAAGAAATTCTAGTAAACTGTTCGTACCATTCGATGATGACCTTACTTACGGCAGCCCTGACTTCCGGATTCAGCATCAGAGCACCGAATAATAGGCTGATTATGACAAATACAATTACAGCGGCCTTTTTCGCGTATCGGATTATTGTTTTGGCAGCTTCCTTTCTGCGGTCAAGGGCAAACAGCTTTTTCATTCGCAGCTCAAAAGCCGGTGACAAAGGATATTCCATGGCGAGTACATCATCCGGAGGGAATGAACTTATTTCGTCAATAAAATCGTCAATAACAGCCTGCCGAAATAATGCCTCGAAAACGAGGTCGCTTATTTCGTTACTCATCAAACAGTTCACCCTCTTTCCTGATCAGTTTGCGTACTTTTTCCTTGGCACGCATAATCCTTGTTTCAACATGCTTCGGTGTCATTTTTAGAGCATCGCCAATCTCTTTATATGACATACCAAGATAATATTTCATGATTAATACCTGTCTGCTTATTTCGTCGATGGAGGCCAAGTGCTTGCGGATGGCTTCATACTCGCAAGAAACGACGGCCTGTTCTTCCACGGGCTTATCTTTGGACTCAATGAATATTTCAAGCTCTTCATAAGGTGTATCCGAATACTTTTGCTGCTTGCGAAGCAGGTCGATACATTTGTTTCTCACTATAATAACGGATGAGCAGCGAAAATCCATACGACTTAAATTGAAATATTTTTCCTTTTGTTCAATTATGGCAATAAAGGTACTATGTACCGCATCTTCTGCAAGCGCCTGATTTCCCGTCAGCTTCAAGGCATACATATATAGGGCGTGCTTATGTTCATTATATATTTCTTCCATTTTCTTTTTATCCTGCTCGGAGTCGAGCATTGAAATGTAAAGTACTAACAAGGCCGGCCTCCTATATTTTATAATTTATATACAGCATAATACAAAAATATCAGCTTTACAACAAAATAGTACTTTTTTCTATTTATTTCGAAATGAAAATATAAATAAAATAGGAAGGGCATAAACCCTTCCGGTAAAATATATATCAGTCGATTAAGTAATTTTTCATTCTTAAAGCTTCTTCTATCTTGTCAAGAGTTTCTTCGCTGTCGGCCTCTATGGTGTGGCGGTGTGCCCCTGCAGTAAGCTCTTTCAGGGGAACAATCTTTTTTTCCTTAACCTGTTTTACAAAGTCATACACATCGTTCCTGTTTCGGATTATCAGGTCCGTCATAATCCGGCCGTATATCTCATGAATTACATGGACATCCAGGACCTTGCCGCCATTGTCCACAATTGTACAAAGCTCGTCCTCTATGGCATCGGTGGAATGCTTGACGTTGATGACACGCCGTACTTTTTTATCGTCGGACCGGTACAGCATATAGCCTTTTGTGGTTGAAATGATATCGTTGTTTGATACCCGAAGAAGCGCGATATCCTGGACAATGACCTGGCGGCTTACGCCAAGGATGCTTGACAGCTCGCTTCCGGAAACGGGTTTGTCTGAGGATATTAAAATTTGCAGCAACTTCTCCCTGCGTTCATTTCCATCCATGCTAAAACCTTCTTATTTCCATATAGATGCTTTTAAAATCGGTTCGATTTAGCTATAATATAACGGAGCAATACTTTATATATAGGCTTGCTTCATAATAATTATATACATAACGGACCTGTTTCGCAACTTTTTGGTAAATACACAGGGAGACTTAAGCGGCCTGCCGGAAGAAAGGAAAATGTCATGTTTCGCTTATGGGCAAAAATATTCAAGGACAACAAAATGGTGAAGAACATGGTTGTGAGCAATGATAATCCCGACTTGAGAAGAACGCAGAAGGTATTCGCAGCCATTGACGATATTTGCCGTGAATTTGATTTGTCAAAGCCTATTTGGCTGGATTCAACCATTGCCAGTTTTAAAAGATTCGATAAGGCAAGATTTTTTCAGGATAATTTCGTGGAGCCGATTGATTTTGACTATCTGGAGATTCAGGTTATTGAGGAGGATTAGTTATGAGAGGGAGAAATCTTAAGCTGTTTGGGATTCTCCTTCTTTGCATTTTGGCATGTTCATGTAGGAAGAAGGAATCACCGAATGAATTATCACCGCCTGTTGATGATAGCATGCCGCGGGATATGAATAATGCATCGGCCGAGGAAAACGAACCAGGAGAGCTGGGGAAAATGGCGGCCGGCATACAGACGAAAAATAAAGATGATATAACCGCTGACAAGGGGACGGAGATAAAGGAGGCGGCAGTCATGTCGGAGTCGGAAGAAGTATTGGCGCACGCAGGAGATGATTATGCGGCGGGAAGCATTGTAAATACCGCGGAGCTTGGCAGGGAGATTATCGATTCCCTGTTTTATGAGATGGAGTTGGATCAGCAGCTGATAGACTATATAACGGGCAAGTCATACAAGGAAGATGCTGATATTCCATATGAAGACCTCAGGTATGTACGGGTGCTTCATGTGGATTTTAGCGGCATGACCAGGGTCGGAGAGCTGATTGTGAACAAGGCCATAGCACAGGATGTTTTGGATATTTTCAAGGAACTTTACGAGCTTAAATATCCCATCGAGAAAATGTATCTTATAGATAAATACGATGCGGACGACCAGGCATCCATGGCGGACAACAATACGTCGGCTTTTAACTACAGGCTTGTTGAAGGGACCACCAGGCGGTCGGTCCACAGCTACGGTCTGGCCATCGATATCAACCCCCTATACAACCCGTATGTCCGCACAAAGGACGGCACGCAGGAGGTATTTCCCGAAAATGCCGCGAAGTTTACTGACAGGACAAAGGACAATGCCTATTACATACGAAAGGATGATCCGTGTTACAGCGCCTTTATAAAAAGGGGCTTTACCTGGGGCGGAGAATGGAAGAACAGCAAGGATTACCAGCACTTTGAGAAGAAGCTGGAGAACTGAATATGGAATATATATGGCTTTTTGCCTAAGGGCAAAATACCTGAGCAAATTATCTGAGCAAAAAGCTCATGGACATCTTGCTCATGGGCTTATGCGATACCACAAGTAATTGATTTTAAAATAGCGCAATGTTATAATGAGACGGTAACAGCAGTGCAAAGGATGTGCCGTTAGAAAGGAAACCATGTATGTCATATATGGCTCTTTATCGCAAATTCAGACCTGACAATTTTGATGATGTAAAGGGTCAGGACCATATAGTCACTACATTGAAAAACCAGATTAAATCGGGAAGGATAGGTCATGCCTATTTGTTTACCGGAACCAGGGGAACGGGAAAGACCACCGTTGCAAAGCTTTTAGCAAAGACCGTTAACTGCGAAAACCCCCGGGAAGGGAATCCCTGCAATGAATGCAGCATGTGCAAGGCAATCATGGCCGGTACATCCATGAATGTTATTGAGATAGACGCCGCCTCCAACAACGGTGTGGAGAACGTGAGGGAAATTGTTGAGGAAGTCAGGTACTCGCCGACGGAAGGCAAGTACAAGGTATATATCATAGACGAGGTCCACATGCTTTCGGCCGGAGCCTTCAATGCCCTTCTTAAGACTATTGAAGAGCCGCCGTCCTATGTAATTTTCATACTGGCCACGACTGAGGTTCATAAAATCCCGGTCACGATTCTGTCCAGGTGTCAAAGATATGATTTTCGGAGAATAAGCATAGATACCATAACTGACCGCCTTCGTGAGCTTATGGATCAGGAAAAGATAGAGATAGAGGACAAGGCGCTGCGGTATATTGCAAGGATGGCGGACGGCTCATTAAGGGATGCCTTAAGCCTGCTTGACCAATGCATTTCCTTTTACCTGGGAACAAGGATTACCTATGACAATGTCCTGGATGTCCTGGGAACCGTGGATACAAGGGTGTTTTCACAGCTGCTTAAGGCGGTTGACAGCCAGGATGTTCCGGGATGCATCCGGATACTGGACGAGGTCGAAAGCGGCGGACGGGAGCTTTCGCAGTTTGTTACGGATTTCATATGGTATCTCAGGAACCTGCTTTTAGTTAAAACCACTGACGATATAAACGATATTATCATAGATATGTCTACGGAGAACCTAATGCTGCTTAAGGCGGAATCACAGTCCCTGAACGAGGATGTTCTTATGAGGTATATCAGGGTAATGTCGGAACTGTCAAACCAGATTCGTTATGCTCCAAGAAAAAGAGTGCTTCTGGAGATGGCCTTGATAAAGCTGTGCAGGCCTCAGATGGAGCAAAACTACGATGCCCTGATAAACAGGATAAAAATACTTGAAGAAAAGCTGGAGAATGGTTTTACCGTAAGTCCCGACCGCTTAAAGCACGGGAAACCGGCAGATGAACCGGAACCGGCCAAAAAGGAAGAGATATTGCCGGAAGCGCTTCCGGAGGACCTGAAAAAGGTGGCAAGCGTCTGGAGCAATATAAAAGCCCAGATAGCAAAGAAGGCGCCTGCACTGGGCCTGACACTTGAGAATGCGACATTAAGCATAGATGAAAACAGGGGACTTGTAATCGTTGTTGGGGATTCATTTGCCAAGGATTTAATAGGCAGTGAAAAAAACATGAAGATAATCGGGGAGACCATAACGAAAATGCTTCATAAAACAGTTGAGATTGATGTAAGATGTATTGACAGCAGTAAAGAAAGCATGAAGGATGTTGTGGATCTAACCAAAATAGTAAAGATGCCCATACAATATGAATAGAACTTAATGCATATGAAAGGAGCTTGTCGGTATGGCAAAAAGAGGCGGATTTCCCGGCGGGGGAATACCGGGAAATATGAACAACCTGATGAAACAGGCACAGCGCCTGCAAAGACAGATGGAGGAAAAGACCAAGGAGCTTGAAGAAAAGACCTGGGAAGCTGCTGCAGGCGGAGGAGCTGTGAAAGTAACCGTTTCAGGGAAGAAAGAAATTGTATCTGTCAAGATTTCAAAGGATGTTGTCGATCCCGACGATGTCGAGATGCTTGAGGACCTGATCGTAGCTGCGACAAACGAGGCGCTGCGGCTCATGGAGCAGGAAAGCTCAAAGATGATGAGTGAAATTACAGGCGGATTAAGCGGATTGGGAGGATTCCCGTTCTAATGGATTACTACAGCAGTCAAATAAGCAAGTTAATAGAAGAGTTGTCAAGGCTGCCGGGCATTGGAGCAAAGACCGCCCAGAGGCTTGCTTTTCATATTATTAATTTGCCTGAGGACAGCGTGGTGAGACTGGCCAATGCCATAACGGACGCAAGAAAAAATGTCCGGTACTGCAAGGAATGCCTGACTCTTACGGACACCGAGCTGTGTCCGATTTGCTCGTCCTCAAGAAGGAATAAAAAGCAGATAATGGTCGTTGAAAATCCCAGGGACCTTGCGGCATATGAAAAGACAGGAAAGTATGACGGGGTATATCATGTGCTTCACGGTGCCATATCCCCAATGCTGGGAATAGGGCCGCAGGACATAAAGATAAAGGAGCTTATGGTGAGACTCCAACAGGACGTGGAAGAGGTCATTATAGCAACCAACTCCAGCTTGGAAGGCGAGGCCACCGCAATGTACCTGAGCAAGCTGATCAAGCCTGCCGGAATAAAGGTAAGCAGGATAGCCAGCGGCATTCCGGTGGGAGGAGACCTGGAGTATATTGACGAGGTTACGCTTCTTCGTGCCCTGGAGGGAAGGGTGGAGCTTTAGCCAAAATTATAAGACAGGGGGAGAATTTTATAATGTCAAAAATATCAAAGGAAAGAAAAATAACATATTACATCGGAATTGGAACCGGGGTGGTTGGTTTTTTATTATTTATCTCCTTTTTCTTCTCGTTCGTGTCATCCATGAGGACTTTTGAACCACCGTCATTTTTGCCCCCGGTTATTGGAATTGTTCTAATAATTGCAGGATCTTTTATTGCCAGCATCGGAGCCCATGGGGCGGCCGGTTCGGGATTGGTGCTGGATCCTGAGCAGGCAAGGGAGGATTTAAAGCCCTTCAATGAAGCCAAAGGCGGCATGATTAACGATGTTATAAGCAACATCGATGCAATCGGGAATATAACAAAACCCCAGGATCAGAAAGAAGTCATCAAGGTTAAGTGCAGGGAGTGCGGAGCCCTTAACGACGAGGATGCGAAGTTCTGCAAGAGCTGCGGGAAAGAACTTTAAAAATCTTTGGAAACATGTTGACATTTAGAAATATGATGAATATAATATATTTAAACATATGAACAATTATTCATATGATAAGCGGAAAAGCGAGGTGGCACCATGACAAGCAAATATGCACCGGTTGAAAGCTGCAATTGTGAAGTAATTCACGAGGAGGTTGTCAATAAGGTCAGGAAAAAGATGCCGAAGGAAGAAACCCTGTACGATCTTGCGGAACTGTTCAAGGTGTTCGGGGATTCCACCCGTATACGCATTTTATGGGCTCTTGATGAGGCGGAAATGTGTGTGTGCGATATCGCTTGTCTGCTTAACATGACCCAGTCGGCAATATCCCACCAGCTGAGGGTTTTAAAACAAGCCAAGCTTGTAAGAAGCAGAAAAGAAGGCAAAGTGGTGTATTATTCCCTGGATGATGAGCATGTGCGAATGATCTTTGATCAGGGCCTGGCACATACCAGCGAGAAATAATCCGGGCATCCGTATATTTTTTTGCTTTACATATGAATACATGTTCAAATATTCAAGATAAAAGCCACAGGCTTATGACTGTCGCATCGACAGCAGCGAGTAAAAAACAGGATGGAGGAATATTTTATGAAAAAGAAATTTATTTTAGAAGGTCTCGGATGTGCAAATTGTGCTTCGAAGATGGAAAAGGCTATTAGCAAACTGCCCGGTGTTAATGAAGCAAGCATTAATTTTATGTTTAAAAAACTGGTAATTGACGCCGATGATGATAAAATGCCCTCTGTCATTGAGGAAGCCGAAAAAATAGTAAGAAGAATAGAGCCTGATACAAGAATGGTGCCAGCCATATAGCAAAGCCGGAGGATGTATTTGCATGAATAATTATGTTAAAAAGCAGTTAATTAGAATATTGTCCGGCGCTGTGCTGCTGTCAGCGGCGGTATTGTTGAATACCGGCCATAACATAATAAACGTGGTGTTCTTTTTGGCAAGCTATATAATTGTCGGGGGAGATATTGTCCTTCGGGCGGTCAGGAACATCTTCAGGGGCAAGGTGTTTGATGAGAATTTCCTAATGGCGATTGCCACCATAGGAGCCATGATAATCAGCGAATATGCCGAAGGTATTGCGGTCATGCTGTTATACCAGATAGGCGAGACGTTCCAGAACTACGCGGTTGACAGATCGAGAAAATCAATTTCTGATTTAATGGATATCAGGCCTGACCATGCCAATGTCAGGAAGGGTGACGAGATAATCAAAACATCTCCTGACGAAGTCAAAGTCGGAGATATGATTGTAATAAAACCGGGTGAACGCATCCCCCTGGATGCAAGGGTTGTCCAGGGGATTTCAATGATAGATGCTTCCGCTCTTACGGGTGAGGCTGTTCCTTTTGAAGTGGAGCCCGGAATGGAGATATTAAGCGGATGTATAAATGTAAACGGTGTTTTGACGGCAGAGGTTATCAGGGGGTATGAAGAATCCACCGTAAGAAAAATTCTCGATTTAGTGGAAAATGCCAGCGGCAGAAAATCACAGTCGGAGAAATTCATAACCAAATTTGCCGGATACTATACCCCCGTAGTGGTTATTTTAGCCGTTCTGCTTGCGGTACTTCCGCCGCTGTTAATAGATGAGGCGGGTTTTGGCGACTGGATATACAGGGCATTGTCCTTTCTGGTTGTCTCATGTCCCTGCGCATTGGTTATATCAATACCGCTGACCTTCTTCAGCGGAATCGGGGGAGCGTCCAAAAGAGGAATTCTTGTTAAGGGCGGCAATTGTTTTGAGGCACTGTCGAATGCAAAAACCGTGGTTTTTGACAAGACCGGTACACTGACAAAGGGAGTTTTTGAGGTTCAGGAGGTAAACCCGGCAGGTTTATTGAGCAAAGACGATAACGACGGTCAAAGCGAAGAGATAGAAAGAAAGCTTGCGGATGAGCTGCTGGAGCTGGCCGCCCATGCCGAGGGCTTTTCCGATCATCCGATATCGCAGTCGATCAGGAGGGCATACGGCAGGGAAATAGACCGTTCCAAGGTTTCGGAAGTGTATGAAATAGCAGGACACGGTATCGAGGCCATGGTTTCGGGCAGGAAGATTATCGCTGGAAATGATAAGCTAATGAAGCTTAAGGGAATTGAACACGCAGATCACGGCCTTATTGGAACGGTTGTGCATGTTGCGGTTGATGGAGAGTATGCGGGATATATTCTAATATCAGACAAGGTAAAGGAGGATTCGGCCAGGGCAGTTAAGGAGCTTAGGGATTTGGGAATCAAAAATCTTATTATGCTGACCGGGGACAATAAAAAAACCGGCGAGACGATAGCGGAAGATTTAAAGCTTGACAGGGTTTATGCCGAACTGCTGCCTGCGGATAAGGTGGATAAACTGGAAGAGATAATGTCCGGGATGTCGGGTAATGATAAGCTGGTATATGCCGGTGACGGTATAAACGACGCCCCTGTCCTTGCCCGGGCGGATGTGGGAATAGCCATGGGCGGATTGGGTTCTGACGCCGCCATTGAAGCTGCCGATATTGTCATAATGACCGACGAGCCTTCCAAAATACCGGAAGCCATGGAAATATCCAGGAAAATAATCGGAATAGCTTACCAGAATGTAATATTTGCATTAAGCATCAAGATAATAATACTAATACTCAGCGCATTGGGTATAACAAACCTCTGGGCAGCCATATTCGGAGATGTGGGAGTGACAATACTGGCAATCTTGAATTCATTCAGGGCCCTGACGCAAAAGCAAAAGTAAATAAAGATGCGGTGCGGAAGCCACCCTTGACTAGCCGTGAAAACAAGGTTAGAATGCAAGTATAACGTACAGATTATATAATAATGTACCAGGGGGATAATGTTATGGATGAAGGGAACGTATTGGCCGGTGGAGTGGACAAGCTGTATGAAATCCAGGAAGCACTCCTGGAGCTTGCAGGGTATCGGGAAAATTATGCAAAGCTTGAGGCGGATGAAGAAAATAACAGCAAGATTATAAAAAGCTTGGAAAAGGAAGCGGCAGACGAGGTGGCTTCCACTGTCAGGAAGAGAAGAAACGAAATAGAAAGCACATACGACAAACAGCTTGACAAGATAAAATCCGATATAAAAAAGATCAGGAGCAAGAGGGATAAGCGCAAGCATAAAAAGGTTTCCGAACGGATGGACGCGGAAACATTTGCGCTTCGGGAAGAAAACCACAGGCTTAAGCTTGAGGCAAAAGCGATGGCAAAGCAGAACCATGTCCCTTTTTATTGCAATACGAAGCTTTACTATGCATTATATTACCCGGGGTTTTTCTCTGATATTGTTATAATATTTTTTGCTCTTTTAATTACCTTGTTAATAATACCCTGCGGAATATATTTCTATGCCCTTCCCGAGGAAAAGATACCGTACCTTGTCATTTTGTATATTGCCACAGTATTAATTTTCGGAGGATTGTACCTGTTAATCTGGAACCGCACAAAAGAAAAGCATGGCGGCACACTAAAAGAGATCCGCAAACTGAGGCATGAGATCGCAGGCAATAACAAAAAAATAAAATCCATAAAGAAGGGCATAAAAAAGGACAAGGACGAAAGCGTATACGGGCTTGAGGACTTTGATGATGACATAAAAAGACTTGATAACGAGGCGGCTGAGATTATACGCCGGAAGACGGAAGCGCTGCTAACATTTGATAATACCACGGCCCAGATCCTTACCTCTGAGATAAGAAAAAAATATGATGAGAAAATAGCTGCCCTTGAAGCTGAAAACAAGGAAATAGCGGCAAAATCCGAGCAGACGGATAAAATGGTCAAGGCATTGACCTTAAAAATTGCCGGCGAGTATGAGCCGTTTATCGGCAAAGACCTTATGACCCCTGATAAGATTGAATCATTGATCAATATAATCAAGGCCGGAAACGCATCAAATATTTCCGAAGCAATTCAGTTTTTCAGGCAGAACATGATGTAGCCCGTCATTTATGCTTTGGATAATTCGTTCAGCATGTGGGGCTCCAGGTGATTAATGCAGTACCTGATGGCTGTGCAGATAAGGTCGGCCATGGACATGACCACATTCAGTCTTGTCGTCTGCAGCAGCATGTGTTCAAACATTCCTGAGAAATTTACAATACCTGTGATGAATAAATCGCCGACCTCGGGCAGATCCTTATCAACACCGGCTCCCGGTTTTAGGGGCCCTTCACCCAAGGTCACATATCCAATATGATCGGACTTGCCTAATGAGGCATCGATAGCGATGATAAAGGCATTGCCGTGCTTTTTCTTTATCATAGCGACGGTGTCTTTTAAATTTTTGGCATGGACCGGATGCGCCAGGGTACCGTAGATATGAAAATTGGGATGATTAATATATTTTGACAGTTTGTATCCTATTATCGGCCCGAGGCTGTCTCCCGTAGCCCGGTCAGAGCCTATGCACAGAAAAACAATATTTCTTGCGGAAATCAGATGCTTCTTTATGCACAGGGACAAAGCCAGCCCCAACTCGTAAGCCGAATTTCTTTCATTTGAGTCAAAGTATATGATCTTATTTTTACTTCTGAAGAAAATGCTCATAATCCCTCCAAAGATATAAAACATGTGCTTAAAATAAAGTATTTCCAAAATCTATAATTATAGACATTCAAAGCATTTTATTACTGCTTGTTGTGCATTCAGGCTTTTTTCATATGACAAAGCCCATCTGAAAAGGAATAATATGGGAACAAAAGCAGAAAAATGATGATAACTTCTTTCCCGCCCGCTACCTAATACGACATGATTTAAGCCGGATTCATGCTATTATTAGTAGAAAACCGCACTTATGGTACTATGGGGAGTACCGGAATAAGCGGCCGATGGGAGAGGGGTTTTATGATAGAATCTGTTTATAGCAATGAGAATGCTGAAGCAAATCAGGCGGACAAGATTTACGGGGACTTTAAAATGCCGAAAAACATACGCCAGATTGGGAAAACCGGCGGTTCCAGGAGAATCTATGTGGAAGACTATGTAATGACCTATGCCAGGCGGCTTTCCGGGGAGGATTATGGCCTATGCCGTGTGGCCGTGCTGGTCGGCCGTTATGCCAGGACCGCCCAGGGAAAATGCATTTTCATATCCGGTGCAGTTGAAGTGAAGGATTTTGACTTTGCCGGTGAAGCGGTATTTACCAATGACCACTGGACGGCCATTTACGAGGATATAAAAAAATATTTCCCTGATGCGGAAATTGTGGGCTGGTATATCGGCGGTCCGGGTTACTTGTTTGAGAATACGGAAAAGATTCTTAAGCTTCATATTGATAATTTCGCCGGGCAGGACAAGACCCTTCTTATCTTTGACAACATGGAAAAAGATGAAGCGTTCTATTTATACGAAAACGGTTCTCTTGTAAAGCAGGAAGGTTATTACATATATTATGAGAAAAACGAGGAAATGCAGAACTATATGATTGAGAGCAAGGACGGACCTGAGGACAGGGAACAATATGATGACAGGGTCTCCAGGGAGATCCGTACGGTCCTGCAGAACAAAAAGCCCGCAAACAGCATCAAATATACCAATCAGCTGATATATGCGGCGGGAACGCTGCTTGCTGTTATCATTCTTATCATAGGAGCGGCTTCACTCAACAACTATGGCCAGATGAAAGATATGCAAAAGACACTGGAATCCATAGCTGCAAATTTAAAACAGGTAGAGACCGCATTTCTCAGGAACGAAAGTGAAAATGCCGGTTCAAACGGAGAAAATGCGCTGACGGCCGACAATACCGCGGACACATCGGATGAAATACTTGATATCGAAGTGGTTCCGGGTGAGATTACTCCTATGCCTGACACAAACAGAAGTGATACGGTATCCGGCAATACCGGGGATAAAATGGTAAATTCGAACCATGAAGGCAGTAATGATAACGCCGGTCAAAATGATGTAAATAACACAAACGGGAGGACAGACGGCACGGACGGCAGCGGTGCATCGGACGGTCAGGGGCAGGATGAAGAAGCGGCTGAAAGCGTCAAATATTATATTGTACAGCCCGGGGATTCCCTGGCAGGCATCAGCTACAGGTTTTATAAGTCGGCAAATTACATTACAATTATTAAAAGGCTGAACAATATTGAGGACGAAAACATGATATACATAGGGCAGAAGCTTATTCTTCCGTAGCAAAATATGTAGTGCCAACAGAAAAAAAATAAGGTATAATGTATAAAGATAAGCCATAGCGTACAAGGTCATTTTATAGGAGATGGGTTGACTGGCAGTGAGAGATTTTAGCGAAAGAAGAAACAGGTATCGAAGAAACCGGATTATTATATTTTCAGCCTTATTGATACTTCTTGTAATTGCCGGGGCTATCTATGTAATCAGACTGTATAACCGCACTTATAACGATTATGAGGTTATGAACCGGGTAGATAATACGGAAGAGAAGCTGGGCGGTTATTTGGAATATAGAAACGCGGTGGTCAGATACAGTAGGGATGGCGCTATTGCCGTTGACAGCAAGGGAAGCCTGCTTTGGAACGGTTCATACGAGATGGCCGAGCCTGTTGGGGATGTCTGCGGCGATTATGTTGTTATTGCGGACAGGGGCGGCAGGCAGGTATGCATATTTAACAGGAAAGGCCTTGTAAAAAGCCTTACAATGAATAAGCCGATTGTTAAGGCCGAGGTTGCCAGGCAGGGAGTTGTGGCTGTCCTTATGATAGAAGATGACACCAGTTATATTGAGCTATACAGCAAGGAGGGCGCGCTTCTTGGTGAAAAAATAACCAACACGGTAAAGGACGGATATCCGATGGATATTTCCCTTTCGGATGACGGCGAAAAGGTGGCTGCGACCTATTTAAGCATTAACAAGGGTGAAATAGTCAATAACATCCTGTTTCTCAATTACGGAGAAGTGGGCAAGAATTTTACGGACCGTCTTGCGGGCGCATTAATATATAATAATGTAATGGTGCCCAGGATAACATTTCTTGATAATGACACGGTGTGCGCCTTCAAGGAGGACGGATTATTGATATTTACAATGGAAGAAATTGCGGAACTGGCAAAAGAGATAACCGTAGAGGGGAGAGTAAAAAGCGTTCTTCATAACTCAAAATATGCAGGCCTCATTGTAACGGACCAGGACGAAAAAGAAAAAACACTTCTGCTTTATGATCTTAAGGGTGACAAGTTACTGGAAAAGGAGCTTAATTTTGATTATACATGCATATATCTGTCCGGGGATGAAATCATCATGCATAACGACCTGACCTGCGTGATTTACAAATCAGACGGAAAGGAAAAGTTCAGATACACATTTAACACAAATGTTTCCGCATTGTATCCTATCAACCAGTTTGACCGCTATTTTATGGTTAATCCTAAAGAGATACAAACAATACAGCTTGTAGAGTAAAGCTGTAATAATAAACATGAAGGGAGGAAGGTATGATGTGCCTGCATCCGGGTACATCATACAAGGGGATTATGAATTGGATGCTTGTTATAGTTTTAGTAATAATCATTCTAAACGCTTTAACCGGACTGAAGGTAGGACTGACAAAAATTTTATTCTCGCTGTTCTCTTTTATAATTGCAATGGCCATATCCGTATGGATAAGCCCGGTAGTAAACAACATGCTGAAGAATAACGAGAAATTCTACGAAAAGACAAAGCAGAAGATGGAGGCAATTCTGTTTGAGGGGCTGGAGAATACCGATGGTATTGACGAATTGATAGGAGAGCTGCCACTGCCGAAATCCATCAAGGAATCCCTTATAAAGAACAAATCGCAAAAGGAGACCAATGCAAAATCGTATATTGCCGCCCATGTGACCGATATAGCGCTTAAAGCGATGTCGTTCATAATCTCATTTGTTGTTGTGTTTATCGGACTTTGGGTAATAAGTATTGCACTGAATATCATAAGCAAGCTGCCCATACTCAATCAAATCAACAAGCTGGCAGGCTTGCTGGTCGGAGGCCTGCAGGGGCTGGTAGTTGTATGGATAATTTTCACGATTGTGACAATGTTCAGCGGAACGGAACTTGGCAGCACCGCCTTTAAGCAGATTGAGAGCAGCTCGATACTCAGCTTCCTGTATGACAAGAATATCTTAACAAACGTGGTCTTGAAAGCGGTTAAGGGATTGTAAATAAAGACTTATAATAACTGTAAACATGCATATGGTAGGAAAATATCCGGAGCGGGATTGGAAAACCGCTCCGTTTTATTATATTTTTATTGATTAAGGGAAGCAGGATAGGCGCAAAGCCGAAGAAGATACGGCATAATCGGAGGAAAAAGCAAGCTTTTATTAATAAAAGTGAATTGGCAGAAATTGAATATAAAATTAATACAATTTCCCTTGACAAATACGATGGGGATGATGTATTATAATTCTCGGCCCTCGAAAAAGGGCACAATAATGAAAAATAAAAAAGATGTTGACATCACATACCGAGTGTGATAAAGTAATTCCTTGCCGGCAGCAATAATGTGCCGGCGTAAATTATCAAAACAGCTTTTTGTGATGAAAGCACCTTGATAACTGAACAGTGAAACAACCCTGAAAATTCCAAGAGGAAAAAAGCGAGCGATCCAAGAGATTGCGAAGCCAAGTTTATCAAAGAAGTGGATTAAACATTCAAACAAGAGAGTTT
>JAAYHD010000023.1 GCA_012735495.1 Clostridiales bacterium | reverse complement strand
GAATTATAGCTTAAAGGGAAAAAATTGTTGCAAATCATGACCGTTTATTATACACTTAGTAGTTGTAGTTAATATTAAGGAGGAATAATTGTATGATTTCAGCAGGCGATTTCAGAAATGGGCTGACAGTCGAGATAGAAGGCGTTGTATACCAGATAGTAGAATTCCAGCATGTAAAGCCCGGTAAGGGAGCGGCTTTTGTAAGGGCAAAACTCAGAGATATAAAGAATGGCGGTGTTACTGAAAGAACATTCCGTCCAACTGAAAAATTCCCGCCGGCGATTATAGACAGAAGCGACATGCAGTACCTGTACAGGGACGGAGACCTGTATCATTTCATGAACGTGGAAACATATGACCAGATTGCCTTAAACGAAGAAACCGTAGGCGATGCCCTTAAGTTCGTGAAGGAAAATGACATGGTCAAGATGCTGTCCCACAATGGTGTTGTATTCGCAGTTGAGCCGCCTCTTTTTGTTGAGCTTGAGGTAACCCACACAGAACCGGGATTCAAGGGAGATACCGCTACAGGTGCTACAAAGCCTGCTACCGTTGAAACCGGAGCAACCGTTCAGGTTCCCCTGTTCGTTAACACCGGAGACAGAATCAGCATAGACACAAGAACCGGCGAGTACATGAAGAGAGTATAGCCAACCTGACAGAGAGTATGTTGTAAGCAGGGAATCGGGCAAAACAACAGGAATAGATTATATAGAACAAATAATATGCAAAACAAAGCGTAATCAATAGAAGATATTCTGATGATTACGCTTTATTCATTGCAAGCCGGGATTTTATATGCTCCGGCATTTTTTATATTTAATTTGCCGTAATATGCTCAAGCAGTTCATCGGTTATCCTGTCAATTATGGCATCGTCAAGCCTAATATTCCTGAAGTATTCCTCCGCCTGCTTGGCCTGCGCCACCAGCATGGGAAGGCCCGTAACGGCGAATATGCCAAGGCTTTTAGCCTGTTTTGCCAGCTTTGTTTCAAGCGGGTTGAATATCACATCCACTACGGCTTTACAGCGGGTAAACGGTGCCAGGTCGATGGGTGAGGCATCGATGTTCGGATACATGCCCACAGGGGTTGTATTAACTATAATTTGTGCGTCGCTGTGTTCGGCAAGGCATTCCCCATAAGAGATATGCTTTCTTCCTTCCGTGTGCCCGCATGCTTCCGGGCGCCTGCTTACAAGTAATATTTCATCCGCGCCAAGGCTGTCAAGTACGGCGGATGCGGTCTTGGATGTACCTCCCGTACCGAGAATCAGGCATTTTCTGCCCTTGATACCGATGCCGCTTTTGACAATCAGATACGTAAGCCCGTAAAAATCGGTATTGTAGCCGGTAAGCCTGCCGTTTTCATTTACTATGGTGTTTACGGCGCCAATCCTTTCCGCCAGGGGATGTATCTCGTCAAGGTAAGGGATAACCTTTTCCTTGTAGGGTATGGTTACATTTATGCCGGTAAATTCCTTTTTTCTCATGAACTCATGAAATTCTACCTCGTTCAGAGGTATCAGTTCATATGGCTCATCAACCATCTTTTCATGGATAAGCTTGGAGTAGCTGTGTCCGAGCTTTTCGCCGATTAAACCGTATCTCATGTTCTTCCCCATTTCCTATATATTGTCGACTGATTTAACAACCCGATACATTTTGCCCGAAAATTATATGTGACCATGGCTTTTGATGCGGCCATAGCCTTCCGGTTGTTTCTATTATAAAGAAACAATAAAAAAATGCAATAAAAAGATTCCGTTAAACCCCGTCATATTTTCATATGGAAGGAATATATTGTTTTAAGAAGTTGGATAAGCCTTGGGGAGAGATATGCAGCATGAAGACAAAAGACGAAGTTCTCAAGATATTCTCATTAAAGCTTAGGGCTATCCTGGGCAGGCTTGAGATTGACTTTGGCGGCTTGCAGGAAATACGCCTTAGAATCAACAGCCCGCTGGCCATAAGCTACAACAACAGGGAATATTTTGTTACCGAGAATGCAAGCCTTGCGGACAATCCGTCTGACGGCGTCATCATATCCAAAAACGAAATCAGGGAGACCATGGAGTACATAAGCAATTATTCTATGTATGCCTTTGAGGAAGAAATCCGCCAGGGCTTTATAACCATAAGCGGGGGACACCGGATTGGGATAACAGGGAAAACCATAATCCAGGATGACGCCATAAAGGGCATGAAGCACATATCATACATTAACGTAAGGCTTGCCCATCAGGTAAAGGGCTGTGCCGATGAGGTTCTCCCATACCTGGTGGATGAGAAAAACAGATGCATTTATCATACCCTGATTATTTCCCCGCCGAAATGCGGCAAGACAACCCTGCTTCGGGACATCATAAGGCAGATTTCCGACGGCAGCAGGTATCTTCCGGGCATAAATGTCGGAGTGGTGGACGAGCGGTCGGAAATAGGGGCGTGCTATATGGGGGTCCCGCAGAACGAGCTGGGCATAAGGACCGACATCCTGGATTGCTGTCCAAAAGCAAAGGGTATGATGATGCTTATCAGGTCAATGTCTCCTCAGGTAATAGCCGTCGATGAGATCGGCTCAAGAGAGGACCTGGAGGCAATAAGCCATGTAATAAGCTGCGGCTGCAAATTAATTGCCACCGTACACGGAAGCTCCATTGAGGATATCAGGAGCAAGCCGGTGCTTGGCGAGCTTCTGCAAAACAGGGTTTTCGAGCGGTACGTAATACTTAACAATATTAAAAGAATAGGCCATCTTAGTGAAATATGCGATACGTCCGGAAACAGGATTTATTATTCCGGGTATTAGCTTAAAGGAGGTATCGGGATGCAGATTACAAAGGTTGTCGGGTGCATACTTATAATCCTCTCCTCTGCCCTGATGGGGTTTTATTACAGCGGAGAGCTGAAATCAAGGGTAAACAACTTGAAGGAGCTGAGAAAGCTGATTGTGCTTTTGAGGGGAGACATAAGATACGGCAATACCCCGCTTCCTGAAGCAATCTGTGCGATAGCAAGAAGGCATGAGGGTGTTTTTAAAGGTTTTTTTGCAAGGGTATCGGAAAAGCTGGGCGAGAATTCGGGCAGCACCTTTGCCCAGGTATGGGCGGAAGCGGTAAACGGCGAGCTTATACAGACTTCCCTTAACAGGAAGGACAAGTCGGGTCTTGTCCAATTCGGAGAAAATCTCGGATACCTGGACAAGGAGATGCAGCTTAACACGCTTGACCTGTATCTTTCACAGCTTGAGGACGAGATAAGTGACTTGTCAAAAACGGTTAAGGAAAAATCATACCTTTACAGCACCCTGGGGATTATGGCGGGAATATTCATATCAATCATTTTAATCTGAAAACGGACAAAGCGTACATGTTTTTAATATTTGCAGAAAGGCACTGCATCGGAAAATGCGGGGGTTGGAATGGACATCTATTTGATTTTAAGAATTGCCATAGTAGGTATATTGGTCACCATACTTAATCAGATTTTAAAACAGTCGAACCGGGACGAGCTGGCGTTTTTGACCAGCCTTGCCGGGTTGATTTTGGTCCTGTTCTGGATTATCCCTTATATTTCCGAGCTGTTTTCATCGATTAAAGACCTGTTCAGCATGATGTAGTGCGGAAGGGAGGCCGGCTGTCTGATGGTAAATGTGGCCATAATCGGCATTATCTCGGTATTATTGGCTATCGCGTTTAAAAAAGGAAGGGAAGAGTATTCCCTGTATATAAGCATTGCGGCCTGCTTTATTATCCTGTTTTTAGGCATTGGAAAGCTGGAAACCATTCTTGATACCATAAACAGGCTCCAGGGATATATAAAAATAAACAGTGCTTATATAAACATACTGGTGAAAATCATAGGAATCACCTATGTAACCGAGTTTGCCGCGGCCTTATGCAAGGACAGCGGATACCAGTCCATAGGGGAGCAGGTGGAGCTGGTAGGCAAGCTTTCCATACTGGCCATAAGTATGCCTATTCTGCTTGCCTTGCTTGATACGATCAACAACTTCCTGACGGTGGGGTGACTTGTTTTATGTTATATGATCATGGAAATTCGTTTAATGAAACACAGCGTATTTGACGCACAGCATAAATGGATGGATATAAAGGATGATAATCATGAATGGGAATGCAAGGCCTTCAAGGCTTCGACATCATATATTCAGGTTGGTATGTATTGTATTGCTTGCCGTTGCTTTCATTATTATATATGCTCCGGGCACGGCATTTGCATATTATTTGGATGATGACATTAACTACGACGACATCCAGCGGGCCATAGACAACATCATGAAGCGGGAGGATTCATTTGATTTCGAGGAATATGTAAACAAGCTGATGTCCGGTGAGGAAACCTTTTCACTGGCGGCAATAGCAGACAAGCTGGTCATGTCGGTAAAGGAAGAGATCAGAGCTCATATGACCACCTTCGGACGGCTTATATCCATAGCCATAATAACGGCTTTGTTTACAAATCTGTCCATGGCGTTCAAGCACCAACAGGTATCTGAAACCGGATATTATGTTACCTACCTTCTTCTGTTCGGGCTTCTTATAAGCTCACTGGCAAATGCGTCACAGATAGCCTCGGATGTTATCGGACAAATACTTGAGTTTATGAAAGCCCTGGTTCCGGCTTATTATATGGCGGTGGCATTTTCTGCGGGAAGCGTGTCATCATATGCATTTTACAAGGCGGCCCTGATAATAATCGCCCTGGTGGATTTTGCGATTATCAAGGTGATAATACCGATGGTGAGCTTTTATCTTATCATCATTCTGGCAAACAACCTGTCCAGGGAGGATATGCTTTCAAGACTGGCGGAGCTGCTGGAGGTTGTCATTCAATGGACGTTAAAAAGTCTGCTTGCCGCGGTCGTAAGCTTCCAGGCAATACAGGGGCTTATTATGCCTGTGGCCGACCAGGTAAAAAGGTCTGCATTGCTTAAGGTATCCAACGCCCTTCCGGGAGTGGGGAATGCCGTGGGAAGCGTTGCGGAAACCGTAATAGGTGCGGGAATCCTGCTTAAGAATGCCATAGGCACCGCCGGGTTGATTGTAATAATCATAATATGCTCGGTTCCCGTGATACAGCTTCTTGCGGTTACCCTGATATACAAGCTAAGCAGCGCGGCTTTGCAGCCCATTTCGGACAAAAGAATAGTCGAATGTGTAAGTGCCTCGGCAAAATCGTCGCAGATGCTGCTTCAATGTGTATTAGTCGGGGCGGTTTTATTTATATTGTCCATAACAATAGTTGCCGTATCGACCGGCAAGGTTGTTTAAGGTTTTGAATCCCGGAGGTTAATAAGGCAATCATGGGAGAGATATTTTCGTGGGTTAAGAATATTGTCATTTACCTGATTTTAAATACAATCATTATGAACCTGCTGGGGAACAGCAGCTACAAGAAATACATAAGCATCGTATCGGGCATGATCCTGTTGCTTATTGTCATATCCCCGCTGCTTAAGCTTCTTGACATGGAGCATATTCTGGATTATTACCTTAATGTTAATATATTCCAATCAGACATTTCGGAGTTCAGGGACGAACTGAGGGTCATGGAGGACAAGCAGAAAGACGCGGTTATAGCAGGTCTTAAGGAAAGAATCAGGAACCAGGTGTCGGATATGCTGCTTGAGTCCAACCTGTATCTTTATGATTTTCATGTTGATATTTCTGATGATGACGGCGAAAGCGGAAGCGGCGGTTTTGGAAGCATAAGGTCGATGTCAATAACCGCGGGGTACCTGGAGCAGGCCAAGGTACCGGTATTCAAGGTTGACATCGGCAGAATCGAAATATCGGATATCGGCATCGGAGATGGGGGCGGTCCTTCCGGCAGATATGAAGACAGCAGCGAACAGAAACCGCCTTCACCCGAGGAAATACAAATAAAAAATAGATTGTCCGACTTCTATAATTTGGAACAAGATAATATAAATATTAGTATAAAGGGAGAGTAGTACATTAATGGAAAAGAAAAAGCTATCCCTGAAAGATATCGGAATACCAAAGCTGGTGATGATGTTTGCGGCCGGGGTTTTGCTTATCCTGCTTTCATTTCCGGGATTGTTCAGCGAAAGCGGAAAGGATTCGGGAAAAGGCAAAAAAACCGCTACGGAATCATCGGACCTGCAAAATGATGCGAATACGACAAGCTATAGTTTGAATACCTATGTATCAGAATTGGAAGGCAGGCTTGAGAACATCCTTCGGAAAGTGAACGGCATCGGGGAAGTCAAGGTGATGATTACCCTTAAGGATTCCGGGCAGCAGGTTCCGCTTAAGGATGTACCGTATACTCAGGAAAGCCTCAGTGAAGAAGACGGGGAGGGCGGAAGCAGGAAAAACAACCGGATTGAAAAGGAAGAAAGCACTGTCTTGGTTACGGACGGGGATGGAAATACCCAGCCTTACATATTACAGGTACGGGAGCCCGAGGTTGAGGGGATTCTTGTTATCGCCGAGGGCGGGGACAATGTATTGATAATTAAGGACATAATTGAGGCTGCACAGGTATTATTTAATATTCCTGCGCATAAAGTTAAGGTAATGAAGATGAGTGACGGCATTAAATAATCAGGAGGTTATAATGAAAAATATATTCAAGAAAAACCAGATCATAATAACGGCACTAGCAATTATGATTGTGATTGCCGGTTATTTGAGTTTTACCAATAACGACAAGCCGGATGATTCGGATGCGGTTGATACGGCAGGTTCGGATTATGAGGTTGTGACCGATGATATGGGAACGGATTTTGCCCAGAATACAACAGATACAGGAGATACGACCAATGATGAAACCACCGGCGTAACCGACGGTACGGATAATGGTGTAACCGACGGCGATGCCACGACACTGGATGCCGCCGATGATGAGAATGACGAAACCACCCCTGTAAACCTGGAGTCAAATGAACTGGGCGACCTGTCCGATGACGACCTGCTGTCCTCTGCCAACAGGGTAACCGATACGGGCGAAATTGAAGTTGAGGATATACCGGGAGAAGCGGTTCTTGCAAGCACGGTTCTTGACGGCAGCTTCTTTATCAGCAAGAAGATTGAACGGGAGCAGGACCGGGCAAGGAGCAAGGCGGATCTTCAGGCCCTTATTGAGAGCACCAATATATCCGAAGAAGCCAAGCAGCCGGTTATAGAGAGATTGATTGAGCTGACACGTATCGCCGAGATTGAGAACAATACCGAGATAATGCTTGAGGCCAAGGGCTTTGCCGATGCCATGGTTACAATGAATGCCGGCGGTGATGTTAATGTCATAATCAACACACCGTCCCTGACGGATCAGCAGCTGGCCATAGTGGAGGACATTGTACTTAACGAAACCAATACAACGATTGATAAAATAACGATAAATCCCGTGGTGGTATACGAATAATTATTATTTCATTGCAAAAGATACGAAGTTTGGTATAATACTATATAACGAATGCAGCTTAATGCCGAGTTATATAGGATACCGAATAAATATAACATAGGAGGTATTTTTCGTGAATAAGGAACCTGAAATCAGAAACACATATAAAATACATGAAAACGGAAAGATTGGCGAGGTACAGATAGCCGATGAGGTTGTGGCGGTTATTGCAGGACTTGCGGCTTCCGAGGTTAAGGGTGTGGCGGCGACCGGCAGCAATGTGACGAACGAGATAGTAAGCAAGTTTGGCAAGAAGAACCTATCCAAGGGTATCAAGGTCCTGGTCGGTCCGGACAGTGTGTCGGTGGATATGGCCCTGACTATAGATTATGGATACGGAATACCTGAGACCGCAAAGCTGGTCCAGGAAAAGGTTAAGAACGCCATAGAAAACATGACGGGACTTACTGTTAAGGAAGTTAACGTCAGAATTGCAGGAGTCAACATAGTTAAAGAATAGTTGTACCAAATCAGGGGATGTTGCGGGCGTACTCACAGGCTGCCGTATGGCATGGCAGCGGCAGCACCCCCTTTTTAGAGTGCTTAAAGCGGAGGAAACCAAGTTGACCAGGAGAGAAATCAGGAAAAACATATTTTTATTGCTTTTCCGCAAGGAGTTTCATGACAGCGAGGCCATGACGGAGCAGCTGGACATTCACATGTCACTCCTTGAGAGTGCCACGGACGAGGACAAGGCATATATTTATGACCGGATTAAGGCGATAATGGAAAAACTTGATGACATTGACAGCATGCTTTCATCTGTGGCCAGCGGCTGGAGCCTAAACCGCATGGGAAAGGTTGAGCTTGCTATTCTCAGGCTGGCCGTGTATGAGATGCGTTTTGACGAGAGTATTCCTGTCAAGGTTGCAATAAATGAAGCGGTGGAGCTTGCGAAGCAGTTCGGCGGGGATGACGCCCCCGGATTCGTCAACGGTGTGCTTGCAAAGCTAGCATAAACATGGAAATGAGGTAGCACATGAGACAGGCCTATACGGTTACCGAGGTTAATCTTTATATAAAGAACATGTTTTTAAAGGACCCGTACCTCAACAGCATTTATGTCAAGGGCGAGGTTTCCAACTGTAAATACCATACGTCCGGGCATATTTATTTTACCCTGAAGGATGCCCAGGGACAACTGGCTTGCGTCATGTTTGCCGGGCAGCGGAAAGGGCTCACTTTTCGCCTGGAAGAAGGACAAAGCGTAATAGTCTTTGGAAGCATAAGCGTATATGAGAGGGACGGAAAATACCAGCTGTATGCCAGCCAGATTGTGCTGGACGGCCTGGGCGTATTGTACGAGCGCTTTGAGAAGCTGAAGAAGGACCTGGAGGCCGAGGGGCTGTTTGATAAAAGCCATAAGAAACCCATACCTCCGTATCCGAAAAGAATTGGTATTGTAACGGCCGCCACCGGAGCGGCAATCCAGGATATATGCAATATAGCAAGACGCAGGAACCCCTACGTGCAGCTGATATTATACCCGGCCCAGGTGCAGGGAGAGGGAGCGGCTGAAAGCGTGGTCCGCGGCATAAAGGTGCTGGACAAGCTGAACCTTGATGTGATAATTGTCGGAAGAGGCGGAGGCTCAATCGAGGATTTATGGGCGTTCAACGAAGAGATTGTGGCCAGGGCGATATATGCATGCAATACGCCGGTTATATCCGCAGTCGGCCATGAAACGGATGTAACCATAGCCGACTTTGTGGCGGACCTTCGGGCACCCACACCGTCCGCAGCAGCGGAGCTTGCCGTGAATGATTACATGGCATTTGCCAATTTGCTGCAGGATTATAAAAGGCGGCTGTACAAGGGTGTGATGCACAACGTTACATACCAGAAATCAAGGCTTAGGGAATTAAAGCTCCGATTATACTATGCGAGCCCATCCTATCAGATAAAGCAAAAAAGGCAGCAGCTTATGGATATGGAGCAGAGGATTTCCGGATGCATGGACAGGAAGCTTAAGGATGCAAGACATAAGCTTGAAATATACATAACGAAGCTGGAGGGATTGTCTCCTCTTACCAAGCTTAAGAAAGGATACGCCATGGTAAGAGGCGCGGACGGCAAGCCCGTGCAGAGCGTCGGAAATGTCAAAAAGGATGACCTGCTTACAATCACACTTATTGACGGAGATATCGTTTCACGGGTGGAGGATAAAAAGGAAATAAACAGGGAAGGCAATTAACAGGATTTGGAGGTTAAAATGGGAGAGAAGGAATTCAAACTGGAGGAAGCGTTTGAAAGATTGAACAATATAATCGAAGAGCTTGAAAAGCCCGATATCAGCCTTGAGCAGTCATTTGCCCTGTACCAGGAAGGCATGAAGCTGCTTAAGGAAAGCAACGCGTCCATCGACAAGGTGGAGAAGGAACTTATTATACTTAGTGAAAATGGAGAAACCGATGAGCTTTAAACAGGAACTTGAAAAGCGGGTATCAAGGATAAATGATATTATTTCAGGTTATCTTCCCAGGGAAGAAGGCTATTACAAAACGGTTCTTGAAGCCATGAACTACAGCATTACCGCAGGAGGCAAGCGAATCCGCCCGATGCTGATGCTTGAAACCTTCTGCCTTTTTAATGGCAGGGATTATAAGGTTTTATATCCCTTCATGGCCGCAATAGAAATGATCCATACCTATTCCCTTGTTCATGACGACCTGCCCGCCATGGACAACGACGACTACCGTAGGGGGAGAAAGACCACCCATAAAGTATATGGGGAAGCCATGGCCATTCTGGCTGGAGACGGCCTGCTTACGCTGGCGTTTGAAACGGCAGCGGGCGCGTATGAGAAGGTTGATGGGGATCCGGAAACCGCCCTTATAGTCTACAAAAGAATATTGAGAGCGTACAGGATTTTGGCTGAGAAAGCCGGAGTCCATGGAATGGTCGGAGGGCAGGTTATCGACATCGAGTTCGTTGGGAAAAAAATCACGAAGGACAGGCTTGACAGGATGTATCTGCTTAAGACCGGTGCGTTAATCGAAGCCTCGATGGTTATTGGAGCGATACTTGCGGGAGCATCGGATGAGGATATAGATGTTGTCAGGGATATAGCGATAAATGTCGGGCTGGCATTCCAGATAAGGGACGATATTCTTGATGTGACTAGCAGTGATGAGGTCCTGGGAAAACCCACCCATTCCGACGAAAAAAATGACAAGCCGACCTATGTATCCATTATGGATATAGACAGGGCCGCAAAAGAGGTGGAAGCCGTTACCGGCAGGGCGGTTAAGGCTTACGAATCACTGCCGTACAAAAACGATTTTCTGATAGATTTGATTATGTACCTGATAAACAGGGAAAGGTAATTATTACTCCGGCCGGTCATACCGGTCTGGATGTTTGAGGTGGTAGGAATGCCGGGTTTGCTGGATTATATAAACAACGCCAATGACATAAAGAATATAAAACCACAGGATTATAAGAGGCTCGCCAGGGAAATCCGTTCTTTTCTTATTGAGAAGGTCAGTAAAACGGGGGGACATCTGGCTTCCAACCTGGGAGTCGTGGAGCTGACCATGGCCCTGCACCTGTTTTTGGATTTTCCCAAGGATAAGCTGATTTGGGATGTGGGCCATCAAACCTATACCCACAAGCTGCTCACAGGCCGGAAGGATCAGTTTGATACCCTAAGGCAGATGGGCGGAATAAGCGGATTCCCGAAGAGAAAGGAAAGCCCGGCTGACGCGTTTGACACGGGACACAGCTCCACCGCCATATCCGTAGCCCTTGGAATGGTTAAGGCCAGGGATTTAAAGGGTGAGGACAACAAGGTTGTAGCGGTGCTGGGTGATGGGGCACTGACGGGAGGCCTTGCATTTGAAGCCCTGAATAATGCGGGCAGGCTGAAAACAAATATGATAATTGTCTTAAATGACAATAACATGTCCATATCGAGGAATGTCGGCGGCATGGCAAATTACCTGGCAAAGCTCAGGACCAGTACCAGGTACACGGAGTTCAAGGCGAATATGGAAAACACGCTGGTTAAGAACCTGCCGGGCGGCAAGGAATTTGTAAATGTCCTGAAACGGTCAAAGGACGCCGTCAAGTACCTGATGCTTCCCAACATGTTTTTTGAGGACATGGGGCTTACTTATATAGGACCTATTGACGGCCATAATGTAGAAGCAATTCTATCCGCCCTGCAGACCGCAAGCAGGACGAAAAAAGCGGTGGTTGTTCATGTTATAACCAAGAAGGGCAAGGGATATATGCCCGCCGAGAACAACCCCAGCAAATTTCATGGGATATCGCCGTTTTGCATAGACAACGGGGAGCCGGTGGGGGAGTGCAACGGAGCCTCCTATACGCAGGTATTTGCTTCCTCGCTGGTACGGCTGGCCAGGCAGAATGAAAAGATTGTGGCAATTACTGCGGCCATGCCATACGGTACGGGCTTAAGTGCCTTTAAGAAGCATTTCCCCGACAGGTTTTTTGACGTGGGAATAGCGGAGGGACATGCCGTGACATTCGCGGCAGGCCTTGCCGCGGAAGGCTTCAGGCCGGTGGTTGCGGTTTACTCCACCTTTCTGCAGAGGGCTTACGACCAGATTGTGCATGATGTATGCTTAAACAGGCTGCCCGTGGTATTTGCCGTTGACAGGGCGGGAATTGTCGGCCGTGACGGTGAGACCCACCAGGGGACCTTTGATTTGTCTTACTTGAGCCATATCCCGAATATGGTCGTAATGGCTCCGAAGAACAAATGGGAACTGGACAAGATGCTGGAATTTGCCCTGTCCCATGACGGGCCGGTGGCCATTCGGTACCCGAAGGGTGAGGCATACCGGGGCCTTGATGAACACAGGGAACCGATTATATTCGGTAAAAGCGAGATAATATATAAAGAAAAGGATATAGCCATACTTGCGGTCGGAAGCATGGTTGAGACCGCAGTATCGGTGGTTGAGCTTCTTAATCGGAACGGAAAAACCGCCACATTGGTCAATGCCAGGTTTGTTTCGCCGGTTGATGAGGAAATGCTTGAGGAGCTGGCCAGGGACCATGTGATGTTTGTGACAATGGAAGACAATGTAAGAATCGGAGGCTACGGCCAACAGGTTTCGGATTATATATGCAGAAGCAACAAGCAAGGTATCAGGCACCTTAATTTCTCCGTACCCGAATGCTTTGTCGAGCAGGGCGGTGTGGAGGAGCTTTATGAAAAGTTAAGGCTTGACGCAAAGAGCATTACCGACAGGATTCTTGATGAGCTGTGATTACCTATGGAGTGGAGATTGATATGAAGGAGCGACTGGATGTTCTTTTGGTAAACAGGAACCTGGCCGAGTCCAGGGAGAAGGCAAAAGCCATCATCATGTCGGGAAATGTATATGTAAACGGGCAGCGTGAGGATAAAGCAGGAAGCAGGTTCAGCACGGATGTGTCCATAGAGGTTAAGGGTGACAGGCTTAAATATGTAAGCCGGGGAGGCCTTAAGCTGGAAAAAGCGCTGGAAGTGTTCCCTATCGAGCTTGACGGGAAGATATGCATGGATGTGGGCGCTTCAACAGGCGGTTTTACGGACTGCATGCTGCAGAACAGGGCCGCCAGGGTATACGCAATCGATGTGGGAACAAACCAGCTTGCCTGGAAGCTAAGGCAGGATGAGCGGGTTGTTTCCATGGAGAAGACCAATATCCGCTACCTGACTCCCGAAGATATTGGGGATGAAATATCATTTGCGTCGATAGACGTATCTTTTATTTCCCTGACCAAGGTTCTTCTTCCCGTGAAAAATGTGCTTAAGCAGGACGGGGAGGTCGTGTGCCTGATTAAACCCCAGTTTGAGGCCGGCAGGGAGAAGGTTGGGAAAAAGGGCGTCGTAAGGGACAAGGAGGTTCACGTCGAGGTAATCCGGACTGTCTCATCCTACGCGGATGAAATCGGGTTTGGCTGTGCGGGCCTTGATTTTTCGCCAATAAAGGGCCCCGAAGGGAATATTGAGTACCTGCTTTATTTAAAGAATTCACAGGATGGAAGGATAGAAGAGAAAGTCATACGGGACATCGTAAACATTGCCCACAATAAGCTGTCACTTGAAATCCATGGTATTATATGATACACTTTTAGCAGTAATTAGGAGTAAAAGTATGGATAGATTCTTGGTCATTACAAATGAAAGGAAAGACAAGGGCAATACCGTAACAAGGCAGATTGAGGATTATATCAAGGCCTCGGGCAGAATGTGCACGCTGATAGGCATGCATGACATGGAAAAGAACGGGTTCCTGCCGGACCCGGAAGCGCAGTGCGCAATTGTCCTAGGCGGAGACGGAACCTTGATTCGCTGCGCGGCTTGCCTGATGCGGCAGGATATTCCACTGCTGGGGATTAACCTAGGTACCATAGGATTTCTTGCTGAGATAGAAAAGCATCATATCACCGAAGCGCTGGACAGACTGTTTGCCGATGACTACAAGCTGGAGAACAGGATAATGCTTCGGGGAGAGGTCTGCAGGAGAGCCGGCGGAAGGCCGCCTGACGACAACGTTATGCCGGCATGCCATGCGCTGAATGATATAGTTATTACGAGAAAAGGCCTTTCAAGGATAATAAGTCTGCAGATATATGTTAATGACGAACTGATGGATAACTACAGGGGTGACGGCGTGATAATATCCACTCCCACGGGTTCGACTGCATACAACCTTTCGGCCGGCGGCCCGATAATATCTCCGAAGGCGGATGTCATGGTTATCACACCGATTTGCCCTCATTCCTTAAGCCCGAGAAGTGTGGTGGTGTCTGCGGATGATGCTGTCAAGGTTGTTGTCAGAAGAAGCAAGAAGACCCAGAATGACGAAGCGATAGCTACATTTGACGGGCAGACGGTTATTGATCTGGGAACTGATGACGAGATACTTATAAAAAAGGCTCAATATACAACAAGTCTAATCCGTCTGGGCAAGACAGGTTTATATGAAATATTACGCTCCAAGCTGACAAGCGGCAGCGATTTCTAAATAATATAGAAAGGCACTGGTATAAGAGTATGAAGATTAGCAGGCAAAATAAGATTCTGGATTTGATCAACAGATATGATATTGAAACCCAGGAAGAACTGGCCGAATGGCTGATGAAAGAAGGCTATAACGTGACTCAGGCAACGGTATCGAGAGACATAAGAGAGCTCAAGCTGACCAAGGTTGCCGTGGACGGCGGAAGGCAGAAATATATCTCAATTCACAAGACCGAGCCCGGCATGAGTGAGAAATACACCAGGGTTCTCAGGGAAGGCTTTGTGTCCATGGATATGGCGCAGAATATCCTTGTAATCAAGACTGTATCAGGTATGGCCATGGCCGTGGCTGCCGCTCTTGACGCGCTGCACCTGGAAAATGTGGTCGGATGCATAGCCGGTGACGACACCATTATGTGCGCCATACGAACAGCCGAGGATACGGTAAAGGTTATGGATAAACTTAACAAGATATTAAAAAATGCCGAATAAATCATAAAAATTACTTGCAATGTTATTAGGTAAGGAGAGTTATTATGTCCGGACATTCGAAGTTTGCTAATATAAAGCATAAGAAACAGAAAAATGATGCTGTTAAGGGCAAGATATTTACAAAGCTCGGGCGTGAGATTGCGGTTGCCGTTAAGGAAGGCGGCCCCGACCCGAATATCAACGGCCGATTAAGAGATGTTATCGCAAAGGCTAAATCCTACAACATGCCCAACGATACCATAGAAAGAAGCATCAAGAAGGCAGCCGGAGACGATGAGGGAGCCGCCTACGAAGCCGTAACATATGAAGGATACGGTCCGAACGGAATCGCCATTATTGTTAATGCATTGACCGACAATAAGAACAGGACAGCCGCCAATGTGCGGAGCGCATTCACCAAGGGCGGCGG
Organism: Clostridiales bacterium; assembly: GCA_012735495.1. Taxonomy (GTDB): domain Bacteria; phylum Bacillota; class Clostridia; order Lachnospirales; family Lachnospiraceae; genus Mobilitalea. The sequence continues at coordinate 8,062 of JAAYHD010000023.1, read as the reverse complement.
AAATGTGGGAACCACAGGCTGCGTATCCTTCATGTTCGACCGCAAGGGTCAGATAATCATAGACAAAGAGGAGTGCGACATGAAGGGCGACGACCTGATGCTCATTGCCCTGGACGCCGGAGCGGAGGATTTTGTAGAGGAAGATGACAGCTTTGAAATCATAACCGATCCTGATTCATTCAGCCAGGTAAGGGAAAGCCTGGAGAAACAGGGTATCCCCATGGTACAGGCGGAGGTTACGATGATTCCCCAGACCTGGGTTGAGCTGACCGATGAACAGGCCATCAAGAACATGAACAGAATCCTGGAGCTGCTCGAAGATGACGATGATGTCCAGGAAGTATATCATAATTGGGATGAGTAGGTTGGAACTGTGAGAATAAATAAATTTTTTCCCTCCGGAATATCATAACGATTGATATGCCGGAGGGATATTTTTATGTTTTTTTGAAGGTAATAGAGGAATTTATCCTGAGATTAGGATTAGGAAAGATATCAAATTTAATATTATTTTACATGGGAAAATATGTTGAAATATAGCTTTATTTGATGTACGATAATAATAAAATTTCTATATAGAATTTTTAATACTGATTATTGGACACCAAAAAGTATAGATAAAATAATTTGGACATTAAGAGATTAATAATTTGGAATATCGAAATTGTTAATCTAGTTAATATGGCGGTAAGGAGGATACTACCATTCACTCCTATATCTTAACGGATAAGGAGTGATTTTTACTGGCAAAGGTTTTGTAATGACGGTTTGCATATTGAAATATAGTACATAAGTATTAGGAACACCTGCTGTATACCTGAAACAGGATTGAATGTATTTGTAAAAAATAAATAGTTGTATTATAATACAAACAGGTATACATTTATATAGAGTTCAATCACCGGACGGCATACAACAGATAGTACAAAAGTATCATATATGAATCTTATTCGTGTAAGTGCAAGCAATTGGATATAACATGAATCTGATTGCTTTTAAAATATATTGGAAGGGGATAATATAATGAAAATATTGTTTTGCAATATTGCCTGGCTGGACTATTACAAAGGGATTTATGAGGGCGTCGACGAGCCCGTCGGCGGCGGCGATTATGTAAAGAAGACCAGGGACGCCCATGAGAAATATAACTTTGAAGCTATCGAAATATACGGTGATGAAGATAAATATTGCCTTGGGTATGTGGAAGTAAAGGGAACCAAGACCAGTCCGGGCCAGCTTCATATTGAAAAAATAAACGGCTGTGAAGACATGGCCGGTGCGGACAGCGTGGATGATGTCCTGGTGGTATACTGCGCAAAGCATCCGGCGCATAATTTCACCACCGTTGTGGGATGGTACGAGCATGCAACTGTATACAGGTACTACCAGGAGATGCATTTTTCTTCGGACAACCCTGACGAGGCCGATGTATATGTCCAGCATTACAATGCCATCGCAAAGGCCGATGACTGTGTTCTGCTTCCAAGAAGGGAAAGAAGCCTTTACAGCAAGTGGTCCATACCGCGCAGAACCGCCGGTGCGGCATACGGCTTCGGCCAATCGAACATCTGGTATGCCAACGAGGATAACGAGTTATTAAAGAAATTCCTGGAACAGTTTACAAAGAGAATCAACGAATACGACGGGGAGAACTGGCTGTATAAATATCCTGAAATATCTTGATATGTGGCCAAATTATGATAAAATAATTTTGTTTCTTTCGTGTTTGTTGTTGTTTTTACAGAATGGAGTTTGGTTTTATGAAAAAGCTTTTTAAATATATAATCCCGGCAGCGTTTTTTCTGATTCTTCTTTTTAAGCCGGACAGCGCATATGCGGATGAAAAAGAAGCAACCATCGCCAAGGGTGTTTACATCGATACCGTCGATATTGGCGGAATGACGGTAAAGGAAGCCCAGGCCGCGTTGAAAAAGCATATTGAAAGCCTTCGCGGCAAGAGCTTTGCGGTCCTTATCGGCGATGCAACCCTTGTTGTTACCATGGAAGAGCTTGACTATAAATATGAGCCTAATAATTATATCGAACAGGCGGTCAAGCTGGGCAAGGCGGGCAACCTGATACAAAGGTACAAGGACAACAAGGATATTGAGCATGGGAAAAAGGTATACCCGCTTACATATACATATAATGAAGACAAGCTGATGAAAATCCTTGAGAAGGCGGCCGAGAAGTATAAGGTTAAGCCCAAAAACGCCACATTCACAAGGAAGAACGGCGAATTTATTTTCACAGACCATGAGCTTGGCAGCAGGATGGATGTAGAATCGACATTTATTACTGTCAAGGAAAAGCTGGACAACTGGAACCGCCTGGATTTCATAGTTCAGGCCCATATGGTCGATGTTCTGCCCCAGTATACCAGGGAAGACCTGGAGAAGTGCACAACCATACTGGGCGAGTTTACAACGGAGTACAAGGATTCCAGCGAGGACAGGGCCGCAAACCTGGCAAACGGCGCCAGGCTGATTAACAATGCCGTGCTATATCCCGGTGACGTGTTCTCAAGCCTTGACTATCTTCTTCCGTTTACCTTGGAAAACGGTTATTATATGGCCGGTTCCTACAATGCCGGAAGAATTGAGCAGACCATAGGCGGAGGAGCCTGCCAGGTAACCACGACGTTATACAATGCGGTACTTCGTGCGGAGTTGGAGATTGTCGAGCGTCACGCCCACTCCATGACGGTATCATACGTGGATCTTGCCTATGATGCCGCGATTGCCGAAAACTCAAAGAACTTCAAGTTTAAGAACAATTTGGACCTGCCCATTCTGATAGAGGCATTCAGCAGGGACAGGGTTATAACATTCCGGATCTGGGGCCATGAAACAAGACCTGAGAACAGAACGGTGAAATTTGAGAATAAAGTCCTGAAAGAAATAGCTCCTCCGGCAGAAGATAAGGTAACCAAGGATCCGACAAAGCCGGAGTCATACAAGAAGGTAACACAAAAGGCCAAGTACGGATATGTGGCTGAGCTATATAAGATTGTTTATGAGGACGGAGTTGAAGTCAGCAGGGAGTTGGTAAACAAAAGCGTATATAATGCCGAGCCCGCCCATGTGACAATCGGGACCAAAAAGAACAGCAATTGATAATACAAGGGTTTCTTCTTAAAGAAGAAGCCCTTTTATAATGTGCTTTGCCGCCGGCTAAATTTATGAAATATGACACATAAATGCCAAGATTTTCAATTACTTTATAAATGAAAAAAGCTAATAATCAGATGCCAATTCGCCGATATAAATATTGGATATTGTAGTTTTTCGTTACGGAACACCAGCATATAGGAGGTACACATGAGGAAGGCAAGGAGAATCGTATTATTGTTGGCTAAGCTCATTATGATAGCCGCTGCGATATATTTGTCATCGGGCAGGACGGCACTGGCTTCCGATGTTGCAATACCCGACAAGTACTATTTCGTGTTTAACGGTCAGCAAAAGGAAGCCGGTACTGAATACGAGATGACAAACGAGGATGTTCTGCTTAACATAACAGCCGGAACATGGGATCCCGCAACGAGTGTACAGTGGGTATCTTCAGAGCCCGGGGTTGTTGATCTCGAATCCACCACATACGGATCAAACTTTGTAAAGATGGTCAGAAAAGGGCCGGGGTATTCCACAATCACGGCGGTTGTTACTCATGGAACCAATACATATTCGCTCAGTTGTCTCGTCAAGGTCAACCTGGAGTTTGACTTTGTAAAGACCGGCATGACCATTTCAACGACAACGAATGAGAGGATACTTGTTATAAATGACATAGGCGGTACGCCGAAACAGATATATCTGAAATATGTTGACTATACAACGGATGATAGCGGAGACCCGATTCCGGGAGATCCCGTATCCGCATCACTGGTCACATGGGAAAGCAGCAATGAAAGTGTAGCAACTGTCGATGAAACCGGCAAGGTCACTGCGATTGGAAGCGGCAGCTCAACGATAACGGTTACCACCAATACCACGTCCTCACAGGACCGGGCCATGTCCATTTCCCTGCTGGTTGTAGTAGCTCCGAAGTTCAGCCTTTCATTTGACGATATAAACGGCAATCCCGTGACGGCCGAATCGGGCAATGATAAAAACGGCTATACTCCTGTAAACGGTGTTCCTGCAAACTTTATCATAGAATCAAATGCCGTATATGCTTCGAATCTTAAATGGGAAATAATTGACGTAAGTACCGGAAAGGCTCCGACTGCCGACAAACTTTCCTATACGGTCAGTGAAAACAGCGAAAATGTCACCTTCAACAGGGTGAAGGCAGGCACATACGAAATATATGCTTACGCTAACCAGCGGTTTAACTACAATACGAATGCCCCGTATGCGTATATGAAGATAATCGTACCAATTTATATGGGGGACGAAAATGTAATAATGAATGTCGGGGATACTTATGATATTGTTGAGAACTCCAATATTCCGAGCTTCAGTATATTTGAGGCATATTACGAGCAGATCGGAGGTTCGAACATAGCATATGTAAATCCGACTACGGGTGTTATAACCGCCAGGCGTAAGGGTAAAGTAACCATACGACTGGTATACAAGACATCATCGGATTTGTATGACGGCACGATTGTTATTGGGGACAAGCTCATCCATGTAACCGTCATAGACGGCATATCCTTGAACATGACAAGCGCCATGATGTACACTTCAAGCACCCTGCTTTTGCATGCATTGGTTACCGATCCTGCGGAGCCGATCACATGGATAAGCGACAACCCTAGCGTCGCAACCGTGGAAAATGGCCTGGTAACCGCAATAAGACCCGGAGTGGCGGTAATAACAGCGATGCAGAATATACAAGGCGTGGTTAAAAGAGCTTCCTGTGAGATTACTGTACAGCAATCGGTGAATAGTATTACCATAGATCCCAACAGGCTGAACCTTGCCATCGGAGAATACAAAACCTTGTATGCGACCATTACCCCGAAGGTAATCGGAGCAAAGCTCACCTGGAAGACATCCGATGAAGGCGTGGTAAAGATTGTGGAAGCAAATCCGCTTACAGCGACGGTACAGGGTGTCGCCGGAGGAAATGCCGTTATATTCGCTATTAATGAAGATAATATTGTTGTAGGTTATACCCACGTAACAGTGCGACAGCCCGTAACGAGAATAGAGCTATCGGACACGCGGGTAACCATAAAAATAGATGCCAAGAGCATACAGCTCAGGGCGGTCGTTTATCCTGAGAATGCCCTGAACAAGGAAGTAGTATGGACCTCATCCAATACCCAGGTGGCAAGGGTTAACGAAAGTGGTCTGGTTACCCTGGTAAAGCCCGGAGAAGTTACAATAATTGCCAGATCAGTGGATAATCCTTCAGCCATGGCAATGTGCAATATAACCATTGAAGTGCCGGTATCAACCGCATCCATCGATGAAAAGGATATTACAATGTATGTCGGCGAAACAAAGAGGCTGTCATATTCTGTACTGCCGGTTAATGCCACCAATACTACGGTCACATGGACTTCTACAAGACCTAACGTGGCATCGGTGGATTCATCGGGAAGGGTCACGGCAAGGCAGGCAGGCTCAACGGTTATCATGCTTAAGACTGTAGACGGCGGCATTACCGCATACTGTAATGTTACGGTTCGCCATGTGGCGGAAGGGATAAAATTCAGCAGCAATGAGATACAATTATCGGTCGGAGAAACCCGGGAGTTGGAGTACTCGCTTGTACCGGCCAACGCAACGGATTCGGATATTATATGGGAATCCAGCGACACAAGGGTAGTGGTTGTGGACGAAATGGGGAAGGTAACCGGAAAGGGTGCTGGAACCGCATTTGTAATCGCCAGGACAGAGCTTGGCGGATTGTCATATATAACAGTGAATGTAAAGCAGCCGGTTACCGGAATCCTGCTGAACTTCTCCGAAAAGACAATTTATGTAAAAGACAGCTTTGACCTTAAGGCATCGGTATCACCGAGCAATGCGTCAAACCTGTCGGTTGTATATAAAAGCTCCAATGAAAGGGTTGCTACCGTATCGGAAAAGGGCGAAGTTGTTGGAGTAAGCCCGGGCATGGCAAGAATAACCGTAACAACCGTGGATGGCGGGATAACTGCCGACTGTATTGTCACCGTAAAGGACAAGCTCACCTCCATGAGACTTAACTATGAAGAGTACAAAGTTGGGGTGGACAAATCATTCACCCTGTCCGTGATGGTCGACAATGTAGTTGTTACCGACCAGGAATTCAGATGGGTGTCAAGTGATTCGTCCATTGCATCTGTGGATAAGAAGGGTAAGGTAACAGGGAAAAAACTTGGCCGTGTTACAATAACCGCATATGCCATGGATGGCAGCGGCCTGGAAGCCAGCTGTGAGGTTGAGGTTGTAAGAGCCGTTACAAAGGTATCATTAGACAGAACCACACTGACCATGCTGGTCGGTGATATCGCACAGCTTACGGCAAAGGTGGAGCCGAGCAACGCCACCTACAAGAATGTAAAATGGACATCCAGCGACAACAGCGTTGTAATGGTGGACGAAGACGGAATGATAACGGCTCTCAAAGCAGGTACGGCCACCATAACGGCAGAGGCCCTGGATAACAGCGGAAAGAAAGCGGTGTGCTTTGTCACTGTAAACAACAGGGTTCCCGCAACAGCAATAATACTGGCTGACAAGCAGATAGTCATGGTTGTGGGAGAGCAGAGGGAAGTCAAGCCTGTGCTCAATCCTGTGGGTTCCGCGGACAAGATAACATGGAGCTCCGATAATTCCGGAGTTGCCAGTGTAAATAAATCGACCGGAAGAATAAAGGCGAATTCGACCGGAAAAGCATATATAACAGCCATGACCGATTCCGGAAAGACGGCCACCATAGAAATCAATGTAATCGGCCTGAACAGAACTGAGCTGGTATTGGGGCAATACAAACGGGCTTTCTTGTGGGTTGAAGGCGCAACCGGCAGAGTGCGCTGGGATGTCGATAATCCGGCAATCGCCACCGTCGACAGCAATGGAGGTATAATCACCCGTGCCGTCGGCACCACATACATTACCGCAACCGTAAACGGACGACGCCTTACCTGCAAGATAACCGTTGTAAAATGATGAGTTAAAGCCCGCGGGGACACTATGGTGTTATCTCACACACCGGTAGAAAACACGAGCCCCGATATGCCTGACTGTTCATCGGACATAAATGTCCGCTGACTAGTCATACATATCGGGACCCGTTTTTTTCTAACGGTGCATTACGATAACACCATAGTGTCCCCGCGGGCTTTTCTACGGGTTATTGTTCATTTTATGTATAAATTATTACTTTCCTTGTTCAAATGGGCGATTTTTTATCCCCATTCCCGCGTAACGATTGATAATTAACATCGGGTATGATAGAATGCTTTCAGAACATACGTTTAATAACATAAGCGTTTCAACCGAGGGGGTTCAAAATTGCTTATCAGTCTGCATGTTAAGAACTTTGCCATAATTGATGAGGTTGAGGTCTATTTTAAGAATCATCTGAACATACTGACCGGTGAAACCGGCGCGGGCAAATCCATCATCATAGATTCCATAAACTGTGCGCTTGGCGGGAAAACACCCAAAAGCATTGTTCGTACCGGAGCCGAGTATGCCCTCGTGGAGTTGGTCTTTGAGACGGAGGATCCTACGGTTCATGAAGCCATGAAGAGCCTGGACATACCGATGGAAGACAACCAGATAATCATTTCCAGAAAAATCATGCCAAACAGGAGTATATTCAAGCTTAACGGCGAAAATGTCACCCAAGGGATAATTTCATCAATTGCCGAGCTTTTAATTGACATACACGGACAACACGAACACCAGTCGCTTTTAAAGAAAGCAAAGCACTTGGAAATCCTGGACCGTTATGCCAGGGATGACATAGGGAATCTGAAGCAGGAGCTTGGTGAAGCATATAAGTCTTACACCGCGCTGAAACATGAGTATGACAATGCCGGGATCGACGAAGAAAAAAGACTTAGGGAGATATCGTTCCTGGAGTATGAGATAAATGAAATTAAAAGCGCGGT
>JAAYHD010000003.1 GCA_012735495.1 Clostridiales bacterium | reverse complement strand
TAACAATTTATTATAGAACGACAGTTTATAGAATTATAGTACAAAAAGAGTTATATTTAGTACGTATAATGTGCTTTATGCCTGTTATGAGCGGGTATAAATGAGGTTTCCGGGTTTCTAATCCATATCCATAATGATATAATATTCACGGTGGGCGGATTTTGATAAGAATAGGCGAGTTTTTGGCCATTATTCATTGTGGTCATGTTATAATCAAAGGTAAGAAATGAGATTTAAGTATCACGCTGGCAAGCTGTAGATTACGAAAGGAGAATTCGAATGGATATATCAAAGGTTACTTATAATATCAGCGGTTCATGGAAAGGAGACCGCAATGGAACAGGGGAAATGGCAATCGGCGGTGTCAGGATGTCATACTCCGCACCGGCGAACCTGGCAGGCCCAGGAATCGGCACCAACCCGGAAGAGCTGCTGGTGGCTTCCGTTTCCGCATGCTACATGGTGACATTGGCGGCAGTATTAAGCAGGAGGGGAATAGATTACTCCCACCTTGAGATTGAGTCCGAGGGAGTCGTGCAGGAGGAAGGAAATAAGCTTACATTTAAGGAAATAATTCATAAGCCTGTTATTTACCTTAACAGTGGTGATGATGAGAAGAAGAATGAGGTTATCCAGCTGGCGGACCGGGCTGAGAAGGCCTGCTTTATCAGCAAGACAATTCAGCCGCAGGTGACGGTGTCCGTATATCCGGTGGTTCGGGTGAAGGAATAAGCATAAGCGATAGAATACGGACGGATGAGGTGGAATTTCATGAAAAAAAGCCACATATATGAGGGGAAAGTGCTGCGGGTGGATTTCCCCAATAAAGGAATAATAGAGATTGATAATATGACGGTGGTCGTTAAGAACGCTATACCGGGACAGGTTGTCCGTTTTTGCGCAGATAAGGTAAAAAAGGACAAAGCGGAAGGAAGGCTTATAGAGGTGGTAGAAAGGTCTCCGCTTGAAACCGGAGGGCCCGCCTGCAGGGTATTCGGGGACTGCGGAGGGTGCAATTATCATACCCTTCCATATGAGAGGCAGCTTGAGATAAAAAAGGACCAGGTAAAAAGGCTGATAGACAGGGTGTGTGATGAATATACCTTTGAAGGGATACTGGGCAGCCCAAGACAGTGGGGATACCGGAACAAGATGGAGTATACATTCGGCGATGAGTGCAAAGGCGGCCCGCTGGCGCTGGGGCTTCATAAAAGGGGAAGCTTTCATGACATATTAACGACGGATGACTGTGCCATTGTGGATGAGGATTACAACAAAATCCTGTCCTGCTTGCTTGATTATTTCAAAGGGCTGGGTATCGGCTATTATCATAAGCTGGCCCATAAGGGATACCTGCGTCATTTGGTTGTCAGGAAAGCCGCCAGGACGGGAGAGATATTGGTCAACCTGGTAACCTCCACGCAGTTTTGCACGTCTTGTTCTACTAATGTAGAATACAAAGGCGAATCGGATAATCATAAATGCGGGTCTTTGACCGAAAAAGAGGCAATGGACGGACTGGTTGACCTGCTGCTTAACCTAAACCTGGACGGGAAGTTGACAGGAATTATACATTCATATAATGACAGTCCGGCGGACATGGTCCAGGCTGACAGTATGGAGCTTCTTTACGGCAGGGATTATATATACGAGGAAATCATGGGGTTAAGGTTCAAGATATCTGCATTCTCATTCTTTCAGACCAATTCCCTTGGCGCGGAGGTATTGTACTCAAAGGCCCGTGAGTATGTAGGAAATACCAGGGATAAAGTTATATTTGACCTGTACTGCGGTACGGGAACCATATCCCAGGTCCTTGCCCCTGTAGCACGGAAGGTTATAGGGGTTGAGATTGTGGAAGAAGCCGTGGAGGCTGCAAGGGAGAATGCCGGCCTGAACGGAATCAATAACTGTGAGTTCATAGCGGGGGATGTATTAAAAGTAATTGATGACATAAAAGAAAGGCCGGACATCATAGTCCTTGATCCGCCCAGGGACGGGGTTAATCCTAAAGCACTGAAAAAAATAATAGATTATGGTGTCGACAGAATCGTATATATATCCTGCAAGCCAACATCGCTGGCAAGGGATCTTGAGATGCTGCAGGAGAGGGGATATAAGGTGGAGAGGGTATGCGCGGTGGACATGTTTCCGCAGACGGTGCATGTGGAGACCGTAGTATTGATGTCAAGGGTAGATGGAAAATAGCCGCGAAAGCCCTTGATTTCAGGCACTTTTCGGTTTCGGACAGTTTCGAGTGTGTGGAGCGAGTAATCGTCTGCGGTAACTTATCCAAGGGCAATCCGACTCAAAAAGTGTGAGAGTTGAGTTGCCACGATAGATGTCACTATGTTGAGTTGCCGAGTTAGATGTCGGGGAGTTGTGGCTGTGAGATAGATGTCAGGGAAAGTCGAATGGAGGTGATAGATTGAAGAAATATTTGGCACCGCTTTTTATGCTCATAATCTTTGAAGCTGTTGCAATTACATTATGGCTTACAAAGGATAATATTTTTTACCTCTTCAATTTCAGCTACATCGGGCTTTCTATATCTTTGGGGATTTTTCTGTTTATAAAAAAATATAAGCACGCAAGACGTATCGTTCAGTTGCTTGTTGGCTTATATATGCTGATATATCTGGGGCTTATCTGCAATGAGAATATGCAGATCGAGGGATTCTGGTATTACTTATTCACCGGAGTTTTTGAGGCTGCCACCATTCATTACGCCGTTGCAAAGATTTTCGGGCCACTATTATTCGGCAGAGGCTGGTGTGGATATGCCTGCTGGACAGCTATGGTCTTGGATTTTCTTCCTTACAAGTCTCCATCACAACCAAGAAAGAATCTCGGATGGATCAGATACATTACATTTACGTTTTCAATGGTATTTGTTGCCTCATTGTTCCTTGCTAAGGTTGGCAATATCGAACGGATTATGTTCTGGGCATTTATTGTCGGCAATCTCGCTTATTATGCTGTGGGCATTGCACTCGCATTTGCGTTTAAGGATAACCGAGCATTTTGTAAATATATATGTCCCATCACTGTATTTTTGAAGCCAATGAGTGACTTTTCGGTTCTCAGGATAAAATGTGACAAAGACAAATGCATCTCGTGCGGGAAATGCAAACGAGTATGTCCTATGAATGTTGACGTGACAGATAATTCTCGAAAACGAAAAAATGGAACAGAATGTATTCTATGCATGGAATGTGTTAGAAATTGCCCAAAGGATGCACTTTAGGACAGGAAAAGGGCTCTAACACTGTCATCATCGGCAACGGGGAGCGCATTTTACCGGACTCAACCAGCGGTAGAGTTGCAGGAAATCAACATATGGTTCTGCGTCAGGAATGTATTCCCATGACGGAAGATACGGATTAAATCCCTGTTTTTTCAATTAAATAGCCTCCTTTTA